>NZ_CP060704.1:645000-957731 GCF_014353015.1 Chitinimonas koreensis
CCGTAAGGCATATGGTAGAGGAGCGTTCCGTAGGCCTGCGAAGGTGGATTGTGAAGTCTGCTGGAGGTATCGGAAGTGCGAATGCTGACATGAGTAGCGATAAACAGGGTGAAAGTCCCTGTCGCCGAAAACCCAAGGTTTCCTGCGCAACGTTCATCGGCGCAGGGTGAGTCGGCCCCTAAGGCGAGGCAGAAATGCGTAGTCGATGGGAAACGGGTTAATATTCCCGTACCAATCTGTAATGCGATGTGGGGACGGAGAAAGCTAGGCCAGCCGGGTGTTGGAAGTCCCGGTTTAAGCGTGTAGGCGTGTCTCGTAGGCAAATCCGCGAGACTAAGCTGAGGCGTGATGACGAGTCTGCTTGCAGACGAAGTGGTTGATGCTCTGCTTCCAGGAAAAGCCGCTAAGCTTCAGTTACAGATTGACCGTACCGCAAACCGACACAGGTGGGTAGGATGAGAATTCTAAGGCGCTTGAGAGAACTCGGGTGAAGGAACTCGGCAAATTGACACCGTAACTTCGGGAGAAGGTGTGCCCCGGTAGGTTGTAGCCTGTACAGGCGAAGGCCGATGGGGTTGCAGTGAAAAGGTGGCTGCGACTGTTTATTAAAAACACAGCACTCTGCTAACACGAAAGTGGACGTATAGGGTGTGACGCCTGCCCGGTGCTGGAAGGTTAAGTGATGGGGTGCAAGCTCTTGATCGAAGCCCCAGTAAACGGCGGCCGTAACTATAACGGTCCTAAGGTAGCGAAATTCCTTGTCGGGTAAGTTCCGACCCGCACGAATGGCGTAACGATGGCCACACTGTCTCCACCCGAGACTCAGCGAAGTTGAAATGTTTGTGAAGATGCAATCTCCCCGCTGCTAGACGGAAAGACCCCGTGCACCTTTACTGTAGCTTTGCATTGGACTTTGAACAGACTTGTGTAGGATAGCTGGGAGGCTTTGAAGCGGGGACGCTAGTTCTCGTGGAGCCGACGTTGAAATACCAGCCTGGTGTGTTTGAGGTTCTAACCTAGGTCCGTCATCCGGATCGGGGACCGTGCATGGTAGGCAGTTTGACTGGGGCGGTCTCCTCCCAAAGTGTAACGGAGGAGCTCGAAGGTATCCTAGGTACGGTCGGAAATCGTACTGATAGTGCAATGGCATAAGGATGCTTGACTGCGAGACTGACAAGTCGAGCAGGTGCGAAAGCAGGACATAGTGATCCGGTGGTTCTGTATGGAAGGGCCATCGCTCAACGGATAAAAGGTACGCCGGGGATAACAGGCTGATTCCTCCCAAGAGTTCACATCGACGGGGAGTTTGGCACCTCGATGTCGGCTCATCACATCCTGGGGCTGTAGCCGGTCCCAAGGGTATGGCTGTTCGCCATTTAAAGTGGTACGTGAGCTGGGTTTAAAACGTCGTGAGACAGTTTGGTCCCTATCTGCAGTGGGCGTTGGAAGTTTGAAGGGGGCTGCTCCTAGTACGAGAGGACCGGAGTGGACGAACCTCTGGTGTACCGGTTATGACGCCAGTCGTATCGCCGGGTAGCTAAGTTCGGAAGAGATAAGCGCTGAAAGCATCTAAGCGCGAAACTTGCCTTAAGATGAGACTTCCCTGGGGACTTGATCCCCTGAAGGGTCGTTCGAGACCAGGACGTTGATAGGTCGGGTGTGGAAGCGCAGTAATGCGTTAAGCTAACCGATACTAATTGCCCGTGAGGCTTGATCCTATAACCCAAGATGCCTGAGAGGGCAGGGTTTGCGAGGTCGAGTCGGTCAACCTAAAGAGTTACTTCTTCCATGTGAGGCTGGTGAGATACCGGCCGAACGAATATGAGTGCTGATCAGAGAGTTGATCGGGCTCCCAAGTTAATGCTTGGCGACCATAGCACGTTGGACCCACGCCTTCCCATCTCGAACAGGACCGTGAAACGACGTCGCGCCGATGATAGTGCGGTATACCCGTGTGAAAGTAGGTCATCGCCAGGCTCCCTCTAGAACGCCCCGAACTGATGTTCGGGGCGTTTTGCTTTGTAGCTTTGCGGCTCACGCTTTGAGATATGCGTTGCTGCCGATTGGAATCTGTTCAACGCGGGTTCCGGCATACTTTGTAAAGTTAAAAGAAAGCCCTGTACAAATCGTGCAGGGCTTTTTTCTTTTTGAACCTTAAACGGTGCACGTATTCGAACTACACGTGCCGTGCGGTCGTTTGTTTCCGGCACATGAAATATTTGTGTTGCGTGAGGTGGCCGGGATGGACGCTCAAGCCTTTCGGGTATGCTCTGTTCACCCCAAGCCGAGGAGTGCGCCATGCTGTATCCCGAGTTGTTTGCATCGCTGGAGAAGGCTCGCTGGAGCATGCAGGACGATATTCCCTGGCATGCCTTCGCCGCCGAGCAGTTGAGCGACGAGCAAGCGCAGACCATCAAGCTCAACGCGATCACCGAATGGTCGGCGCTGCCGGCCACCGAGATGTTCCTGCGCGACAACCGCGACGACAGTGACTTCTCGGCCTTCATGTCGGTCTGGTTCTACGAAGAGCAGAAGCACGCCCTGGTGCTGATGGAATACCTGCGCCGCTTCCGTCCCGATCTGGCGCCGACCGAGCAAGAGCTGCACGCTGTGCGCTTCGAGTTCGATCCCGCGCCGGTGCTCGAGACGCTGATGCTGCATTTCTGCGGCGAAGTGCGACTGACCCAGTGGTACCGCCGCGCCTCGGAATGGCATACCGAGCCGGTGATCAAGCACATCTACAAGACCCTGTCGCAGGACGAGGCGCGCCACGGTGGCGCCTATCTCAAGTACATGCGGCGCGCGGTGGAGAAAGTCGGCGACGAGGCCAAGCTGGCCTTCGCCAAGATCGGCATCCTGATGGCCTCGAGCGGGAAATCGGGCAAGCCGCTGCATCCGACCAATCTGCACGTGAACCAGGGCCTGTTCCCCAACGACACCATCCAGAGCCGGCTGCCGGATCCGAGCTGGCTCGAGCGCTGGCTCGATCACCAGATCCACTTCGATCGGGACTGGGAAGCGCGTGTCGTTGGCGGTATCCTGCGCAACCTGTCGAGCCTGTTCGACCGTACCTTCGAAACCGTCAGTCAGCTCAATCTCTATCGCAAGGAACTGCAGCGGCAACTGGCTGCGCGCAGCGGAGAAGGGCTGGCGCCGAGCTGAAAATTGCGCATGCCCTCCTATTCCCTGCCCGACTTCGAATCCAAGATCTGTCCGCCGGCCGAGCTGGCCGAACGTATCGCCGCCCTGCCGCGCCCGCTGGTGTTCACCAACGGCTGCTTCGACATCCTGCACCGCGGCCACGTCACCTATCTGGCCCAGGCGCGTGCGCTCGGCGCGGCGATGGTGGTCGCGCTCAATACCGACGACTCGGTGCGGCGCCAGGGCAAGGGCGACGACAGGCCGATCAATCCGCTCACGCATCGCGCCGCCGTGATGGCGGCCTTGTCGGCGGTCGATCTGGTGACCTGGTTCGATGCCGACACGCCGTATGAACTGATCATGGCGATCCAGCCGGACGTGCTGGTCAAGGGCGGCGACTGGAGTATCGACAAGATCGTCGGCAGCACCGAAGTATTGGCTCGCGGCGGCCAGGTCCATTCGATCCCCTTCCTGTTCGACACCTCGACCACGGCGACCCTGCGCAAGATTCGCGCGTCGGAGTAAGGCGCGATGACTGCCAGCATGCGGCCGACGCCGCTCTACGACTTCCTCGACGAATTCCAGCAACTGGGGCCGACCCAGCCCGCGCTGCTGATGCAGATCGCGGTCCTCCTGGGCTGCGGCATCCTGGCCTGGCTGCTCAGCCGCGCCCTGCGGCCCAAATTGCGCGAGGCCGGCAGCACGCATTGGCGCTTCAGTTCCGAAGGCATCGCCCGGGTGCTGTTCCCGCTGATGTTCTGGCTATCGGTCGAAGTGGCCACGGTGCTGTGGCGGACCGGGCACAACATCGCCCTGCTGCGGCTTGCGGCCAGCCTGCTGTCGGCCATGGTCCTGGCGCGCACGGTGGTCTACCTGCTGCAGGAGGTGTTCATCCAGTCCGAATGGGTGAAGCGCGCGCTCCTGCCGGTCGCCCTGCTGATCTGGCTGCTGTTCGCGCTGCACATCACCGGCGTGCTGCCCGAGCTGCAGGCCCTGCTCGACGGCCTCGCCTTCAACCTGGGCAAGCAGCGCGTCTCGGTGCTGACGGTCATCAACGGCCTGTTGTCGGTGATGGTCACGCTGCTCCTGGCGATGTGGCTGGGCCGCCTGTTCGAGCAGCGCGTGATGGCGGCCAAGACGCTGGACCTGAGCCTGCGGGTCGTGATCACCAAGATCGTGCGGACGGTGCTGGTGGTGCTCGGCGTGATGGTCGCACTGCCGCTGGTCGGGATCGACCTGACCGTGCTGTCGGTATTCGGCGGCGCGCTCGGTGTCGGCCTCGGCTTCGGCCTCCAGAAGATCGCCAGTAACTACGTATCGGGCTTCATCATCCTGCTCGACGGTTCGATCCGCATCGGCGACCTGGTCAGCATCGACAATCGGCGAGGCCTGATCACCCGCATCACTGCGCGCTACGTGGTGCTCAAGATGGGCGACGGCGGCGAGGCGATCATTCCGAACGAGGCCTTGATCACGTCGACGGTGCTGAACCTGTCGCACTCGGACACGCTGTTCCGCATCCCGATGCCGGTGCAGGTGGCCTACGGCACCGACCTCGAGCAGGCGATGGCGCTCCTGGTGGCGGCCACCGAGGGCGAGCCGCGCATCCTGGCCGAGCCGCCTGCGCGCGCCTTCGTGAAGGGTTTCGGCGAAAGCGGCATCGACCTGGAGCTGGCCTTCTGGATCGCCGATGCCAGCGAAGGAACCTTGGGCCTTACCTCGAGCCTCAATCTGAAAATATGGAAGGCATTCGAAGCGCACGGGATTGAAATTCCCTACCCCCAGCGCGATCTTCGAATCGTCTCTCCGGCCGATCGACCGCCGCTTGACGGTAATCAAACTTCGAGCGCGCGCTAGGTGATTGATTTGCCGTAGAATCGCGCCCGTTCGTTTTCCTTTTCTCAAGGACTTTTACATGCTCTCCTGGCTCAACGGCCTGATCGATCTGCCCTGGTGGGGTTATATCGTCGTCGCGCTGGTGCTCACCCACATCACCATCGCCTCGGTGACGATCTTCCTGCACCGCCACCAAGCGCACCGCGCGCTGGACCTGCACCCGATCCCGAGTCACTTCTTCCGCTTCTGGCTGTGGCTGACCACCGGCATGGTGACCAAGGAGTGGGCGGCGATCCACCGCAAGCACCACGCCAAGTGCGAGACCGCCGAAGATCCGCACAGCCCGCAGGTGCTCGGCATCAAGAAGGTGCTGCTCGAAGGCTCGGAGCTGTACCGCGCCGAGTCGAAGAACGCCGAGACGCTGGAGAAGTTCGGCCACGGCACGCCGGACGACTGGATCGAACGCAACCTCTACACCAAGCACAGCGTGTGGGGCGTGACCCTGATGGCCATCATCGACCTGCTGCTGTTCGGTGCCAACGGCATCTGGATGTGGGCGGTGCAGATGATCTGGATCCCGGTCACCGCGGCCGGCATCATCAACGGCATCGGCCACTTCTGGGGCTACCGCAATTTCGAGAACGAGGACGCGTCGCGCAACATCGTGCCGTGGGGCATCCTGATCGGCGGCGAAGAGCTGCACAACAATCACCACACCTTCGGCACCTCGGCCAAGCTGTCCAACAAGTGGTGGGAATTCGACATCGGCTGGTTCTACATCCGCACGCTCGAAACGCTGAGCCTGGCCAAGGTGCGCCGCGTCGCGCCGACCGTGCGCGCGGTATCGCCCAAGCCGCAGGTCGACTTCGACACGCTGCAGGCCATCATCGCCAACCGCTACGAGATCGCCGCCGCCTATGCGCGCCAGTTCAAGGCCACGGTGGCGGCCGAGATCGACGGTCTGCGTGCCCGCGCGCCGCATCTGCCGCACGTCCAGGTCAACCCGACCCGCGCGATGAAGCGCTGGCTCAAGCAGGATCGCAAGGACACGCCGCAGCACGAGCAGGTGCGCCTCGATGCGCTGCTGGCCGAATCCAAGGTGCTCGAGACCGTCTACCGCATGCGCCAGGAACTGACCTCGCTGTGGGAGCGTTCGTCGTCGTCCAAGGAACAGCTGCTCAAGCAGCTGCAGGACTGGTGCGCGCGCGCCGAAACCAGCGGCATCGAATCGCTGCGCGAGTTTTCGCTGCGTCTGCGCGGCGTCGCGCTGGCATAATCGCGCTTTGCCTGGTCGGGCGGCCGCACGGCCGCCCTTTGTCTTTGAGGAAACCGTATGTCCATTCAGCGTTACCACGTCGGCCCGCGCCTGTCCGAGATCGTCGTCCACAACAACACCGTCTACCTGGCCGGCCAGGTCGCCGAAGCCAGCCTCAAGCAGGGCGCCAAGGAACAGACGGTCGAGATCCTCGGCATGATCGACCGCCTGCTCGGCGAAGTCGGCAGCGACAAGACCAAGATCCTGACCGCCCAGATCTGGCTGGCCGACATCAACGACTACGACGCGATGAACGAAGCCTGGTCCGCCTGGGTGCCGCAGGGCAACACGCCGGCGCGTGCCACGGTGGAATCGCGGCTGGCCTCGCCCGAGTATCGTGTCGAGATCAAGATCGTCGCCGCGCTCTAAGCCGTCTCGTCGCCTCCCGAGCCCCCGCGTCGCTTCGTTGCCCGCGGGGTTCGCCATTTCGAACTATGCTGGATGCCATGGAATCCTCATCCTTCATCTCCGCCACCGTCCTCCTGATCCTGGTCACCGATCCGCTCGGCAACATCCCGCTGTTCATCGGCCTGTTGCGTCAGGTCGATCCGGCGCGGCGGCGGCGCATCATCATCCGCGAGGTCTTCCTCGCCTTCGCCATCCTGCTGTTCTTCCTGTTCTTCGGCAGCAAGGTGCTCGAGGTGATGCACCTGACCGAGACCTCGCTCGGCATCGCCGGCGGCGTGATCCTGTTCCTGATCGCGCTGAAGATGATCTTCCCGCACCCTGAAGGCGCCTTCGCCCACCAAGTCAAGGGCGAGCCCTTCCTGGTGCCGCTGGCGATTCCCTTCATCGCCGGCCCGTCGGCCATCGCGACGGTGCTGCTGCTGGTCAGCCGCGAGCCGCACCGCATGTGGGAGTGGATCGGCGCGCTGACGGTGGCCATGCTGGTCTCGGCCGTGGTGCTCGGCTTCGCCGAGAAGATCGCCAACTTCCTCGGCGAGCAGGTCACCATGGCGTTCGAGCGCCTGATGGGCCTGATCCTGACCGCTATCGCGATCGAGATGCTGCTGGCCGGCATCGAGACTTTCGTGCGCCAGTTGGGGACGCACTGAGCCATGCGCCGCCTGCAGTCCGTCCTGCTGCTCGTGTGTCTCGCCGCCGTGCCTGGCCGGGCCGACACGCTCAAGCTGGTGACCGACCCGTGGTGCCCGTTCGCCTGCCAGCCCGACAGCGACCGGCCCGGCTACATGATCGAGCTGGCGCGCGCGGTGTTCGAGCCGCTGGGCCACAAGGTCGACTACGAGGTGCAGCCGTTCGCTCGCGCCGAGCAGTCGGTCGCCAGCGGCCAGGCCAGCGGCTTCGTCGGTGTGCTGCGGCTGCCCAAGCGCGCCAGCTGGTTCTTCCCGGCCGAGCCGCAGGGCGAGGCGCGGGTCTGCTTCTACACCAAGGCCGGCGCCAGCTGGAGCTACGACGGCATAGCCAGCCTGGTCGGCCAGCGCATCGGCACGGTGCATGCCTACAACTACGGCGACGAAGTCGAGGCCGCGCTCAAGCAGAGCGGCGCCCGGCTCGACCCGGTGGCCGGCGAGGACGCGCTGCGGCTCAATCTCGACAAGCTGCGCGCCGAACGCATCACCGCGCTGGTCGAATACGAGCCGGTGCTCGACTGGACGCTGCGGCTGCCCGGTTCGCAGCGGCCGCGCCAGGCCGGCTGCGCCGCGCGCGCCGATACGCTCTACATCGCCTTTTCGCCGAAGGATCCGAAATCGGCCGACTATGCGCGGCAGTTGTCGGACGGCGTGGCCGCCATGCGCCGTGACGGCCGGTTGCGCACGCTGCTGGCGCGCTATGGTCTGAAAGACTGGCGCTGATTCGGTACCATGGCGCCTTTGTCCAGTTACCGCAGGTTCGCACGGAGATTGCCATGACCCTCGACGAGATGAAGCGCGCCGCCGCCCGCGCCGCCATTGCCTACGTTCCCGACAACTGCATCGTGGGGGTCGGTACCGGTTCCACCGCCAACCATTTCATCGACGCGCTGGCCGAGATCAAGGGACGCATCGACGGCGCCGTCGCCAGCTCCGAGGCATCCGCCGCGCGGCTCAAGTCGCACGGCATCCCGGTCTACGACCTCAATGCGATCGACCGGCTGCCGGTCTACGTCGACGGCGCCGACGAGATCAACCACTACCTGCACGCCATCAAGGGCGGCGGCGCCGCGCTGACGCGCGAGAAGATCGTCGCGGCGGTGGCCGAACAGTTCGTCTGCATCGCCGACTACACCAAGCGGGTCGAGACGCTCGGCCGCTTCCCGCTGCCGGTCGAGGTGATCCCGATGGCGCGCAGCCACGTCGCGCGCGAACTGGTGCAGCTGGGCGGCCGGCCGGTCTACCGCGAAGGCGTGCTGACCGACAACGGCAACGTGATCCTCGACGTGCACGGCATGAGCATCGTCGAGCCGGGCAAGCTCGAGGGCGAGATCAACCAGATCGTCGGCGTGGTCACCAACGGCCTGTTCGCGCGCCGCCGCGCCGACGTGCTGCTGCTGGGCACCGAGCACGGCGTCGAGACCTATCGCTAGGGTCGTGTCCCGGGCGGCCGGAGGCGGCCCGGATCCGCCTGTCACGGAAATTTCTTTTGGCGTGGGCGGGAGCCCATGCCAAGCTTGGTACGTGGCCGGAGCTCGGCCACGTGAAGACGAGGGATAGGAACGATGTCCGAACATATTTCGAAGCAGTTCGATACCGAACTCGAATCGGTGCGCGGCAAGATCCTCGGCATGGCCGGGATGGTCGAAGAGCAGTTCCGCGACGCGATGAAGGCGCTCGAAGGCGGCGACGTGGATCTGATCGCCAAGGTACTGCAAACCGAGAACCAGGTGAACGCGCTGCACGTCGAGATCGACGACGACTGCATGCACATCATCGCCCGCCGCCAGCCGGCCGCCAGCGACCTGCGCATGGTGCTGACCGTGATCAAGGTGGTGAACGACCTCGAGCGCATCGGCGACAAGGCCGCCAAGATCGCCAACCGCGCCAAGCTGATCTACGCCGGCGGCCGCGTCAACGTGCCGCGCATGTCCGACCTCGGCTACCAGTCGGGCATCGCGCTGAACATGCTGCGCACCGCGCTCGACGGCTTCGCCCGGCTCGATCCGACCGTGGCCGGCCAGGTCGCCCGCGAGGATCTGCGCCTCGACGAGGAATTCAAGGCGATCCAGCGCCAGCTAATCACCTACATGATGGAAGACCCGCGCACCATCACGCTGGCGCTCGAGATCATCGAGATCGCCAAGGCGATCGAACGCGTCGGCGACCATGCCAAGAACATCGCCGAGTACGTGGTCTACCTGGTCAAGGGCATCGACGTGCGCCACAACCCGGTGGAAGAGATCGAGAAGCAGGCCGGCTGATCTCCCGCCTCCGCGGTCCCCGAGCCCCGTGCCCATGCGCGGGGCTTGTCTTTTGCTGCACCGCTTCCGACAATCCCACATCGCCCGCCGGCCACAAGAACCAGAACTCATGACCCCTCCGCACACCATCGCCGCCGTCGATCTCGGCTCCAACAGCTTCCGCCTGCAGGTCGCCCGGGTGGTCGACGACCAGATCTACCCGCTCGATGCGCTGAAGGACACGGTCCGCTTCGCCGGCGCGCTCGACGCGCACGGCAACCTGGACGAGAAAGGCCAGCAGCGTGCGCTGGCGGCCCTGGCGCGCTTCGGCGAGCGGCTGCGCGGCATGCCGGCCGAGCAGGTGCGGGCGGTGGCCACCAATACGTTGCGGGTGGCGCGCAACGCGGCCGATTTCCTGCCGCGCGCCGAGGCGGCGCTCGGCTTCCCGATCGAGGTGATCGCCGGCCGCGAAGAGGCGCGCCTGATCTATCTCGGCGCCGCCCATTCGCTGCCGGCC
This sequence comes from Chitinimonas koreensis, assembly GCF_014353015.1. NCBI lineage: Bacteria > Pseudomonadati > Pseudomonadota > Betaproteobacteria > Neisseriales > Chitinibacteraceae > Chitinimonas > Chitinimonas koreensis. The sequence continues at coordinate 655,144 of NZ_CP060704.1, forward strand.
GGCAAGGAAAAACGGCTGGTGGTCGACATCGGCGGCGGCTCGACCGAGTTCATCGTCGGCCAGCAGTTCAAGCCGCTGAAGACCGAAAGCCTGCTGATGGGCTGCGTCAGCTACAGCCTGCGCTACTTCCCGGACGGCAAGCTGACCCGCCAGGGTTTCCGCGACGCCGAGCTGGCCGCGCGCAGCGAGCTGCAGGCCATCATCCACGACTTCGGCCACGAGCACTGGCAGGTCGCCATCGGCACCTCGGGCACCGCGCGCTCGCTCAGCGACATCATGGAGCTCAACGACCTGTCGGGCGGCGGCATCACCCGCGACGGGCTCGAAAAGCTGCGCAACATCATGCTCAAGGCCGGCCACATCGACACCGTCCAGCTCACCGGCCTGCGGCCCGACCGGCGGCCGGTGCTGCCGGGCGGCTTCGCCATCATGGCCGCGGTATTCGCCGAGCTCGGCATCGAGAAGATGAGCATCACGCTCGGCGCGCTGCGCGACGGCGTGCTGTACGACCTGATCGGCCGCCAGCACCAGCGCGACCTGCGCGAGGTCACGGTGGCGCAGTTCAAGCGCCGCTACCACGTCGACCTCGGCCAGCAGGCGCGCGTGGCCACGCTGGCCGAGCATTTCTTCCGCCAGCTGGCCATCAGCCTCGGCATCGATCCGGAGCTCGACCTCAACCTCCTGATCTGGGCCGCGCGGCTGCACGAGATCGGCCTGTCGGTATCGCACTCGAACTACCACAAGCACTCGGCCTACATCCTGCAGCACGCCGACATGCCGGGCTTCTCCAGCCACGAGCAGGCGCGCGTGGCGCTGCTGGTGCTCGGCCACAAGGGCGGGCTCAAGAAGATGCTGAGCGCCGGCCTGACCGTCGAGCGCTGGGCCCGCGTGCTGTCGCTGCGGCTGGCGGTGCTGTGCTGCCGCAACCGGATCGACAGCGAACTGCCGCCGATCAAGCTGAGCTCGGCGCGCGGCGGCTTCGCGCTCAGCGTGCCGGACGACTGGCTGATGAACAATCCGCTGACCCACATGGCGCTGCTGCAGGAGGCCGAAACCTGGCGCGAGGCCGGCATGCTGCTGGCGCTGTCGCCCAACTTCCAGCACTGGAGCTGAACGCATGGCGCGCAAGCGCAGGCTCATGGCCGGCGTCTCGACCAAGGCCGGCAAACCGCCCGGGCAGCTCGAGTACGCCGGCGAGACGCTGGCCACGCTGATCGAATACGGCCCCGGCGACGCCGACCTGAAGGAAACCCGCTTCACCTCGCTGGCGCAGGGCGAGGGCTTCCAGCCGACCTTCCCGATCATGTGGCTCAACGTTCACGGCCTGGGCGACGTCGAGCTCTTGCGCGAGGTCGGCCGCCGCTTCCGGCTGCATCCGCTGACGCTCGAGGACATCCTCAATACCTCCCAGCGCACCAAGGTCGAGACCTACGAGCACTACCTCTACATCGTGGCCAAGCTGGCGCGCTACGACGAGGCGGGCGACTGCCTGGTGACCGAGCAGATCTCGATCGTGCTCGGCCGCGGCTGGGTGCTGACTTTCCAGGAGTACCCGACCGGCACCTTCGCCGAACTGCGCGAGCGGCTGCGCAAGGGCGCCGGCCAGGTGCGCAAGCTCGGCGCCGACTACCTGGTCTATGCGCTGCTGGACAAGATCGTCGACCGCTACTTCGGCGTGCTGGAGGCCTTGGGCGAGCGCATCGAAGCGCTCGAGGACATGGTGATGGCGCGCAGCGATCCGGAGATCCTGACCCGCGTCCATGCGATCCGGCGCGAGATGCTCTACCTGCGGCGTGCGCTGTGGCCGCTGCGCGAGGTGCTGAACGGCCTGCAGCGCGACGATGCCGACTATTTCGGCGCCGAGACCCAGCTTTACCTGCGCGACGTCTACGACCACGCGGTACACCTGATCGAGGCGCAGGAGATGCTGCGCGACCTGGTCGGCGGCCTGACCGACTTCTACATGTCCAACCAGGGCAACCGGTTGAACCGGGAGATGCGCTTCCTCACGGTGATCGCCACCATCTTCATGCCGCTCACCTTCGTGGCTGGCGTCTACGGCATGAATTTCGAGTACATGCCCGAGCTGAAATGGCACTACGGCTATTTCGCCTCGCTCGGATTGATGGCCGCCATCGCCTGCGTGATGGGGCTGTTCTTCTGGCGCCGCCGCTGGCTGTAGGGCCTGGCTCGAATGGGCTTCGCGCCTGCGCGGCGCGCCGTGCAGGCGCCCGGCTCCGCCAGGCGCTCCAGGGCCGATCTGGCTGAACCGCCCGCCTTACCCTGATCGAATCCGACACCCCGCCCTCGCCGCCGCGAGGGGGCCTCGCTGGCGCTCGTCAGTGGGTTATTGAGCCTGTTGGCGATGAGCTCGTTGCCGTTCTCATTCCGATTACGCTGCATGCAGGGTGTCGCTGCGCGGCCTGTCCGGCGGGGAATCAAGGGTTTTCCTGCACTGTTGCGGTGCACAAATTCACCGGCCGGCCAGGCTGAATTCCTATAGAATTCGCGACCTTGCGTGGATGAGCCCTTCATCTGCGCCGCAGTATCGCGCCGCGCCCTCACCGGGGCCGGCGTCGATCGATGTTCCCCGTGGCGCCACAAGCGCCGGGGCCGCCTGAATCCTCTACCCGAGGTCGCTTCATGTTCCGTCGCCTGTTGCCGTCCGCCGCGGCAATGCCTTACGTCCTGCTCGTCTTCGCCACCCTCTGCTGGGCCGGCAACTTCATCCTGGCGCGTGCCATGCACGCCGAGATCGCCCCCGTGACGCTGGCCTTCGGCCGCTGGCTGGTCGCCCTGCTCGCGCTGCTGCCGATCGCCTGGCCGCGCATCATGGCCCAGCGCGCCCAGCTGTGGCGCGCCCGCCGCCGCCTGCTCTGGCTCGGCGCCTACGGCATCGCCGCCTCGAATACCCTGATCTACATCGGCCTGCACCACACCAACGCCACCAATGCCGTGCTGTTCAACGCGCTGGTGCCGCTGATGGTGATGCTGCTGGCCTGGGCCGTCTGGCGCAAACCGCTGGCCGGCCGCGAATGGGCCGGCGTGGCCGGCTCGCTGATGGGCGTGCTGCTGATCATCTGCCATGGCCAGCTCGGCCACCTGCTGACGCTCGACTTCAACGGCGGCGACGCCTGGGTGGTCGGCGGCCTGGCTTGCTGGTCGGTCTACACGCTGATGCTGCGCGGCATCCGCGACAGCCTCGACCGCTTCGCCGTGCTGGCGGTGACCATCGCCGTCGGCCTGGTCATGCTGCTGCCCTTCCTGGCCTGGGAAGTGATGGAAGTCGGCCTGCCGGCCGCCAGCGCGGCCAATGGCCTGAGCGTGCTCTACCTCGGCCTGTTCCCCTCGGTGTTCGCGCTGATCGCCTATATGCGCGCCGTGTCCGCCATGGGCCCGACCCGCGCGGCCGGCTTCCTGCACCTGATCCCGGCCTTCGGCGCGGTCGGCGCCGGCATCTTCCTCGGCGAACAGCTGGCGGCCTATCACGTGCTCGGCCTGGCCATCATCTTCTGCGGCCTTTACTGGGCCCAGGGCGCCGCGCCGGCGGTGGCCGCACCCACCGTCGCACCGGTACGCCGCTGAGGCCGCCTGGAGCCGCCCAGCGGCCCTTGCGACGGCAAAACGGCCCGCTTCGAGCGGGCCGTTCGCATTCCTGCCGCCGGGAGGCGTGGAGACGGTCAGGTCTTCGCCGCCGGGAAGCGGGCGGCGAAGCGCAGTTCGGCCGGGTAGGGGAAGAAATCCTCGACGTGGCCGCCGCGGATGCGCTCCTGCCGAGCGCGCCAGAAGCGCGCGTCGAGCAGGTCGCGGTGATGCTGCAGGAACACCCGGCGGATCTCGGTCGGGCCGAGCAGGAAGCGGGCGAATTCCTCGGGGAACACGTCGTTGCGCGCGACCGGGTACCACGGCTCGCTGGCCATCTCCATCTCGGGCGTCGGCGCCTCGGGGATCTCGCGGAAATTGCAGTCGGTCATGTACTCGATCTCGTCGTAGTCGTAGAACACGACGCGGCCGTAGCGGGTGATGCCGAAGTTCTTGAACAGCATGTCGCCGGGGAAGATGTTGGCGGTCGCCAGCTCGCGGATGGCGTTGCCGTAGTCGATCACCGCGCGTTCGAGCTGCTCGGGCGTGGCGCGGTTGAGGAACAGGTTCAGCGGTTCCATCCGCCGCTCGATGTAGAGGTGGCGGATCACCACCTCGTCGCCGTCTTCCTCCAGCAGGCTCGGCGCCAGCCGGCGCAGTTCGTCCAGCAGTTCCTCGGTGAAGCGCTGCTTGGGCAGCGCCACGTTGCTGAACTCCAGCGTATCGGCCATGCGGCCGACCCGGTCGTGCTGCTTCACCAGCAGATACTTGTCGCGCACGATCTCCTTGGTCACGTCCTTGGTCGGCGCGATCTCGTCCTTGATCAGCTTGAACACGTAGGGGAAGGACGGCAGCGTGAACACCAGCATCACCAGGCCGCGGATGCCGGGCGCCACCATGAAGTCGTCGCGCGAGTGGCGCAGGTGGTGCATCAGGTCGCGGTAGAACACCGTCTTGCCCTGCTTGGCGAGGCCCAGCATGGTGTAGAGCTCGGCCTTGGGCTTGAACGGCAGCATCGAGCGCAGGAAGCCGACGTAGCCCGAGGGCGAGGCCATGTCGACCATGAAGTAGGCGCGGTTCAGCGAGAACAGCACGGCGATGCGCGCCGGCTCGAGCAGGATGGTGTCGAGCCGCAGTCGGCCGGCCTCGTCGTGCAGCACCGGGATGGCGAAGGGGAATTCCTGGCTGCCGTTCACCGCCTTGCCGATGATGTAGGCGGCCTTGTTGCGGTAGAAGGCGCTCGACAGCACCTGGATCTGGAAATTCACCTCGGGCTCGGGCCAGCTGCCGCCGAGGTGTTCGCGCACCGCGGCGACCAGGTGGCCGACGTCGCGGTCGAGGTCGGCGAAGCCGATCTTCCAGCCGAAGTCGCCGATCACCCGCTTGAGCGTGGGCACGAAGCCGCCGAGGCGCGGGTAGTAGCTGCGGTAGGTCGGCGGATCGGACTCGATGTACTCGGTCGAGACGGCCGGCCGCACGAAGATGAAATCGTTGTGGAAGTAGTTACGGTGCAGGATCTTGCAGCACACCGAGTTGAAGAAGGTCTCGGCCAGCTCGGGCTGCTTGTGGTTGACCAGCATGCCGATGAACAGCAGCTTGGCCTGCTGCCAGATGTCGTCGTCGAGCCAGTCGGCGTGGAATTCGTCGTGCAGCCGCGCCACGCACTCGTCGACGCGCTCGTCGTAGAAGCGGATCCGCTCCTTGGAGGCGCGCTGCACGGTGTGCCAGTCGGCGGCCTCGAAGCGCTCCTTGGCGGCCCGGCTGACCTCGCGGAAGATCGTGTAGTGGCGGTCGAAACCCTCGATCAGCGCCTGGGCGATGGCCAGGGCCTTCGGGTGTTGTCCGGTCGGAATCAGCATCAGGGCCTCTTGCGGAAGGTGTTGCGGGGGACGGCCAGCGCCGCCGGATCGACCGTCTCGCGCCGCCACTGGCCGCTGGCCAGGCCGTCGAGCGTCCAGTCGCCGATGCTGACCCGGATCAGCCGCAGCGTCGGGCAGCCGACCTTGGCCGTCATGCGGCGCACCTGGCGGTTCTTGCCCTCGCGGATGGTCAGTGCGATCCAGCTGTCGGGAATGAACTTGCGTACCCGGATCGGCGGCTGGCGCGGCCAGATCTCGGGCGGGTCGATCAAGGCGGCTTCGGCTGGCCGGGTGACGAAGTCGCCGAGATCGACGCCGCGCCGCAGCGCGGCCAGCGCCTCTTCCGACGGCCGGCCCTCGACCTGCACCCAGTAGGTCTTGGGCAGCTTGTGCTGAGGATCGGCGATGCGCGCCTGCAGGCGGCCGTCGTCGGTCAGGAGCAGCAGCCCTTCCGAATCGGTGTCGAGCCGGCCGGCCGGGTAAAAGCCGGGCGCGTCGATGTGGTTCGACAGCGTGGGATGGAGCGGGTGATCGGAGAACTGCGTGATCACGCCGTAGGGCTTGTTGAAGAGGATGATCTCGGGCATCGAACGTCGGCCAAACTGGCGGTAGGACGGGGTTTTGCCCGATAATAACAAGCTTACTGCGCCAATCATCCGCGGCGTCGTTTCAAAAATCGAACCAGCGGCCGCCATCCGCGGCCCATGTCCCACTACCCCCAAGCACACTCACGGAGCAGGCATGAGCACTCAATCGCACATCACGGTTCCGGCTTCCGGCCAGAAGATCATCCCCGGCCAGCCGATTCCCGACCAGCCCATCATCCCGTTCATCGAAGGCGACGGCATCGGCATCGACATCACCCCGGTGATGAAGAAGGTCGTCGACGCAGCCGTGGCCAAGGCCTACGGCGGCCAGAAGCAGATCCACTGGATGGAGATCTACGCCGGCGAGAAGTCGACCAAGGTGTACGGCTCCGACGTGTGGCTGCCCGAAGAGACGATGGCCGCGCTGAAGGACTACGTGGTGTCGATCAAGGGGCCGATGACCACGCCGGTCGGTGGCGGCATCCGCTCGCTCAACGTCGCGCTGCGCCAGGAACTGGACCTCTACGTCTGCCTGCGCCCGGTGCGCTACTTCCAGGGCGTGCCCTCGCCGCTGAAGCGGCCCGACCTGACCGACATGGTGATCTTCCGCGAGAACACCGAGGACATCTACGCCGGCATCGAGTGGGCGTCGGAATCCGAAGGCGCCAAGAAGGTGATCGGTTTCCTGCAGAACGAGATGGGCGTCAAGAAGATTCGCTTCCCGGCCACCTCGGGCATCGGCATCAAGCCGGTTTCCAAGGACGGCACCGAGCGCCTGGTGCGCAAGGCGATCCAGTACGCGATCGACAATGGCCGCAAGAGCGTGACCATCGTCCACAAGGGCAACATCATGAAGTTCACCGAAGGTGGCTTCCGTGACTGGGCCTACGCGCTGGCCAAGAACGAGTTCGGCGGCGTCGAGATCGACGGCGGCCCGTGGCTCAAGCTGCCCAACGGCATCGTCATCAAGGATGCGATCGCCGATGCCTTCCTGCAGCAGATCCTGCTGCGTCCGGCCGAATACGACGTGGTGGCCACGCTGAACCTCAACGGCGACTACATCTCCGACGCGCTGGCCGCCCAGGTCGGCGGCATCGGCATCGCCCCGGGCGCCAACCTGAGCGACTCGGTGGCCATGTTCGAAGCCACCCACGGCACCGCACCGAAGTACGCCGGCCAGGACAAGGTCAACCCCGGCTCGCTGATCCTGTCGGCCGAAATGATGCTGCGCCACCTCGGCTGGACCGAAGCGGCCGACCTGATCATCAGCTCGATGGAGAAGGCGATCGCCGACAAGCAGGTCACCTACGACTTCGCCCGCCTGATGGAAGGTGCGAACGAGGTGTCGTGCTCGGCCTTCGGCGACGCGATGATCGAGCGCATGTAATCGCCGCATGTAACCTGGTGAAGCGGCCCGTTCGTCGGGCCGCCGCGCCGGTTACGGGCAAAAAGAAACCCCGCCGAGGCGGGGTTTCTTTTTTCGAATCTCGGAACGCTTAGGCGTTCTGGATGTTCGAAGCCTGCTTGCCCTTCGGACCCTGGGTCACTTCGAAGGAGACCTTCTGGCCTTCCTTCAGGGTCTTGAAGCCAGCCATGTTGATCGCCGAGAAGTGGGCGAACAGGTCCTCACCGCCGTCGTCGGGGGTGATGAAGCCGAAGCCCTTGGCGTCGTTGAACCATTTGACGGTACCGGTTGCCATCTTGTTGTTTCCTCACTGCGGATGCGTGTAAATGAAAGCGGCGAGCCGCTGACTATGTTGTTGTGGTTCAAGGCTCGCAAGACTGGCACTTCAGGTACCTACGCAACCGCGTACAGCCGGACAGCCCGTACTAGCTACCAACTTGAATCCAAACGCTGGCCTTGTACCCCTGCGGCGTCGGCGGCGTCAAGCCTGCCGTGGCGGCGGCCGCGCGGCTTGTAGGAGAAATACATCACTTGAAATGCTGGCCCGGCGGACCAAAATTAGCTTACGGTAGCAACTGCTCTTCTCACTTTCCCGATATGGCCATTCAGCACAACGACGGCGTCGAGCTCGCCAAGTCAACGACCCGAGTCAAACCGCCGCCGATGTACAAGGTGCTGCTGCTCAACGACGACTTCACCCCGATGGAATTCGTCATCGTCGTACTGCAGCAGTTTTTCGCGATGGACCATGAACGGGCGACCCGCGTGATGCTCAAAGTTCATACGGAAGGGAAGGGCGTTTGCGGCGTATACGCCAAGGACGTCGCGGCGACCAAGGTCGCCCAGGTCATGGATTTTTCACGGCAGCATCAGCACCCGCTGCAATGTGTCATGGAGGAGAACTGATGATTGCCCAGGAACTCGAAGTCAGCCTGCACACGGCTTTCGTGGAGGCGAGGCAGAAGCGCCATGAATACATCACGGTGGAGCATCTGCTGCTCGCAATGCTGGACAACCAGAGCGCAGCCGAGGTGCTGCGCGCCTGCGGCGCCAAGATCGAGCAGCTGCGCCGCGAACTGACCGATTTCGTGACCGAGCACACTCCGCTGGTGGCCGGTACCGACGAGGTCGAGACCCAGCCGACCATCGGCTTCCAGCGCGTGATCCAGCGCGCGATCCTGCACGTGCAGTCGTCCGGCAAGAAGGAAGTGACCGGCGCCAACGTGCTGGTGGCGATCTTCGGCGAGAAGGACTCGCACGCGGTGTACTTCCTGCACCAGCAGGGCATCACCCGGCTCGACGTGGTCAACTTCATCTCGCACGGCATCAGCAAGGTGTCGCCGCAGAACGGCGGCCAGTCCGCGCCCAAGCACGAGGGCGAGCAGGAGGGCGAGGCCGAGTCGCAGAGCCACGGCGCGCTCGAGAACTTCACCCAGAATCTGAACGTCGCCGCGAGCCAGGGCCGCATCGATCCGCTGATCGGCCGCGAATCCGAGATCGAGCGCGTGATCCAGGTGCTGTGCCGCCGCCGCAAGAACAACCCGCTGCTGGTCGGCGAGGCCGGCGTGGGCAAGACCGCGATCGCCGAGGGCCTGGCCAAGCGCATCGTCGAGGGCGAGGTGCCCGATATCCTGGCCGATGCCACCGTCTACGCGCTCGACATGGGCGCGCTGCTGGCCGGCACCAAGTACCGCGGCGATTTCGAGCAGCGCCTCAAGGCGGTGATCAAGCAGCTGGGCGAGGACCGCAACGCGATCCTGTTCATCGACGAGATTCACACCGTGGTCGGCGCCGGCGCGGCCTCGGGCGGCACGCTCGACGCGTCCAACCTGCTCAAGCCCGCGCTGAGCAACGGTTCGCTCAAGTGCATCGGCGCGACCACCTACACCGAGTTCCGCGGCATCTTCGAGAAGGACAACGCGCTGAGCCGCCGCTTCCAGAAGATCGACGTGAACGAGCCGACCGTCGAGCAGACGGTGGAGATCCTCAAGGGCCTCAAGAGCCGCTTCGAGGAGCACCACGGCGTCAAGTACACGGCGGCGGCGCTGTCGACCGCGGCCGAGCTGTCGGCCAAGTACATCAACGACCGCCACCTGCCCGACAAGGCGATCGACGTGATCGACGAGGCCGGCGCGGCGCAGAAGATCCTGCCCAAGTCGCGGCAGAAGAAGACCATCGGCAAGGGCGAGGTCGAGGAGATCGTGGCCAAGATCGCCCGCATCCCGCCCAAGAACGTGTCGAGCGACGACCGCAACGCGCTCAAGACGCTCGACCGCGACCTCAAGAACGTGGTGTTCGGCCAGGACAAGGCGATCGACGCGCTGGCGGCGGCCATCAAGATGGCGCGCGCCGGCCTGGGCAACCCGCAGAAGCCGATCGGCTCCTTCCTGTTCTCCGGCCCGACCGGCGTCGGCAAAACCGAGGTGGCGCGCCAGCTGGCCTACACCATGGGCATCGAACTGATCCGCTTCGACATGTCCGAATACATGGAACGCCACGCGGTCAGCCGGCTGATCGGCGCGCCTCCGGGCTATGTCGGCTTCGACCAGGGCGGTCTCTTGACCGAGGCGATCACCAAGCATCCGTATGCGGTGCTGCTGCTGGACGAGATCGAGAAGGCGCATCCGGACATCTTCAACGTGCTGCTGCAGGTGATGGACCATGGCACGCTGACCGACAACAACGGCCGCAAGGCGGATTTCCGCAACGTGATCATCATCATGACCACCAATGCGGGGGCCGAGGCGCTCAACAAGACCAGCATCGGCTTCACCTCCAACAAGGCGGTGGGCGACGAGCTGGCCGAGATCAAGCGGATGTTCACGCCCGAGTTCCGCAACCGGCTCGACGCGACCATCAGCTTCGCCCCGCTGACGCCGGAGATCATCCTGCAGGTGGTCGACAAGTTCCTGATGCAGCTCGAGAGCCAGCTGCACGAGAAGAAGGTGGAGGCCCACTTCTCGGTCGCGCTGAAGGACCACCTGGCCAAGAAGGGCTTCGATCCGCTGATGGGCGCGCGGCCGATGTCGCGGCTGATCCAGGACACCATCCGCAAGGCGCTGGCCGACGAGCTGCTGTTCGGCCGGCTGGCCGGCGGCGGCGAAGTGGAGATCGACATCGACGAGCAGGGCCAGATCCGGCTCGACATCAAGGAAGCGGCGGCCGAGCCTGCTTGATCCGGTCTCGTTGCAACATGAAAGCCCCGCATCGCGGGGCTTTTTGTATTTGGATGCGGTTAGCGCCTTCCACGGATGAGCTGCGGTTGTCCGGGACCATTGGCGAGCGTTAGCGAGGCTTCCCCACGGCGGCGGGGACGGGAGGGATGGAACAGGAAGAGCCGCCGCTCGGGTATGCACGACGGATTGGCGCCCGGGTTTCCTCTGCACGCATCCCCACGCCGCCGCGTGATCAAACCCGGCGGATCGCCAGGGCCGAGGGCGCCTGGCAGACCGGCATCATCTCGATGGTATTGATGTTCACGTGCGGCGGCAGCGTGGTCAGCCATTCGACCGTGGCGGCCACGTCTTCCGGCGTCAGCGGCTCGGTGCCCTGGTAGAGCGCGGCGGCGCGGTCGTCGTCGCCCTTGAAGCGCACGTTGGAGAATTCGCTGCCGCCGGCCAGGCCCGGCTCGATGCAGCTGACGCGCACCGCGCTGCCCAGGAGGTCTGCCTTCAGGTTGAGGCTGAACTGATGGACGAAGGCCTTGGTCGCGCCATAGGCATTGCCGCCCGGATAGGGGTAGCTGGCGGCGATCGAACCGATGTTGACCACCAGGCCGCGGTTGCGCGCCACCAGGCCCGGCAGCACGGCGTGGGTGACCGCCACCAGGCCCAGGCAGTTGACCTCGAGCATGGTCTGCCAGTCGTCGAGGCTGGCCTCGTGGGCCGGCGCGATGCCGAGCGCCAGGCCGGCGTTGTTGACCAGTAGCTCGATCGCGGCCAGATCGTCCGGCAGGGCGGCGATGGCGGCAGCGACCGCGGCGCGGTCGGCCACGTCGAGCTCGAGCGGTACGATCTGGCCGGGAAAGCGGGCGGCGAGCGCTTCGAGCCGGTCGAGCCGGCGTGCCGCGGCGATCACGCGCCAGCCGCGTTCGGCCAGGCGCAGCGCGATGGCATGGCCGAAGCCGCTGCTGGCGCCGGTGACGAGAGCGATGGGTGCGGTCATGGCGGCCTCAGTTCTGCGGCGCGAGCAGGTTCTCGAGCGTGCGGCGATAGACGCCGGACAGGCGCGGCACGTCGGCGACCGCCACGCATTCATTGAGCTTGTGGATGGTGGCGTTGATCGGGCCGAATTCCACCACCTGCGGGCAGATGCTGGCGATGAAGCGGCCGTCCGAAGTGCCGCCGGTGGTCGACAGCTCGGCCTCGACATCGGTCTCGGCGCGGATCGCCCCTGCAGCGCCTGCGACAGCGTGCCCGGCTCGGTCAGGAAGGGGCGGCCGCTCAGGGTCCAGCGGATGTTGTAGTCGAGGCCGTGACGGTCGAGGATGGCGATGACGCGCGACTTCAGCGTATCGGCATCGCTGGCGGTGCCGAAGCGGAAGTTGAACTGCGCGGTCAGTTCGCCGGGGATCACGTTGGTGGCGCCGGTGCCGGCGTGGATGTTCGACACTTGCCAGGTGGTCGGCGGGAAGTAGGCATTGCCCTCGTCCCATACCGTGGCGGCCAGCTCGGCCAGCGCCGGTGCGGCCAGGTGCACCGGGTTCTTGGCCAGGTGCGGATAGGCGATGTGGCCCTGCACGCCGTAGACGGTGAGCGCGCCGGACAGCGAGCCGCGGCGGCCGTTCTTGATGGTGTCGCCGAAGCGCTGGCTCGAGGTCGGCTCGCCGACGATGCAGTAGTCGATGGTCTCGCCGCGCGCCGCCAGCGTCTCCACCACCCGCACCGTGCCGTCGACGGCGGGGCCTTCCTCGTCCGAGGTGATCAGGAGCGCGATCGAGCCGGCGTGGTCCGGATGCGCTGCGACGAAGTCCTCGATCGCGGTGACGAAGGCCGCCAGCGAGGCCTTCATGTCGGCCGCGCCGCGGCCGTAGAGCAGGCCGTCGCGCACCTCGGGCACGAAGGGCTGGCTATGCCACTGCTCGTGCGGGCCGGTCGGCACCACGTCGGTGTGGCCGGCGAAGCACAGCAGCGGGCCCTGCGTGCCGCGGCGGGCCCAGAAGTTGTCGACCTCGCCGTGGCGCATGCGCTCGACGACGAAGCCGACGGCCTCGAGCCGGCGGATCAGGAGGTCCTGGCAGCCGGCGTCGGCCGGCGTGGTGGAGTCCAGCGCGATCAGCTGCTGGGTCAGGGCGAGGGTCGGGTCGGTCATGGGCGCGCGGGAAGTGGGGGAAAGGATCAGAACAGGGTTTGATAGATCTCGGGCTTGAAGCCCACGGTCACGCGCTCGCCGTCGACCAGCACCGGCCGCTTGATCACCGACGGCTGCTCGAGCATCAGCTCGATCGCGCTGGCGGCATCGTTGACGGCGGCCTGACGGCTCGGATCGAGCTTGCGCCAGGTGGTGCCCTGGCGGTTCACCAGGGGCTCCCAGCCGAGCCGGGCGATCCAGCCCGACAGCATTTCGGCGCTGACGCCCTGCTTCTTGAAATCGTGGAATTCGTAGGCCTGGCCGTGGCTGTCGAGCCAGGTGCGCGCCTTCTTGACGGTGTCGCAGTTGGGGATGCCGTGGAGTTTGATCGTCATGGTGGGCCGAAGTGAGGGAAGGGTGCCGGTCGGTGCCGGCCGGGCGCTGCAAGGCTAGTGCAGGTCGATGTCGAAGCTGATCTCGGGTTCCGGCTGCGGCTGCTGGCGCACGCGCTCGGCGGTTTCCTGGCGCTTCTTGGCGCGTTCGGCCTCGAGTTCTTCCTGCGACTGGGCGTTGTTGATCAGCCAGGCCAGGTTGGTGGCCGAGTCGGCGTTGCGCATCGCCTCGTCGTAGCTGATCTCGCCGTCCTTGTAGAGCTTGTACAGCGCCTGTTCGAAGGTCTGCGAGCCCTGGTACAGGCTCTGCTCCATCGCTTCCTTGATCTGGTCGATGTCGCCGGACTTGACCAGCTCGGCGATGCGCGGCGAGTTCACCAGCACCTCGACCGCCGGCACCAGCCGGCCCTGCTGGTTCTTCACCAGGCGCTGCGACACGATGGCCTTGAGCGCCACGCTCAGGTCCATCAAGAGGCTCTCGCGCGCCTCGTGCGGGAAGAAATTGATGATGCGGGTCAGCGAGTGGTAGCTGTTGTTGGCGTGCAGGGTCGAGATGATCAGGTGGCCGGCCTGGGCATAGGTCAGCGCGTGCTGCATGGTCATCTTGTCGCGGATCTCGCCGATCATCATCACGTCCGGCGCCTCGCGCATGGCGTTCTTCAGCGCGTCCGAGAAGCTGTGGGTGTCGATGCCGACCTCGCGCTGGCTGACGATGCTCTTGCGGTGCGGGTAGACGTACTCGATCGGGTCCTCGATGGTGAGGATGTGGCCCGGCGCGCTGTGGTTGCGGTGCTCGAGCATCGCGGTCACGGTCGAGGTCTTGCCCGAGCCGGTCGAGCCGACCACGAAGATCAGGCCGCGCTTCTCGTTGATCAGGCCTTTCAGCGCCTCCGGCAAGCGCAGCTCGTCGATGCTCGGCGACACCGCCTTGATGTAGCGCACCACGATGCCGATATTGCCGCGCTGCTTGAAGATGTTGACGCGGAAGTTGCCGATGCCCTCGACCGGGTGGCCGAAGTTCATCTCCCATTCGGCCTCGAAGCTGGCCTGCTGCTCCTCGTCCATCAGCTCGTAGGCCAGCGACTTGACGTGGGCCGGCTGCAGCACCTGCTGGTTGACCGGGTAGAGCACGCCCTGGATCTTCACCTGCACGGGGCTGCCGGCGGTGACGAACAGGTCGCTCGCCTGGCGTTCGGCCATCATCTTGAAAAAGGGGAGCAGGGTCATGGAGGGGGCGCCGCGGAGAATGGCTGGAATTTTAGCACGATGAAAATGCGAAACCCGCCACGCGGGCGGGTTCGGGCAGTGCAGGCCGGCGTCGCCGGCCGCGTTTACTTGGCCTTGGCGAGTTCCTCGTCGCGCAGCGCGCGGCGCAGGATCTTGCCGACGTTGGTCTTGGGCAGCTCGGTGCGGAATTCGACGAAGCGCGGGATCTTGTAGCCGGTCAGGTTCTTCTTGCAGTGCTCGATCACCGAGGCCTCGGTCAGGCCGGCGTCCTTCTTCACCACGAAGATCTTCACCACCTCGCCGGACTTGTCGTCGGGCACGCCGATGCAGGCCACCTCGAGCACGCCCGGGTGCATCGCCACCACGTCCTCGACCTCGTTCGGGTAGACGTTGAAGCCCGACACCAGGACCATGTCCTTCTTGCGGTCGACCAGCTTGACGAAGCCGTCCGGGTGCACGATGGCCATGTCGCCGGTGGCGAGCCAGCCGTTGGCGTCGATCACCTTGGCGGTTTCCTCGGGCCGGTTCCAGTAGCCCTTCATCACCTGCGGGCCCTTGACCCACAGCTCGCCCGGCTCCTCGAAACCGAGTTCGCGGCCATCGGCATCGCGGATCTGGATATCGGTCGACGGCACCGGCAGGCCGATGGCGCCGTTGTAGCCGGTCAGGTTCATCGGGTTGATGCAGGCGGCGGGCGAGGTCTCGGTCAGTCCGTAGGCCTCGATCAGCGGCACGCCGGTCATCTGCTTCCACTTCTCGGCCACCGCGCGCTGCACCGCCATGCCGCCGCCGAGCGCCAGCTTCCAGGTGCTGAAGTCGAGCTTGGGGAAGTCGGGGTTGTTGAGCAGCGCGTTGAACAGCGTGTTCACGCCGGTCATGCAGGTGATCGGGAACTTGGCGAGTTCCTCGACGAAGGCCGGGATATCCCGCGGATTGGTGATCAGGATGTTGAGGCCGCCGATCTTGCTGAACACCATGCAGTTCGCGGTGAGGCAGAAGATATGGTAGAGCGGCAGCGCGCAGACGATCACCTCCTGGCCTTCCTTGACCAGCGGCTTGAGCCAGGCGTGCGCCTGCTGCATGTTGGCGATGATGTTGCGGTGGGTCAGCATGGCGCCCTTGGAGACGCCGGTGGTGCCGCCGGTGTACTGCAGGAAGGCGATGTCGTCGTGGCCGACCTTGACCGGCTTGAGCTCGTTGCGGCGGCCGATCGCCAGCGCGCCCTTGAAGCTGACGGCCTGCGGCAGGTTGTAGGCCGGCACCATCTTCTTCACCTTCTTCAGCATGAAGTTGATGATGCTGCCCTTGAAGCCGAGCAGGTCGCCCATCTCGGTCACGATCACGTTCTTGATCGGCGTCTTGGCGATCACCTCGGCCAGCACATGGGCGAAGTTGGCGACGATGACGATGGTGGTGGCGCCCGAATCCTTGAGCTGGTGCTCGAGTTCGCGCGGGTATAGAGCGGGTTGACGTTGACCACGGTGAGGCCGGCGCGCAGGATGCCGAACACGCAGACCGGGTATTGCAGCAGGTTCGGCATCATCACCGCCACGCGCTCGCCCTTCGGCAGCTTGAGCTCGTGCTGCAGGTAGGCGCCGAGATCGCGCGACGCTTCGTCGATGTCGCCGAAGGTCATGGTGCGGCTGGCGAATTTGATCGAATTGGCGAAGGCAGGGCGATCGCGGAATTTCTTGGCGCTCTTCTCGAACACTTCACCGGCCGACTGGAACTCGTTCAGGTCGATCTCGGCGGGCACGCCCTGCTGGTACTGG
Organism: Chitinimonas koreensis; assembly: GCF_014353015.1. Lineage (NCBI taxonomy): Bacteria > Pseudomonadati > Pseudomonadota > Betaproteobacteria > Neisseriales > Chitinibacteraceae > Chitinimonas > Chitinimonas koreensis. The sequence continues at coordinate 671,257 of NZ_CP060704.1, forward strand.
TTCAACCAGATTCTTTCCATCGCTGTCTCCGTGTCTCTCTAGCTTTGTTTTCCCGTCCGCGGGGAGGGGGCGTCCCTGGTGCGTCGCCGCTGGCACTGTACCGGAATAGCCGAAACCCCGCCAAGTGTCGACCAAGCATGTGCTTGGCGGGCTCGGTGCGGCGTTGGGGTTTCGTTTCCGACGCTAAGTCGCTAAAATAGCGGGGATTTCAATTCTGTCTGTTTGGAATGGGCTCGAGAGCCCATTTTTTTATTGCGCGACGCATCATGGATATGCAACGTCTACTGGACGCAACACTGCCCGGTCTCGGTTACGAGCTGGTCGACCTCGAGTTGGCCCGCGACGGCCTGGTCCGCATCTTTATCGACAAGCCGGGCGGCATCACGCTCGACGACTGCGTGGCGGTGAGCAATCACCTGACCCGGCTGTTCACCGTGGAAAACATCCCGTACGAGCGCCTGGAAGTCTCCTCGCCCGGCCTCGATCGTCCGCTGAAGAAGGAAGCCGACTTCGTCCGCTTCGCCGGCGAGCGGGTCAAGATCAAGCTGCGGCTGCCCATCGACGGCAAGAAGACGGTGCAGGGCGAACTGCGCGGCGTGGTCGAAGGCGCGGTCCAGGTGGCGGTCGATGCCGAACGCGTCGTCGCCGTGCCGCTCGCGCAGATCGACAAGGCCCGCTTGGTCCCGGTGTTCTGATCCCGGTTCGGCGCGCGAAGGTTACGAAGGAATAGGGGCGCGAGCCCGGCGAGAATCGCTTGGAGGTTTTGAGAAATGAGTCGTGAAATCCTGTTGCTGGTCGATGCACTGGCACGCGAGAAGAATGTGTCGCAGGACATCGTCTTCACCGCGCTGGAGATGGCGTTGGCCTCGGCTACCAAGAAGCGTTACACCGACGACGTGGACGTGCGCGTCGCGATCGATCGCCATACCGGCGACTACGAGAGTTTCCGCCGCTGGGAAGTGGTCGAGGACAACGACCACGAGGAGCCGTCGCGCCAGTTCGCCATCACCGACGTGCTGGAGAAGGACCTGGGCCTCGCCATCGGCGAATTCTACGAAGAGCCGCTCGAACCGATCGAATTCGGCCGCATCGGCGCGCAGACCGCCAAGCAGGTGATCCTGCAGAAGATCCGCGACGCCGAGCGCGAGCAGATCCTCAACGACTTCCTGGCCCGCAAGGAGCACCTGGTCACCGGCACCATCAAGCGCATCGAACGCGGCAACGCGATCGTCGAGGTCGGCAAGCTCGAAGCCCGCCTGCCGCGCGAGCACATGATCCCGAAGGAAAACCTGCGCGTGGGCGACCGCGTGCGCGCCTACCTGCTCAAGATCGATCGCGACGGCCGCGGCGCCCAACTGATCCTGAGCCGTACCGCGCCCGAGTTCATCGCCAAGCTGTTCGAGCTCGAAGTGCCCGAGATCGAGGAAGGCATCATCGAGATCCGCGGCGCCGCCCGCGACCCGGGCGCCCGCGCCAAGATCGCGGTGAAGTCGAACGACCCGCGCGTCGATCCGCAAGGCACCTGCATCGGCATGCGCGGCTCGCGCGTGCAGGCCGTCACCGGCGAGCTGGCCGGCGAGCGCGTCGACATCGTGCTGTGGTCGGCCGACCCGGCCCAGTTCGTGCTGGGCGCGCTGGCGCCGGCCGAAGTGCAGAAGATCATGGTCGACGAGGACAGCCACAGCATGGACGTGGCGGTCGACGAAGAGAACCTCGCCATGGCCATCGGCCGCGGTGGCCAGAACGTGCGGCTCGCCAGCGAGCTGACCGGCTGGACGCTGAACATCATGACGCTCGAGCAGGTCGAGCAGAAGCACGAAGTCGAGTACGCCCGGGTGCGCGAACTGTTCATCGCCGCGCTCGACGTCGACGACGAGGTTGCCGAGATCCTGGTGCAGGAAGGCTTCTCCACGCTGGAGGAAGTCGCCTACGTGCCGATCGACGAAATGCTCGACATCGACGGTTTCGACGAGAACCTCGTCAATGAACTGCGCAGCCGCGCACGCGATGCCCTCCTGACCCAGGCCATCGTCAAGGAAGAACAGGTCGAGCACAGCGTCGAGGAACTGCAGCATCTCGAGGGCATGACGCCCGAGATCGCCCGCGCCCTGGCCGGCAATGGCGTCGCCACCCGCGACGACCTGGCCGAGCTGGCGGTGGACGAGCTGGTCGAGATGACCGGCATGGATGCCGAGGCTGCCAAGCAACTGATCATGACCGCCCGCGCTCACTGGTTCGAGCAGCAATAAGGCCAGGGCAAGGAGACGGGAGTAAGGATGACACAAATGAACGTGAGCCAATTCGCGGCCGATCTTAGGATGCCGCCGCAACATCTGCTCGATCAGCTGCGCGCGGCAGGTGTGCAAAAGAGTGGCGTGGAGGATTCGTTGACCGAGCAGGACAAGGCCAAGCTGCTGGCTTACCTGCGCAGCGTCCATGGCTCGGCCATGGACAAGCCCAAGGTCACGCTGGCGCGCAAGCAGAATTCCGAGATCAAGAAGACCGATGCGACCGGCAAGGCGCGCACGATCCAGGTCGAGGTGAAGAAGAAGCGCGTGGTGGTGACGCCGGACGTCGCCGCGGTGGCGCCGCAGTTGCATGCGCACGAGCCGGAAACGGTGGTCGAGGCGGCGGCCGAGCCCGAGCTGATCGAAGTGCCGCAGGCCGAGCCGGTCGCCGAAGCGATCGTCGAGGCGGCGCCTGCCCCGGTCGCTGCGGTGGAACCCGAGCCCGCTCCGGTGGCCGAGCCGGTCGCCGTGGCCGAACCCGAGCCGGTCGCCGAGGCCGCGGTGGAAACCGCCGCCGCGCCGGCGCCGATCGACCGCGCCGCCGTGCTGGGCGAGGCCGAGCTGGCCGCGCGCGAAGTCCAGGCTGCGCGCCAGCGCGCGCTGTTCGAGCGTCAAGCCGCCGATATCCGAGCAAAGCAGGAGCGTGAAGCGGCCCGCAAGGCTGCCGCCGAGGCCGCCGTCAAGGCTGCGGCCGAAGCCGCTGCCGCGCCGAAGAAGCCGGCTCAGACCGAACACACGCTGCACCGCGCGCCGGCCAAACCGGGCGATGCGGCCAAGAAGGATGCCAAGCCGGCTGCTGCCGACGTCAAGAAGACGGCTGCGCCGGCCAAGGATGGCTGGGGCGACGGCGCCAAGCGCCGCGGCGGCCTCAAGACCCGCGGCGGCGACGCCGGTAGCGACTGGAAGTCGCGCAAGGGTCGCGGCAAGGGCAACCAGAACGACAATGCCCACGCCTTCCAGGCGCCGACCGAGCCGATCCAGCGCGAGATCGACGTGCCCGAGACCATCTCGGTCGCCGATCTGGCGCACAAGATGTCGGTCAAGGCGGCCGAGGTCATCAAGGGCCTGATGAAGATGGGCATGATGGTGACCATCAACCAGGTGCTGGACCAGGAAACCGCGATGATCGTGGTCGAGGAAATGGGCCACCTGGCCCGCGCGGCCAAGCTCGACGATCCGGAAACCTACCTCGAGGGCGAAGAGAAGGCGGAACACGAGTTCCTGCCCGCGCCCCGGTGGTGACGGTGATGGGTCACGTCGACCACGGCAAGACCTCGCTGCTGGACTACATCCGGCGCGCCAAGGTCGCCGCGGGCGAGGCCGGCGGCATTACCCAGCACATCGGCGCCTACCACGTCGAAACCGAGAAGGGCATCATCACCTTCCTCGATACGCCGGGCCACGAGGCCTTCACGGCGATGCGCGCCCGCGGTGCGAGCGCGACCGACATCGTGGTGCTGGTGGTGGCGGCCGACGACGGCGTGATGCCGCAGACCATCGAAGCGATCCACCACGCCAAGGCGGCCAAGGTGCCGATCGTGGTGGCGGTCAACAAGATCGACAAGCAGGGCGCCAACGTCGAGCGCATCCGCCAGGAGCTGGTGGCGCACGAAGTGGTGCCCGAAGATTGGGGCGGCGATACCCAGTTCATCGAGGTCTCGGCCAAGATGGGCACCAATATCGACGGCCTGCTCGACGCGATCCTGCTGCAGGCCGAGGTGCTGGAACTGACTGCGCCGCTCGATGCGCCGGCCAAGGGCCTGATCATCGAAGCCCGGCTGGACAAGGGCCGCGGCCCGGTCGCGACGATGCTGGTGCAGTCCGGCACCCTGCGCAAGGGCGACGTGGTGCTGGCCGGCGGCGTGTTCGGCCGCGTCCGCGCCATGCTCGACGAGAACGGCAAGAACATCAACGAAGCCGGCCCGTCGATTCCGGTCGAGATCCTCGGCCTGTCCGAAGTCCCGAATGCGGGCGAGGACGCCATGGTGCTGGCCGACGAGAAGAAGGCGCGCGAGATCGCGCTGTTCCGCCAGGGCAAGTTCCGCGACGTGAAGCTGGCCAAGCAGCAAGCCGCCAAGCTCGAGAACATGATGGCCCAGATGACCGAGGGCGAGGTCCAGACCCTGCCGATCATCGTCAAGGCCGACGTGCAAGGCTCGTTCGAAGCGCTGTCGCAAAGCCTGCAGAAGCTGTCGACCAGCGAAGTGCGCGTCAACATCCTGCACTCGGGCGTGGGCGGCATCACCGAATCCGACGTCAACCTGGCGCTGGCTTCGAAGGCGGTCATCATCGGCTTCAACGTGCGTGCCGACGCGACGGCGCGCAAGCTGGCCGAGAACGAAGGCGTGGACATCCGCTACTACAACATCATCTACGACGCCGTGGACGAGGTGAAGGCAGCGCTGTCCGGCATGCTGGCGCCGGAGAAGAAGGAGCAGATCATCGGCTCGGTCGAGATCCGCCAGGTCTTCGTGGTGTCCAAGGTCGGTTCGATCGCCGGTTGCTTCGTGCACGACGGCGTGGTCAAGCGCAATGCCGGCGTCCGCCTCCTGCGCAACAACGTGGTGATCCATCAGGGCGAGCTCGAATCGCTCAAGCGCTTCAAGGATGACGTCAAGGAAGTGAAGGCCGGCTACGAGTGCGGTCTGCAACTGAAGAACTACAACGACATCCAAGAAGGCGACATGCTGGAAATCTTCGAGATCATCGAGGTCGCCCGCACGCTGTAACAGCAGCATGTGAAACGTGAGATGTGAAAGGTGAAACGTGAGGCAGGCCATGGGTCTGCCTCTCACCTTTTTGCCCGCCGCGGCATCCGGGCCGTTTGCACGTTTCACCTTTCACGTTTCACAGGGTTTCAAATGGCCAAAGACTATTCCCGTGCCGACCGCGTCGGCCAGCAGATGCAGCGCGAACTGGCCGAGCTGATCCGGCTCGAGCTCAAGGACCCGCGCATCGGCTTCGTCACCATCACCGACGTCGAGGTGAGCCGCGACCTGTCGCACGCCAAGGTGTTCTACACGCTGATGGCGGGCGAGGACGTGGAGACCCAGTACACGCTCAACCGCTCCGCCGGTTTCCTGCGCAGCGAGCTGTCGCGCCGGATCAAGTTGTTCAAGATGCCCGAGCTGCACTTCCAGTACGACCATTCGGTCGAGCGCGGCATGAGTCTCGATCAGCTGATCGCCCAGGCCAACCAGACCCGTGCGGCCGACGATGACGGTCAAGAGGATTAAGCGGCCGATCAGCGGCGTATTGCTGCTGGACAAGCCGCTCGGCATCTCGAGCAACCAGGCGCTGCAGAAATGCCGCTGGCTGTTGTCGGCCCAGAAGGGGGGCCATACCGGCGTGCTCGATCCGCTGGCGACCGGCCTGTTGCCGCTGTGCTTCGGCGAGGCGACCAAGTTCGCCCAGCGCATGCTCGACGCCGACAAGCGCTATACCGCGACGCTGCGCTTCGGTGCGACCACCACCACCGGCGACCTCGAGGGCGAGGTGCTGCAGACGCGGCCGTTCACGGCTTCGCGCGCCGAGGTCGAGGCCGCGGTGGCGCGCTTCGTCGGCGAGCAGCTGCAGACGCCGCCGATGTACTCGGCGCTCAAGCACGAAGGCCGGCCGCTGTACGAATACGCGCGCGCCGGCATCACCATCGAGCGTCCGGCGCGCCGCATCACGATCTACGCGATCGACATCCTGTCCTTCGACGGCGACGTGCTGGCGCTCGACGTGCGCTGCAGCAAGGGCAGCTATATCCGTACGCTGGCCGAGGACCTCGGCGAGGCGCTCGGCTGCGGCGCCCACCTGATCGGCCTGCGCCGGACCGGCACCGCCGGCTTCGACCTGACCACGGCGGTCACGCCCGAAGCATTCGAGGCGCTGCCGCTCGAGGCGCGCGACGCCCTGCTGCTGCCGGCCGACAGCCTGCTGGCGGACCTGCCGGCGCTGACGCTCGATGCGGCGGCCGCCGATCGCTTGACCCATGGAATGCCCGTGCGTTTGGATGGGAATGATGGGATAATCGCCGGCTTGCGCCTGTACGGGGATACCGGCGGTTCGCCGGCCTTCCTGGGTCTCGGTGAATTGCGGGATCAGACGCTTTACCCGCGCAGGCTGCTCTCGACCGTGGTGCACAACTAGGTCGGTTCCGGAAGCCGGGAGGGGTTGGGGATGCCCTGCTCGCCCTGCTCGTCTGCACCGCAAGGTGCTTTTCAGTATGTGGAGTATTACGAAATGGCAGTGACCGTCGAACAAAAGGCAGAGATCGTCAAGCAATACCAACGCGCCCAGGGCGACACCGGTTCGCCGGAAGTCCAGGTTGCATTGCTGACGGCTCGCATCAACGACCTGACCACCCACTTCAAGGCCAATGCCAAGGACCACCACAGCCGTCGTGGTCTGCTGAAGATGGTGAATCAGCGCCGCAAGCTGCTGGCCTACTACAAGCGCACCAACCTGGATGGCTATCGCGAACTGATCGCCAAGCTGGGTCTGCGCAAGTAAGCGCGCCACGAAAAGCCGCTGCCTCCAAGCAGCGGCTTTTTTGCTTTATGGAATACCCTCCGCCTCGTCTCCGTGCGAGCGCGGGCGGGAAGATCGGGCCGCGACAGGCGGCCGGTCTGCGGCGGATCGGTCGTGCAGTGAACCGAATGCCGAATCCGATTCCCATCGATTTCGAATTCCCGCCGGGCTTGCCACGATGCCAGCCATGCCCGGGGGATAGCAGGTTGGCTGGCATCCCGGCGTTGATTCCCCCAGGGTCAAGTTCAGCGCGCCGGAGGGACAATCGCCATTCACGCTGAGGATGGCATGTCGTTGAAAAGGAAAAAGAGCGTGTTCAATCGCATTTCCAAATCGTTTGCCTACGGCAAGCACACCGTGACCCTCGAGACCGGCGAAATCGCCCGTCAGGCTTCCGGCGCCGTCAAGGTGTCCATGGACGACACCGTGGTGCTGGTCACCGTGGTCGGTGCCAAGAAGGTCAAGCCCGGCCAGGACTTCTTCCCCCTGACCGTCGACTACCAGGAACGTACCTACGCCGCCGGCAAGATCCCCGGCGGCTTCTTCAAGCGCGAAGGCCGTCCGAGCGAAAAGGAAATCCTCACCTCGCGCCTGATCGACCGCCCGATCCGCCCGCTCTTCCCCGAAGGCTTCTACAACGAGATCCAGATCGTCGCGACCGTGATGTCGGTCGATCCCGAGATCGATCCGGACATCCCGGCCATGCTCGGCGCCTCGGCCGCGCTGGCCATCTCCGGCCTGCCGTTCCAGGGCCCGATCGGTGCCGCCCGCGTCGGCTACATCGACGGCCAGTACGTGCTGAACCCGGCCGCTTCGGACCTCAAGCGCTCGCAGCTGGACCTGGTCGTGGCCGGTACCGAGCAGGCCGTGCTGATGGTCGAGTCGGAAGCCCAGGAACTGCCCGAAGCGATCATGCTGGGCTCGGTGGTGTTCGGCCACGAGCAGATGCAGGCCGCCATCCAGGCGATCAACGCGCTGGCAGACGAAGTGAACCCCGAAGTGTGGGACTTCCAGCCGCCGGCCACCGACGCCGAACTCGAAGCCGCCATCGCTGCCGCAGGCGGCGAGGACATCAAGCTCGCCTTCCGCATCCCGCAGAAGCAGGCCCGCACCCAGAAGCTCAACGAAGCCTGGGCCAAGGTCGAAGCCGCGCTGATCTCCGACGACACCGACACGCTGCGCGCCAACCAGATCAAGGACATCTTCCACGCGATGGAAGCCAAGATCGTGCGCAACCAGATCCTCGACGGCTACCCGCGCATCGACGGCCGCGACACCCGCACCGTGCGCCCGATCGAGATCCGTACCGGCGTGCTGCCGCGCACCCACGGCTCGGTGCTGTTCACCCGCGGCGAGACGCAGGCCATCGTGGTCGCCACGCTGGGCACCAAGATGGACGAGCAGACCATCGACGCGCTGATGGGCGAGTACTCCGAGCGCTTCATGCTGCACTACAACTTCCCGCCCTACTCGACCGGCGAAACCGGCCGCGTCGGCTCGCCCAAGCGCCGCGAGATCGGCCACGGCCGCCTGGCCAAGCGCGCGCTGGTCGCCGTGCTGCCCAAGCAGGAAGACTTCAGCTACTCGATGCGCGTGGTGTCGGAAATTACCGAATCGAACGGCTCCTCGTCGATGGCCTCGGTCTGCGGCGGCTGCCTGTCGCTGATGGACGCCGGCGTGCCGCTGAAGGACCACGTGGCCGGCATCGCCATGGGCCTGATCAAGGAAGGCAACCGCTTCGCGGTGCTGACCGACATCCTCGGCGACGAAGACCACCTCGGTGACATGGACTTCAAGGTCGCGGGTACCGAGAACGGCGTGACCGCGCTGCAGATGGACATCAAGATCAACGGCATCACCAAGGAAATCATGCGGGTGGCGCTCGATCAGGCCAAGGAAGGCCGCCTGCACATCCTCGGCATCATGAAGGGCGCGCTGGGCCATGCCCGTGAGGAAGTGTCGCAGCACGCGCCGCGCCTCTACACGATGAAGATCAATCCGGACAAGATCCGCGACGTGATCGGCAAGGGCGGCTCGGTGATCCGTGCGCTGACCGAGGAAACCGGCACCCAGATCGACATCGGCGAAGACGGCACCATCACCATCGCTTCGGTGACCAGCGAAGGCGCCGACGAAGCCCGTCGCCGCATCGAGCAGATCACCGCCGAAGTCGAGATCGGCAAGATCTACGAAGGCCCGGTCATCAAGATCCTCGACAAGAACGTCGGCGCCATCGTCCAGATCATGCCGGGCCGCGACGGCCTGGTGCACGTGAGCCAGATCGCCAACGAGCGCGTCAACAACGTGGCCGACTACCTCAAGGAAGGCCAGATCGTGCGCGTGAAGGCGCTCGAGCAGGACGAGAAGGGCCGCGTCCGCCTGTCGATCAAGGCCGTGCTGAACGAAGAGGCCGCTGCGGCCCCTGCGTCGGACGCCTCCTGATCGCGGATCGCGCGGTGTAATACGAAAGCCCGGCTTGCAGCCGGGCTTTTTTACGACTGGTCAAGGCGGGTTCCCTACCCGATACTGGAATCACCGTGCGTACGATGCAGGGGGTGGACGGAACTGGCCGTCCATCTGCATTTGGTCCGTACCGATCCGCGGCTGCGCGCTTTCCGCCAAGGCGCGCTGCCGATCCGTTCCATTGGAGATTGCATGACTATCGCGGCGTTCTCGGTCCAGGCTTCCGTCAAGCCGTTGTCGCGGCTGCGCAGCTGGCTGATGCACATCAGCATGCGCCAGGTGTTCGTCCTGGTGGTGGCGGCCGGCCTCTTGGTGCCGGGCGTGCTGTTCACGCTGGTCACGGTCGAATGGCGGCGGGCCGAGCTGACCCGGCAGTTCCACGCCGAGCAGGTGCGGGTGCTCGAAATCCTCGCGCTGGGCCTGCGCCAGCCGCTGTGGGACCTGTCGTTCAATGCCGGCCAGCCCTTGGTCGATACCGCCATGAAGGACACCCGCATCGTCTCGGTGCGGGTCGACGGCAGCTTTCCGGGCGAGCCCTTCATCTCGGTGACGCGGCCCGAGCGGCGGCTCGGCCGTTCGATCCGGCTGGCCCGGCCGGTGTACTACGGCAAGCAGGTCATCGGCCAGGTCTCGGTCGAGTTCGACGACGGCGATCTCGACCGGCGGCTGCGCGTGCAGGCGCGCGAATCGGTGCTGATGATCGGCATCGAGCTGGCGGTCAGCCTGCTGCTGATCCTGACCTTGCTCGATTCACGCTTCCTCGGGCCGCTCAAGCGGCTGTCGCTGCAGGCGCGCGCGATGGCCAGCGGCGAGGCGGAGGCGGTGCCGGCCTGGTCGTGGACCCGTGGCGACGAGATCGGCGACCTGGGCCGCCAGCTCGAATGGGCGCGCGGCGAGCTGCACCGGCTGATTTCCGAACTCAACGACAAGAACGATGCGCTCGAGCTCGACATCGCCGAGCGGATGGAGACCGAGGCGGCGCTGCGCGCCTCCGAGGCCAAGTACCGCGAGCTGTTCGTCTCCAACCTCGACGGCATATGCGTGGTCGACCTCGACGGCCGCGTGCTCGACGCCAACCCGGCCATGCTGGCCCTGCTCGGCATCGGCGCCGAGACGCTGGTCGGCCAGCGGCTCGACCGCTATGTGCTCGAGAACTGGCGTGCCTACGACAACCATATGATCGAGCACCGCGTGCTGATCGACGGCCGCTGCGGCGAATACGAGATCGAGCTGCGGCGCGGCGACGGCGAGCTGCTGCCGGTCAGCGCCAAGGGTGTGCTGATGCGCGACGGCGACGGTCGCGCGGTCGGCGTCTGGCGCATCCTGCGCGATCTGACCGAGCGCAAGGCGGCCGCGGTGCGCATGGAGCTGGCCGCCAAGGTGTTCGACAACACCGCCGAGGCGATCATGGTGATCACGCCCGATGCGCGCATCGCCTCGGTCAACCGTGCCTTCACCGACATCCTCGGCTATGCGGCCGACGAGATCGTCGGCCAGATGGTCAGCATGCTGCGCGATCCGGAGATCGACTCGGCCTGGTACGACGAGATCCGCACCCGCTACCTCGAAGACGGCGACTGGCGCGGCGAGGTGCCGCTGCGGCGGCACGACGGCAAGGTGTTCACCGCCTGGATGCAGATCAACGTGGTGCGCGACGTCACCGGCCGCATCGGCGACGTGGTGGCGCTGGTGCGCGACATCAGCGAGGCCAAGGCGACCCAGGCGCGGGTGCTGCACCTGGCCCGTTTCGATGCGCTGACCGAGTTGCCCAACCGCGCCTATTTCTGCGAACTGACCGGCGAGGCGGTCGCCGAGGCGAAGCGGCACAACGAGCGCCGCGCGCTGCTGTTCGTCGACCTCGACCATTTCAAGACCATCAACGACTCGCTCGGCCACGCGGTCGGCGACCTGCTGCTGCAGGGCGTGGCACGGCGGCTGAACGATGCGATCCGCGCCGGCGACGTGGTCGGCCGCCTCGGCGGCGACGAGTTCGTCATCCTGCTGCGCAATCTCGACAGCGGCGGCGAGGCGGCCTACGTCGCCGAGCGGGTGCTGGCGCAACTGGCGCTGCCGTTCCAGATCGGCGAGCACGAGCTGGTGGTGACGCCCTCGCTCGGCATCGCGCTCTACCCGGACGACGGCGGCGATTACGATGCGCTGATCCGCAACGCCGACGCGGCCATGTATCACGCCAAGGCCAACGGGCGGAACACTTATCGCTTCTACACGGCCGACATGAATGCGCGCGCGCGCGAGATCCTGGTGGTGGAGAACCAGCTGCGGCGCGCGCTCGAGCGCAATGAGTTCGTCCTGCACTACCAGCCGCAGGCCGATATGGAGACCGGCCGCATCGTCGGCGCGGAGGCGCTGATCCGCTGGCGCCACCCGAGCGCGGTCTGGTCGGCCCGATGCAGTTCATCCCGATCGCCGAGGAGCGCGGCCTGATCGGCGCGATCGGCCAGTGGGTGCTGCGCGAGGCCTGCCGGCAGAACCGCGAATGGCAAGACGCCGGCCTGCCGCCGATCGAGGTGGCGGTCAACCTGTCGGCCATGCAGTTCTACCAGCAGGCGCTGGTCGACGACATCACCGGCCTCTTGCGGGAGACCGGCCTGCAGCCGCGCTGGCTGGCGCTGGAGGTGACCGAGAGCGTGATCGTGCAGGACGTCGAATCGACCATCGCCACGCTGGCGGCGCTCAAGACCATGGGGCTCAAGCTGGCGATCGACGATTTCGGCACCGGTTATTCCTCGCTCAACTATCTGAAGCGCTTCAAGGTCGACAAGCTCAAGATCGACCGCTCCTTCGTGATGGACGTGCCGGGCGACGCCGACGACAGCGCGATCACCCGGGCCGTCGTCAGCCTGGCCCACAACCTGGGGTTGCAGGTGATCGCCGAGGGCGTCGAGACGGCCGAGCAGTGGGCTTTCCTGGAGCAGGAGGAGTGCGACGAGGTGCAGGGCTATCTGCTGAGCCCGCCGCTGCCGGCGGCCGAACTGGCGCGCATGCTGGCGCACGGCAGCTGGCGGCCGCCGAAATAGGTCGAGGATTCGGGAAGTGCGGGAGACCTGGGGCAGGATGGCGCAGGAATGAGAAAGGGCGCCATCAGGCGCCCTTCCGGGAATAAAAAGACTTGAGCGAACACACGCGGGCGGCCGGGTAGATAAGATTTGGAAGTGGTTTTCCTCGCTCCTCTTCCAAGGGATTTGCCGGTGAGCCGCCTTGGCGTGCTGCCCAGGGGTGGGGGAGGCCGTCCGCTCAAGTTGTAGCTATTGTGGTGTGCGGGACGGGGTTTGGCTATTCCCATATTTGGGGATGGGTGAGGGGGCTGGAAGCCGCCTGAAATCTCGCAATGGCGCCGATATGTGTAAATGGATGTAAAAAGAGACACCACGAAGGTGCCTCTTTTCACGTGCTCGAACAGGCTGGCGGCGCGCTTCAGGCAGTCTCTTGCAGTTGCTGCAGGATAGCCGGATTTTCCAGAGTCGAGGTGTCCTGCGTGATTTCCTCGCCGCGCGCGACGGCGCGCAGCAGCCGCCGCATGATCTTGCCCGAGCGGGTCTTGGGCAGGTTCTCGCCGAAGCGGATGTCGTCCGGCTGCGCGATCTTGCCGATCTCGTGGGCGACCCAGCTCTTCAACTGATCGGCGATCTTCTTGGCTTCCTCGCCGCTCGGGCGCGCGCCCTTGAGCACCACGAAGGCCACCACCGCCTCGCCCTTGATTTCGTGCGGCCGGCCCACCACCGCGGCTTCCGCCACCAGCGGATTGGCCACCAGGGCCGATTCGATCTCCATCGTGCCCAGCCGGTGGCCGGATACGTTCAGCACGTCGTCGATACGGCCCATGATCCAGATGTAGCCGTGCTCGTCGCGATGGGCCGAGTCGCCGGCGAGGTAGTACTTGCCGTTGAATTCCTCGGGGAAGTAGGTCTTCTTGAAGCGCTCCGGGTCGCCCCAGATGGTACGCACCAGGCTGGGGAAGGGACGCTTGATGACCAGCATGCCGCCCTTGCCCGGATCGACCGGTGCGCCCGATTCGTCGACGATGTCGGCGATGATGCCGGGCAGCGGCAGCGTGCAGGAACCGGGCTTGGTGGCTACGGCGCCGGGCAGCGGCGCAATGGTGATGCTGCCGGTCTCGGTCTGCCACCAGGTGTCGACGATCGGGCAGCGGCCCTTGCCGACGGTCTCGTGGTACCAGATCCAGGCTTCAGGATTGATCGGCTCGCCCACGGTGCCCAGGAGGCGCAGGCTCGACAGGTCGTGCTGGTTGGGGAAGTCGCCGCCGAGCTTGATCAGCGAGCGGATGGCGGTCGGCGCGGTATAGAAGATGCTGACCTTGTGGCGCTCGATCATCTGCCAGAAGCGGTGGGCATCGGGATAGGTCGGCACGCCCTCGAAGATGACCTGGGTGGCGGCCGAGGCCAGCGGGCCGTAGCAGACGTAGCTGTGGCCGGTGATCCAGCCCACGTCGGCAGTGCACCAGAAGACGTCGTTGGGCTTGATGTCGAACACCCAGCGGAAGGAATTGAGCGCGCCCAGCAGGTAGCCGGCGGACGAATGCTGGATGCCCTTGGGCTTGCCGGTCGAGCCTGAGGTATAGAGGATGAACAGCGGGTCCTCGGCGTTCATCCATTCCGGCTCGCTGCTTTCGGCCTGGCCTTCGGTCAGCTTGTGCCACCAGATGTCGCGGCCTTCCTGCCACAGCGCGGCGCCGTTGTTGGTGCGCTGGTAGACCACCACGTGGCGGATCGAATCGCAGCCGCCGAGCGAGATCGCTTCGTCGACCACCGCCTTGAGCGGGACCGCCTTGCCGCCGCGCAGGCCTTCGTTGGCGGTGATCACCGCCACCGCGCCGGCATCGCCGATGCGTTCCTGCAGACTCTTGGCCGAGAAGCCGCCGAACACCACCGAGTGGATCGCGCCGATGCGGGCGCAGGCCTGCATGGCCACCACGGCTTCGATGCTCATCGGCATGTAGACCACCACGCGGTCGCCGCGCTGGATGCCGAGCGACTTGAGGCCGTTGGCGAACTGGCAGACGCGGCGATGCAGCTCGGCATAGGTGACGCGGGTGACGGTGCCGTCGTCGGCTTCGAAGATGATGGCGATCTTGTTGGCGTTCTGCGCCAGGTGGCGGTCGAGGCAGTTGTAGCTGACGTTGAGCACGCCGTCGTCGAACCACTTGAAGAAGGGCGCGTTGCTGTCGTCGAGCACGCGGCTGAATGGCTTCTTCCAGGTAATCAGCTCGCGGGCGATGTCGCCCCAGTACGAGAGATAGTGGTCGTCGGCCTGCTCGCACAGCGCATGGTAGGCATCCATGCCGGAGACGGTCGCGCGATGGCGGAACTCGTCCGAGGGCGGGAACATGCGCGTTTCCTTGAGGATGGAGTCGAGTGTGGACATGGGAAGGGTCTCCTTTTTTAGTTGGTGATCTGCTTGGGTCTGTCTAATTGTCGTCAGTCGTTTCGAGACTGCGCGGCAGCATCGAAACGGTTGGCGGCAAGCGGGATGGTCCGTGCGGAGGGGATCCGGTGCGGCGGCAGCCGGCAGGGGCTGCCGCCGCGCGGATCCGGTCGGGCGCAGGGGGCGCGATGATCGCGCCCCGCCGGCTCAGTCGTTGGCGTAGATGTCGCGGTCCTTGGTTTCCGGCGCGAACAGCGCGCCGATCACGAAGGTCATCAGCGCGAACGCGATCGGGTACCACAGGCCGTAGTAGATGTCGCCGGTGGCGGCCACCATGGCGAAGGCCACGGTCGGCAGGAAGCCGCCGAACCAGCCGTTGCCGATGTGGTAGGGCAGCGACATCGAGGTGTAGCGGATGCGGGTCGGGAACAGCTCGACCAGCCAGGCCGCGATCGGGCCGTACACCATGGTCACGAAGATCACCAGGATGGTCAGCAGGGCGATCACCATCGGCGTGTTCATCGCCGCCGCGTCGGCCTTGGCCGGGTAGCCGGCGGACTTGAGCGTGTCGCCGAGCTGCTTGTTGAAGGCATCGGCCTTGGCCTTGAACTCATCCTTGGCCAGCGCTTCACCCTCGAAGCTGTCGATCTTGATCTCGCCGACCGTGATCGCCGCCACCGAGCCGGCTGGTGCCGCCACGTTCTCGTACGGGATCCCCTTCTTGGCCAGCGCCGACTTGATGATGTCGCACGACTGCTTGAAGGTGGCCTTGCCGATCGGGTCGAACTGGAAGGCGCAATGAGCCGGATCGGCGATCACCTTGACCGGCGATTGGGCGACGGCGGCTTCGAGCGCCGGATTGGCGTTGTGCGTCAGCGCCTTGAAGATCGGGAAGTAGCTGGCCGCGGCGATCAGGCAGCCGGCCATGATGATCTTCTTGCGGCCGATCCGGTCCGACAGCGCGCCGAAGATGATGAAGAACGGCGTGGCGATGGCCAGCGAGACGGCGATCAGGATGTCGGCGCGGTCGGGGTCGACGCCGAGCGTCTTGGTCAGGAAGAACAGCGCGTAGAACTGGCCGGTGTACCAGACCACCGCCTGGCCGGCGGTGCCGCCGAACAGCGACAGCAGCACGATCTTCAGGTTGGGCCAGCGCAGGAAGGATTCGGTCAGCGGCGCCTTGGAGTGCTTGCCTTCCTCCTTCATCTTCTTGAAGGCCGGCGATTCGTTGAGCTGCATGCGGATGTAGACCGACACGATCAGCAGCAGGATCGACACCAGGAACGGCACCCGCCAGGCCCAGGCTTCGAATTCTTCCTTGCCGAAGCTGTTGCGGCAGATCCAGATCACCAGCAGCGACAGGAACAGGCCCAGCGTCGCGGTGGTCTGGATGAAGCTGGTGTAGAGGCCGCGCTTGCCGTGCGGCGCGTGCTCGGCCACGTAGGTGGCGGCGCCGCCGTACTCGCCGCCGAGCGCCAGGCCCTGCAGGAGGCGCAGGCCGATCAGGATGATCGGTGCGGCGATGCCGATGCTGGCGTAACCGGGCAACAGGCCGACCACCGCGGTCGAGACGCCCATGATCAGGATGGTGACCAGGAAGGTGTACTTGCGGCCGATCATGTCGCCGAGCCGGCCGAACACCAGCGCGCCGAACGGCCGCACCGCGAAGCCGGCGGCGAAGGCCATCAGGGCGAAGATGAAGGCGGTGGTGTCGTTGACGCCGGCGAAGAACTGCTTGGAGATGATGGCGGCCAGCGAGCCGTACAGGTAGAAGTCGTACCACTCGAACACGGTGCCGAGCGAAGAGGCGAAGATCACCTTGCGCTCTTCCTTGGTCATCGGCCGCGCGGCGGCAGGATTGCCGGGCGCGTTGTGGGCAATGTCGGTCATATGTGTTGTCTCCAGCTTATCGAATGGGCTCGCGCCCAAGGTTGCGGCCTCTATGGGCCGTGTCGCGGAGCCCGTGTGATGCCGGATCGGGCCGTGCGGCAATCTATGTCGGCGTCTTGGCGCCGATCCAATCGCATTTTTCGATAGCGAGGATCAACCGGACCGAGTAAGCGTGCCGAAAGCCAGTCGCGACGCGGGTTTGCGCGCGATGCCCGAGGGCCTTCGATGATGGGCATCGAATTCGGTGATGGCGCGGGCCGCGGCCGGCGCGGCACAATCGCGGCACAACAGGGGAGAGACGATGGAACTGTACCAACTGCGGACGTTCGTCACGGTCGCCCACCAGGGCCACCTGACCCAGGCCGCGGAAATCCTGCACCTGAGCCAGCCGGCGGTGACCGCGCAGATCAAGGCGCTCGAGGAGGAGACTGGCACCAGCCTGTTCGAGCGCACTTCGTCGGGCGTGACGCTGACCGAGGCGGGCAAGCTGCTGGTGGTCGAGGCCGAGAAGATCCTGGCCGGCAGCCTGGAGATGCTGAACCGGGCCAAGGCGCTGCGCGGCGAGCCGGCCGGCAAGCTCCGGATCGGCACCATCCTGACGCCGGAGGCGCTGCGGCTCGGGCCCTGGCTCGCGCTCTTGCGGCAGCGCCACCCGCTGTTGCAGATCAGCACGCTGCAGGGGATTTCGGGCGGGGTGCTCAACGAGGTGCGCAAGAAGGAGCTCGACGCCGGCTTCTTCATCGGCCGCAACCCCTACCAGACCGTACATATGCTGACGCTGGCCGACGCGCCTTACGTGGTGGCTGCGCCGCTGGCCTGGCGCGCGTCGCTCGAAGGCGCCGACTGGCGCGTGCTCGGCCGCCAGCCCTGGGTCGGGGCGACGCAGTTCTCCAGCATGTCCAAGCTGCATGCGGAGATCTGGCGCGAGCACAATATCGCGCCCAAGAAGGTGTACGACATCGACCAGGAGCAGACCATGTTGGTCTGCGTCGAAGCGGGGCTGGGTCTGTGCATCCTGCGGCGCGAGCCGGCCGAAGCCGCTGCGCGCGAGGGGAGGCTGTGGATCTGGGGCGATGCCGGCGGCACGCTGCCGCTGAGCTTCATCTATCCGGCCGAGCGGGCCGACGACCCGCTGGTCGGCCTGATGCGGCAGGCGTTGCTCGAGGTCTGGCCGGGTGCGCGGCTAGGCTAGCGTCGCGATCCAGTCGGCCATCGCGGCCTGGACCGGTTCGGCTTCGCCGAGCGCTTCGGCGACTTCGAATTCGAGACCCGGATGGCGCGCCCGCAGCGCGTCGATCTGCAGGGGCAGGTCGCGCCGCAGGTGGGCGCCGCGCGAGATGAAGGCCGGCACCACCACGATTCGCGCGATGGCCTGGGCGGCCAGCTCGTCGACGCAGGTTTCCAGGTTGGGCGACATCAGTTCGAGATAGGCCAGCCGCACCGGCCGGCCGGGCTCGCGGGCGGCCGCCAGCGCGGCCAGCCGTTCGAGCGGCGCGGCCCATTGCGGGTCGCGCGCGCCGTGGGCGAACAGGATCAGGGCAGAGGAAGTCATGGTCCGATCATCGCGTGGCGGCCGGAAAAACAAAACCCCCGCACGAAGCGGGGGCTTGCGAGAATGCCGGGAATACCGCGGCTCAAGTGTCGGTTACTTGAGCTTGGTTTCCTTGTAGGCAACATGCTTGCGGACGACGGGATCGAACTTCTTGATCTCCATCTTTTCCGGCATGGTGCGCTTGTTCTTGGTGGTGGTGTAGAAATGACCGGTACCTGCGGTCGATTCCAGCTTGATCTTTTCGCGAGCGCCTTTAGCCATGGCTGCGTGCTCCTAGATTACAGTTCGCCGCGGGCGCGGAGATCGGCCAGCACCACTTCGATGCCGACCTTGTCGATGGTGCGCAGGGCGGCGTTCGAAACGCGCAGACGCACCCAACGGTTTTCGCTTTCGACCCAGAACTTGCGGTATTGCAGGTTGGGCAGGAAACGACGCTTGGTCTTGTTGTTGGCGTGGGAAACATTGTTCCCGACCATCGGCCGCTTGCCGGTGATCTTACATACACGAGCCATGATGGACTCCCGACTGATTCTCTGAAGATTCTTGGTAAAAGTAAGCCCGTCGTGCGGCGAGAACGCAACGCTACGACACGCTCGGAAACGCAAAGAGGCCGCACTATAGCCACTGGGCAAGGTGTTGTCAAACGACGGTGGCCTTGTTTATCACGGGCTTAGAGCCTGTTCACGATCTTTTCGCCGCAGCGCCGGGCCGGAAAAGGGCCCGGCACAAGGCGGGCGACGCCGGCCATAACCGGTTATGGCCAAGGAGCCCAACGCCGTGAATGGCCCTTTTCCGGCCCGGCCCTTCGAGTTCGGGGCATTGCCGGATAGCGGGCAGGGCGCAAGCCGCGCCGCGGTACGAGTACCGCAAGCGGCTTGTAACGCCGGCCGCTGCCGGCAATGCCCCGAGCGCTGCGGCGAAAAGATCGTGGACAGGCTACTTACATCGCGCGGGCCGCCGGCGGGCTAGTCGGGGATCTTGTACTTGGCGCGGATGCGCGCGACCGTGGCCTTTTCCTTGACCAGGAATTCGTCGAACTGGCGCAGCACGTCGGCATGCTTGCGCGTCGACAGGCTGAAGCCGCTGCGGCTCAGCGGCAGCGCGTCGTCGAGCACCAGCGCGCCGGGCTTCTTGAGCTCGCCCAGGTGGTAGTCGGCCACCACGGTGGCGATATAGATGCCGTCGACGCGCTGATTGAGGCTCAGCTGGATCAGCGCGTCGAAGGTGTTGCTCTCGGTGACCGCGATCGCCTTGCGGTTGATCGCGTCGAGGTAGGGCCAGGGCGTGAAGCCGCGCATGGTGCCGATCGACTTGACCGCGGCCAGCGGCTTGCCCTTGGCCGCCGCCGGCATCATCAGGCCTTCGGTGATGGTGATCGCCGGCTGGCTGTAGCTCAGCGTCTTGCCCTTCTTGAGATCGGGCGCCCATTGCGCGTTGTCGGGGAACTTGAAGTCGAGCGTGTCGGCGTTGAGGAATTCGTCGAACAGCCGCGCCACCGGCAGCGGCCGGTAGCTCAGCGTATGGCCGTACTTGGAGGCGAAGGCGTCGAGCAGCTCGCGTGCATAGCCGCTGTACTGGCCGTTTTCGCCGCGGTAGACCGGCTGGTAGTCGATGGCTTCGACGCCGACGGTGTAGCTGCCGGCCCAGAGCGTGCCGCTGGCCAGGGCGGCAAGGCCGGCGAGGAGGATGGAGCGCATGGGGATCTGTCCTTTGAGTGAGGGCAAGGTGCCATAGCTTTCTAGTCCAAACCGGCGCGGCGTGCCCGGTAACCTTACCAGCGGCCGGCGCGCTGCCGGGCTGGCCGGCCCGCAGTGGTAGAATCCGCACTCCCGTCCCCACCGGCGCGCGCGTTCGGCGCGCGCCGATCGCGAAGTCCGCCCGCCATGCTGCACAAGCTTAATCCGCCGCAACAAGCCGCCGTCCGCCATCTCGACGGGCCCCTCCTGGTGCTGGCCGGCGCGGGCTCGGGCAAGACCCGGGTGATCACCCAGAAGATCGTCTACATGATCGAGCAGGCCGGCTACGATCCGCGCCATATCGCGGCGATCACCTTCACCAACAAGGCGGCGCGCGAGATGCAGGAGCGCGTCGGGCACCTGACCGACCCGGCCCGGCTCAAGGGCCTGACGGTGTCGACCTTCCATTCGCTCGGCTTGCAGCTGGTCCGCATCGAGCACGCGGCGCTCGGCTACAAGCAGCGCTTCTCGATCCTCGATGCGGCCGATGCCGCCAAGATCATCTCCGACCAGCTCGGCACCACCGACAAGCAGGAGATCCGCAACGCGATCGGCGCGATCTCGCGGCTGAAGAACGACTTCATCAGCCCCGACGCCGCCATCGCCCAGGCCCAGGACGACGGCGAACTGCGGCTGGCGCGCGTCTACCGCGCCTACCAGGACACGCTGTTCGCCTACCAGGCGGTCGATTTCGACGACCTGATCCGGCTGCCGGTCGAGCTGTTCGAACGCGAGCCCGACATCCTGACCAAGTGGCAGCTCAAGCTGCGCTACCTCTTGATCGACGAATACCAGGACACCAACGTCTGCCAGTACAAGCTGGTCAAGCAGCTGACCGGCTTCCACGGCAAGTTCACCGCGGTGGGCGACGACGACCAGTCGATCTATGCCTGGCGCGGCGCCAACGTGGAGAACCTCTACCTCCTGAAGGAGGATTTCCCCAGCCTCGAGGTGATCAAGCTCGAGCAGAACTACCGTTCGACCAGCCGCATCCTCAAGGCCGCCAACGCGGTGATCGCCAACAACCCCAAGCTGTTCGAGAAGCAGCTGTGGAGCGAGCTCGGCATCGGCGATCCGATCAGCGTGGTCGAGATGAAGGACGAGGAGCACGAGGCCGAGATGGTGGCGATGCGCCTCCTGGCCCACAAGTTCGAGCACCGCACCAACTTCAGCGACTACGCGATCCTCTACCGCGGCAACCACCAGGCCCGCACCATCGAGACGCAGTTGCGCAACCACAAGATCCCCTACCAGATCGCCGGCGGCCAGAGTTTCTTCGAGCATGCCGAGATCAAGGACGTGCTCGGCTACCTGCGGCTGATCGCCAACGCCAAGGACGATCCGGCCTTCATCCGCGCGGTGACCACGCCCAAGCGCGGCGTCGGCAACGTGACGCTGGAGAAGCTCGGCGGCCTGGCGGCCGAGCGCGGCACGAGCCTGTTCGAAGCGGTGCATCTGCCGAGCTTCGAGACGCTGGTGCAGCCGGCGCAGTACGAATCGCTGCAGACCTTCTGCAACTTCATCGACCGCATCCAGGGCCGCGCCTCGCGCGAGCCGGCCGGCGCGCTGCTCAAGGAATTGCTGGCCGCGATCGAGTACGAGGCCTGGCTGTACGAGACCGAGGAGCCGCGGCCGGCCGAGCGGCGCTGGAAGAACGTGCTCGAGCTGGTGGCCTGGTTCGACAAGCGCGCCGAGGAGAACGGCGACACGCTCAACGACATGACCCAGAAGATCGCGCTGATCACCCTGCTCGAGGGGCGCGACGAGGAGGAGGTCGACGCCGTCCGGATGTCGACGCTGCACGCCTCCAAGGGCCTGGAGTACGGCCACGTGTTCCTGGTCGGCTGCGAGGAGGGCATCCTGCCGCACCAGCAGTCGATCGACGGCGGCATGGTCGAGGAGGAGCGCCGGCTGATGTACGTCGGCATCACCCGCGCCCAGCGCAGCCTGACCATCACCTATTGCGGCAAGCGCAAGCGCGCCGGCGAGTGGGCCATCGTCGAGCCCAGCCGCTTCCTGCTCGAACTGCCGCAGGACGAGATCCGCGTCAGCGGCCGGCTGGCCGGCAAGCGGCACCAGCAGGTCAGCCGCGAGGAGGGCAAGGCCAAGCTGGCCAATCTGTTGGCCGGACTGGGCGGCAAGGGCTCCTGAGCCGCAAATCGTCGTACCGGTTTCATCGAATCCGACAATAATGCGCACCAATCGGTGCCAGGGCCGTCCATCGCCCGGCCACCGCGTGAAATCCCATGAACAACAGGCAGTACCACTGCCGCCCATTGGAGTCCCGCCATGAGCTGGTCCGTCGCGCAGAGCCGCGCAGTCTTCGGTATCCGTCACTGGGGTGCCGGCTATTTCGACATCAACGATGCCGGCCACGTGCTGGTGCGGCCGCACGGCGACGGCGGCAAGGAGCTCGACCTGCACGTGCTGGTCGGCCAGCTCGAGAAGGCCGGCCTCGCGCTGCCCCTGATCGTGCGCTTCCCCGACATCCTGCAGGACCGCGTGCGCGACCTGTGCGGCGCCTTCGACGAGAACATCGCCAAGCTCGGCTACGGCGGCCGCTATACCGCCATGTACCCGATCAAGGTGAACCAGCAGGAAGCGGTGGTGAAGTCCATCATCGCCACCGCCGACGCCGCGATCGGCCTCGAGGCGGGCTCCAAGCCCGAGCTGATGGCGGTGCTGGCGCTGGCGCCGCGCGGCGCGACCATCGTCTGCAACGGCTACAAGGACCGCGAGTTCATCCGGCTGGCGCTGATGGGGCAGAAGCTCGGCCACCGCGTGTTCATCGTGATCGAGAAGGAATCCGAGGTCGAATTCGTCATCGACGAGGCGCGCCGGCTGGCGGTGCAGCCCAATGTCGGCCTGCGCGTGCGGCTGTCGTCGCTGGCCTCGAGCAAATGGGCCGACACCGGCGGCGAGAAGGCCAAGTTCGGCCTGTCGGCGGCGCAGCTGCTGCACGTGGTGCAGCGCTTCGAGGCGGCCGGGCTGAAGGACAGCGTGCGGCTGCTGCACTTCCACATGGGCAGCCAGATCGCCAACCTGGCCGACTACCAGGCCGGTTTCCGCGAGGCGATCCGCTACTACGGCGAGCTGCGCGCGCTGGGCCTGCCGGTCGAGGTGGTCGACGTCGGCGGCGGCCTCGGCGTCGACTACGACGGCACCCACAGCCGCAACCCGAGCTCGATCAACTACGACATGGACGACTACGCCGGCACGGTGGTCGCCATGCTCAAGGAATTCTGCGACGACAACGGCCTGCCGCATCCGAACATCTTCTCCGAGAGCGGCCGCGCCATGACCGCCCACCATGCGGTGCTGGTGATGCAGGTGACCGACGTCGAGCGCCACGACGACGAGGTGCCGCAGGTCGGCGACGTGGCCGCGCTGCCCGAAGTGCTGCGCTGGCTGCTCGAACTGTTGGGCCAGACCGAGCTGGAGATGGCGACCGAGACCTATTACCGCGCCACCCACTACATGAGCGAGGTGTCGGCCAAGTTCGCCGAGGGCAAGCTGACGCTGGCGCAGAAGGCGCTGGCCGAACAGGCCTACTTCGCCATCTGCCGCCGCCTGCAGGGCCAGTTGCTGGCCGGCCAGCGCTCGCATCGCCAGGTGTTCGACGAGCTCAACGACAAGCTGGCCGACAAGTACATCTGCAATTTCTCGGTATTCCAGTCGCTGCCCGACACCTGGGCGATCGACCAGGTGCTGCCGATCCTGCCGCTGCACCGGCTCGACGAGACGCCGACGCGGCGCGCGGTGCTGCAGGACCTGACCTGCGATTCGGACGGCAAGATCAAGCAGTACGTCGACGGCCAGAGCATCGAGACCAATATGGCGGTGCATACGCTCAGGCCCGGCGAGGACTACCTGCTCGGCGTGTTCCTGGTCGGCGCCTACCAGGAAATCCTGGGCGACATGCACAACCTGTTCGGCGACACCGATTCGGTCAACGTCTACATGGCGGCCGACGGCACGGTGCGCCACAGCGGCATCGAGACCCACGACACCATCGAGGACATGCTGCGCTACGTCCACCTCGAGCCGGCCGAGCTGATGACGCACTACCGCGACAAGGTGGCCACCGCTGAGCTCAGCGAGCAGGAGCGGGTCGAGTATCTCGATGCGCTGCGGTTGGGGCTGACGCGCTCGGCTTATCTCGCCGCGTAGAGTTGACCGGCTGCAGGGATGGGATGACTGCGGTTCAGGCGCCCGGGAAACCCGGGTGCTTGCCGGTTGTGCAAGCTGAAACAGCGGCTCGCCCTGTTTCAATCCACCCCTCCCGTCCCCGCCGCCGCGGGAGGCCTCGTTGGCGCTCGTCAGCGACTTTTTGAACCGCTTGAGCAGTTCCTGCACTGCGCACCAGATTCTTCGCGGTTTTGTAGGTCGGAATTTATTCCGACAGCGATGCCCATGTGGCCGCTGCCGGAATGCCCGGTAAAGCGGGCAGGCTCTAAATTCCGACCTACAACTATTTGGGCGGCACGAGCCGCCATCGCCGGAGGACCCGCATGCACCACGACGCCCGCGATTTCGCGCCGGCTGCCCGCGCCAGCCTCGGCGACGCACGCCTTCAGCAGGCGCTGGCGCGCATCCCGATCAAGTTCGTCCAGGGCCGCGCGCGCGCCGCCGACGAGTTCGGCGACTTCGAGGCGCTGCGCGAGGCCGGCCGCCGGGTGCGCGACACGGTGCTGGCCGACCTGGCCGGCTGGCTGGAGAAGTTCGAGGCCGCCGCCGTCGCGCGCGGCGTGCAGGTGCACTGGGCCGAGGATGCCGCCGACGCCTGCCGCATCGTCGCCGACATCGCCCGCGCCGCCGGCTGCCGCCGCGCGGTCAAGTCCAAGTCCATGGTCAGCGAGGAGATCGGCCTCAATGCCGCGCTGGCCGCGGCCGGCGTCGAGGTGGTCGAGACCGACCTCGGCGAATACGTGATCCAGCTCGCCGGCGAGCGGCCCAGCCATATCGTGGCGCCGATCATCCACAAGGACCGCGCCGCGGTGGCCGAGCTGTTCGAGACCCACCATGCCCGCGAGCGGCCCGACCCGGCCTGGCGCGACGACATCGCTGGGCTGACCCGCGAGGCGCGCGAAGAGCTGCGGCCGCGCTTCCTCGCCGCCGACCTCGGCATCAGCGGCGCCAACTTCCTGGTGGCCGAGACCGGCAGCGCGATGATCGTGACCAACGAGGGCAACGGCCGGCTGTGCACCACGCTGCCGCGCGTGCACGTCGCCGTCACCGGCATCGAGAAGGTGGTGCCGACGCTCGACGACGCCGCCACGCTGGTCCGGCTGCTCACCCGCTCGGCCACCGGCCAGCCGATCAGCAACTACGTGTCGATCCTGACCGGCCCGAAGGACGCCGGCGGCGCCGAAGGCCCCGACGAGATGCACGTGGTGCTGCTCGACAACGGCCGCTCGCGCCTCTCGGCCGATCCGGCGCTCAAGCCGATGCTGCGCTGCATCCGCTGCGGCGCCTGCATGAACCATTGCCCGGTCTACCAGGCCATCGGCGGCCATCCCTATGGCTGGGTCTACCCGGGGCCGATGGGCGCGGTGCTGGCGCCGCATCTGCTCGGCCTCGAGGCGGCGCCCGACCTGCCGCAGGCGGCCACGCTGTGCGGCCAGTGCGAGGTGGCCTGCCCGGTCAAGATCCCGCTGCCCGAGATGCTGCGTATGCTGCGCGAGCGCCAGGCCGAGGCCGGCCTGCAGAGCGGGCGCACGCGGCTGGCGTTCCGGCTGTGGGGCGCGTTGGCGCTGCGGCCGAGCCGCTACGCGCGGGTGACCGGCTGGATCGTGCGCGGGCTGCGGCTGTTGGCGCGCGGCGGCCAGTTGCGTGGCCGGAGCGGCTGGTTCAGCGGCCGTACGCTGCCGGCGCCGGCCGGCCGCACCTTCCAGGCGCTGTATGCCGAACGCCAGCGAGCCGCCGGCAAGGAGACGACGCGATGAGCGCACGCGACCGCATCCTCGGCCGGCTGCGCGCGGAGCCGGCCGCCACGGCGCCGGGCGCCGCCGCGTCGGGCGCCGCCGCGTCGGGCGCCGCTGCGTCGGCGCGCCGGCCGGCGCTCTGGCCGGCCGGCCTGCAGCGCGACGAGCCGGTCGCCCGTTTCATCGACCGCGCCGGCCGGCTCGACAGCACGGTGGCGCGCGTCGCCGAGCTGCGCGCGGTACCGCTGGTGGTGGCCAGCTATCTGCAGCGCCACGGTTTGCCTCATGCGCTGGCGTGCTGGCCGGCCTATGCCGGGCTCGACTGGGCCGCGGTCGGCATCCGCGCCGAAACGCGGCCGGCGCGCGCCGACGACCGGGTCGGCCTGACCGGCTGCTTCGCCGCGATCGCCGAGACCGGCACGCTGATGCTGTGCTCGGGGCCGGAGACGCCTGCGGTGACTAGCCTGCTGCCCGAGACCCACCTGGCCATCGTGCCGGCGCAGCGCGTGGTGCGCAGCCTGGAGGAGGGCTTCGCCCGGCTGCGGCGCGAGCTCGGCGCGCCGCCGCGCGCGGTCAACCTGGTGTCCGGGCCGTCGCGCACCGGCGACATCGAGCAGACAATCACCCTCGGGGCGCACGGGCCGTACCGGGTACATCTGCTGGTGGTCGGCTAGGCTGCGGGTCGGCCGGGCGTTCGCGCCGGGCCGCCTCTTCACTGTCCATGGAGCCCGCCATGCCCTCGGTCCACGCGCTGCTGTCCTTCGCCCTCGTCGCCTTCGCCATGGCGATCACGCCGGGTCCGAACATGGCCTACATGGTGTCGCGCGCGCTGTGCCAGGGCCGCCGCGCCGGCTACGTCTCGCTGGCCGGGGTGGCGATGGGCTTCGTGGTCTACATGCTGGCCGCCGCGCTGGGGATCAGCGCGCTGTTGCTGGCGGTGCCGTTGGCCTACGACCTGCTGCGGCTGGCCGGCGTGGCCTACCTGCTGTGGCTGGCGTGGCAGGCGGTGCGGCCGGGCGGCGGTTCGCCGTTCGAAGTGCGCGCGCTGCCGCCCGACGGCGATGGCCGGCTGCTGCTGACCGGCTTCCTGACCAATCTGCTCAATCCGAAGATGCCGGTGCTCTACCTGTCGCTGCTGCCGCAGTTCATCGACCCGGCGCGCGGCCACGTGCTGGCGCAGGGCGTGGTGCTGGGCTGCCTGCAGATCGCGGTCAGCGTCAGCGTGCATCTCACGCTGATCACGCTGGCTGGCCGGGTGGCGCTGTTCCTGGCCGACCGGCCCGTCTTCGCCCGCGTCCAGCGCTGGCTGATGGCGACGGTGCTGGGCGGCATGGCGCTGCGGCTGGCGGCGGATACGCGGCGGTGAGCAGGGGAAGAGGGAAGAAGGAAGGGGGAAGGGGGAAGGGTAACCCGTCCCCTCCCAACCTCCCCCTTGAAGGGGGAGGAGCAGGTCGCGACAACCTCGATGGATTGTGAGCATCCAGGCGTCGTTCGATTTTGCCTCGCCCGCTGCGCCTTCTCCGCCCGGCCCCCTCCCCTTCAAGGGGAGGGCTGGGGTGGGGATGGGGTTACCCTTCCCCCTTCCCCCTTCTCACCTTCCCCCTTCTCACCTTCCCCAGGCAATCAGTGCACTGACAAAAGCAAAAGGGCGAACCCACGGGTTCGCCCTTTTGCTTGAACAGGCCGGCCAAGCTCAATCCCCGTCGCTGTCCTTGAAGCCGATGGTCACGCCGACCGCGTCGGCCACCTGCAGTTCGACCAGCCGCTGCAACCGGCGGATCGAATCGAGCAGTTCCTGCCCCACCGCCGGATTGCGCGCCAGCGCGGTCGCGCTGTCGTCGGGCAGCCTGGCCAGCGCGGCGCGCGCGACGGCGAATTCCTCGTTCAGGTGGCGCGCCAGGATCGGCTTGCCGGCCTGCTCGAGCCGGGCGGCGAAGCTCGGTTCCTTGCCGGACGGCGCGAGGAAGATCTCCTCCAGCGTGCCCAGCGTGGCGGCGAGGCCTGCCTTGGTCTGGTGGCTGCGCCAGGCGTCGAAGTCCTGCCGCGTCGGCTTCTTGGCCAGCTTGCTGCTGCCCAGCCGCGCCACCTTCTTGTCGCGCAGCGCTTCGAAGCTGGCGGCCAGCAGGTTCACCGCCTCCTCGAACGCCTGGCGGCCGGCCTCGTGGTCGAGCGGCTCGGCGGCATAGCTGCGCCAGTCCTTGAGCAGGCCGTCGGTCTCGCTCGCCACGTCGGCGGCCAGCGCGGCGGTGTACTGGCAGCGCTTGCGGAAGTGCAGCCGGCCGAGCTGGGCGCGGGCACGGTCCTCGCCCCACAGCAGGAATTCGAGCGCCGGCAGGCCCTGCGCCGCGGCGCCGACGCTGTCGTCGACCGGCGTCTCGGCGCTGGCCAGCCGCACGGCTTCCTCGACCTTGGGCGTACGGGTCGGCCAGACGTCGATCTGCCAGGCGGTGCGGCGGCTCAGCAGCGGGCCGCTCGGCAGCGCCTCGACGGCGCGCCAGGCGGCATAGGTCTTGATCCAGGCGCCGCGCGCGGCGTCCAGGTTGGACTGGCTCAGCCGCTGGCACAGCGTGGCGCTGCTGTCGCGCAGCGCGGCGGCGGCGGCGGCCAGCGCCTCGATGCGCGGCAGCTGCTGGCGCTGCCAGCCGGCCACGGTGGCGGCGGCGTCGAGCGCGATGGTGTCGCTGGCCGCTGCGGGCGCGGCGGCCGGGGCCGGGGCCGGCGCGGCCGGCGCAGGGGTGGCGGACGCCTGCGGCGCCGGCGGCGGCGGCGTCGGGGCGGCACAGGCGGCGAGCAGGGCCGTCAGTGCGGCGAGGGCGGCGGTTCTGGCTTGCATGCGCGGAATCTCCGGGGAGGGATCGGGGCCTGCCGGCCCCGACGGGATGAGGATGTGCCCTACAGGGACGAGAGGAATTGGACGAGGTTCTCGCGATCCTGCTTCGACAGCTTGAGCACCTGCTGCTTGGCGGCCTCGGCTTCGCCGCCGTGCCACAGCACCGCTTCGAGCAGGTTGCGCGCGCGGCCGTCGTGCAGGTAGCGGCTGTGGCCGTTCACGGCCGGCACCAGCCCGAGGCCCCACAGCGCCGGCGTCTTCCAGTCGCGGCCGCCGGCCTGGTAGTCGGGCCGGCCGTCGGCCAGGCCTTCGCCCATGTCGTGCAGCAGCAGGTCGGTGTAGGGGAAGATCGTCTGCCTGCCCAGCTGCGGCACCGCCTTGAAATCGCCGGTGGTGTAGCGCGGCACGTGGCAGACGGCGCATTGCGACTGGTGGAACAGCTCGCGGCCGCGGCGCACGCGCGGGTCGTCCAGGTCGCGCGCGGCCGGCACCGCCAGCGTGCGGCTGTAGAAGATCACCTGGTCCATCAGGTGATCGGCGATCTCGGGCTTGCCGCCGGTCGGCGCCTTGCGGCAGTCGGCCTGCGCCGCGGTGCATTCCTCGTGCGGGAAGCGGCTCGAGGTGATGCCGATGTCGCCGCCGAAGGCGCCGGCGCTCTGGTGCGCCACGCTGCCGGTATTGGCCTTCCAGCCGTAGCGGCCGATCACCATGCGGCGCGCGTAGGCGTCCCACACCATGTTGATGCGGCCCTTGATCGGGCCGTCGAGCGCGGCCTGGCGGCGCACGTTGGCCTCGATGTCGGCGGGCTTGATCGCCTCGATCAGGCCCAGGCCGATCATCTGCGGCGCGATGCGCGGCGACATCATGGTCTCCGGGTGCATCGGGCCGTAACCGAGGTCGACCAGCTCGTACTTCGGCTTGAGCAGGGTGTAGCGCTCGCCGTCGGCGAAGCGGCCCTCGATCTCCTGGTAGGCGATATTGACCTGGCCCTCGGGCTTCACGTCGGGGATCGCGTCGTTGTTGAACTGGCCGCCGTAGGTCGGCTCGGGCTTGGGGCCGCCGTGGGCGTCGCGGCCCGGGATCGACAGCCGGAACAGGAGGCCGACCGGCTGCTCGGACTGCAGGTCGTTGTCGAAGGCCGGCGGCTTGCCGCGGCCGTCCTCGGTATGGCAGCCGCCGCAGGAGCGGGCGATGAAGTGCGGGCCGAGGCCGTCGCGGCCTTCGGTCGAGGACGGCGCCTCCACCCAGTTCTTCTTGAAGAAGGAATTGCCGACCACGAAGGTGGTGCGCTGCCGGTCGCTCAGATTGGCGGCCGGGTAGGAAAACGCATTCTTGCCGAAGTCGAAGGTGGTGGTGGCGCCGCCGGGCAGCTTCTCGGCGGGATCGAACTCGGGTACCAGCGCGAGGCCGGTGGCGGTGGCCGCAGCGGCGGCGAACAGGAACAGCAGGGTCTTCATGACTTCCAGCAAGCAAGAAGGGCATGGCGCGTCGGCCATGCCCCGGTGGGGTTCGCGGCGGGCAGGGGCGGGGCTCGGCCCGCCGCGGCGATCAGACGCTGGTGTTGAGCTTCTTGATGCCCAGCGCCTTGGCGGCGTTCACCACGTCGCCGGCCTGCTTCTTGAGGGCGTCGATGGTAGCACGCACGCGCTGGCGGCCCGGCGCGTTGTTCTTGCCGGCGATCTCCTGGTCGAACGGGGCCTGGATTTCGCCCGCCAGCTTGACCGAGTTGGCGATGTCGGCGCTGGTCTTCTCGGCCAGCTTGGCGTCCTTGGCGGCGACCAGCTCGCGCAGGCTCGGGCCGCTGACCACGCTGCCGTCGGCGCGCTTGAAGCGGCCTTCCCACACGTTCTGGATGCCGGTCGCGTTGGCGACCACGTCGCGGTGGGTGTTGTCCGAGAAGCAGCTGTGCTCGTCTTCCTGGGCCTTGGAGGCCAGCGCGACCTCCATGCGCTCGCCGGCCAGCTCGCCGCGCGACAGCGTGCCGATGCCGGTCAGGATCTTCTGCAGCGCATCCTTGTCGGCGACGAACTTGGCGCGGTAGTTGGACGCGTTGGGCGCCCAGGCCTGGGCCACGGTCGCCAGGTCGTCGACCAGCAGGTCGGTCACGATCTTGAGGTAGGTGCGGCGGCGGTCGGCGTTGGGCGCCTTGCCGTCGACGAAGTCGGTGTAGGCGCGCGCGCCCGGGCCGTCCTTGGACAGATCCTGGCCCCACAGCAGGAATTCGATCGCGTGCCAGCCGGTGCTGATGTTCTCCTCGCCGCCCTTCTCGTTGAGGCCGGCCAGCGCTTCGCGCGTCAGCTTGGTCTTGGGGTTGTTGATGATGCCGGCGCGGGGCTTGCCCTTGACGTAGTCGACGTAGGCCTCGTCCATCGGCCAGGCGTTGATGCGGCCTTCGGGGCCGTCGTCGGAATCGATCGGGCCGGCGTAGAAGCGGAACGCCTCGGTCTGGCCGTACCACTCGCGCGCGTCGAGCCAGCTCTGGCGCGCCGCCTTCAGGGTGTCTTCGCTCGGCGCCGCGAGGAAGGCGTCGACCGCCGCCTGCAGCTTCTTGGCGCCGCCGAGGGCGTCCTGGTAGCTGGCCTCGACCAGGGTGGCGTAGTGGCCGGCCACGTCGGCGGGCGTCACTTCGGCGCGGGCGACCAGGCTGCCGGCGAGGGCGGCGGCGATCAGGGTGAGGCGGAGGGCTTTCATTGCTGTTCTTCCTCGAGTGGGCAAATAGTCAGGATGACAACCGAAAATACTAATGTTAATGCGAATGGTTATCAAGTTGGCGCTGATGCGAGGCTTGCGGCGGCTCGCTGCTACCGGACCAGCAGCCAGCCCGCGGCGAAGCAGGCCAGGCCGGCCAGCACGGTGCGCAGCGCGCGGCGCCACCAGCGCGGCCGGTGGCCGGCGGCGACGTAGTGCACCAGGCCGGCGCCGAGCAGGCTCGGCGCGAGCTGCCAGCTCGATGCGACCAGCCAGCACGGCCAGGCCACCGCGGCCACGCCGGCGGCGAAGCCGGCCGCCGCCCGCAGCGCGGCCATCAGCGCCCAGCCGGGTGCCGGCGCGGCGAGGCCGAGCCGTGCGGCCTGCGCCGGCGTGAGGCGGTCCGGCCGGCTCGCCAGCCGTTCCGCTTCGGCGCGGGCGGCGGCATAGTCGGCCGCACCGGCGCCTTCATCGGCCACCAGCAGCGCGGCCAGGCCGAGCGCGGCCTCGCTCGGCGTCCGCTGCGCTGCGACGGCGGCATGGTCGG
The DNA here is from genome assembly GCF_014353015.1 of Chitinimonas koreensis. NCBI lineage: Bacteria > Pseudomonadati > Pseudomonadota > Betaproteobacteria > Neisseriales > Chitinibacteraceae > Chitinimonas > Chitinimonas koreensis. Next base: position 703,096 of record NZ_CP060704.1, read on the forward strand.
CGGCCAGCGCCCGGTCGGCCCGGCGCCGCTCGCGCCAGACCAGCGTGCCGCCGACCGTGGCGCCGGCCAGCGCCAGCACGATCAGCAGCAGTTGCCGGCTGGCGTTGAGGCTGCCCAGGCCGAGCAGCACGGCGTCGAGGCAGAGCGCCACCATGGCGGCCTCCTCGGCCTGGCGCGCGGCGGCCGGCCGGCCCTGGCCGCGATAGGGCTGCAGGCCGGCCAGGCCCAGCGCGGCGGCCAGCGGCAGCCACAGCCCGCCGAAGCGGCCGCGCAGGCAGCGGGCCAGCGTGCGGACGAGCGGGCCGGGCCGCGGTTCGGCCGGCAGCCGGGCGGCGATCTCGAGATGCCACCACTGGCGCGGTGTGCCCGAGGCGGCGTCGGCCAGCGCGAGGTGGAGGTGGCGGGCATGAGAAGGGGCGAGCGGCACGGGCGGAAGCTATAAACGTCTAGGAACGGCGCCGTGGCCGGATGGCGTGCGGCGGCGGCGTAGCATGCCGCCTGCCGGTACCGGCCGACAAGCGGCGGCGGAATCGGGCGCCACAGCCGACTGACGACGGCTATTGATTTAAATATAAAATATTTCGTCGAGGCGATTTCCGGGCATGCTCGATCCTTGGCTGCCCGCATCGATGTCCCGGCGGACGGCGCCGTGGGAATCCTGTTCATAGGAGGTCTGCATGAAACAACTCTCGATCAAGCTCCGCCTGCTGCTGCTCGGTGCGATCGCCATGGCGATCCTGCTGGCGGTCGGCCTGGTCGGTTTCGTCGGCAGCCGCAACCTGGTGGCCGCGATGGAACAGTCGAACCGCATCGTCGGCGTGCTGCGCAACCAGACCGAGGCGGACATGATGCACGACGCGATCCGCGCCGACGTGCTCAACCTGTTCCGGCTGATGGCCCAGCCCAGCCAGTCGGCCGACGAGTTCAAGGCGGTGCACGCCGATCTGGCCGATCACCTCGACAATTTCAACCGGCTGATCGGCGAGAACGACCGCGCCGAGCTGCCGCCGCCGCAGCGCGCGGCGCTCGATGCGCTGAAGCCGGACCTGGAGGCCTACGTGCGGCAGGCGAAGGAGGTCTCGGCCAAGTTCGAGGCGCGTGCGGCCGATGCCGACCAGGCCTTCCAGGCCTTCGCGGCCAGCTTCGAGAAGCTCGAGGGCAGCATGGAGAAGTTCAGCGAGCTGATCGAGCGCGACGCGCATGCCCATGGCGATGCCCAGGCCGCGGCCACCCAGCGCGAACAGGCCATCGTGCTGGCGGTGATCGGCATCGGCGCGGCGCTGCTGTTCGGCGCGGTGTGGTGGATCGCCGGCAGCATCACGGGCCCGCTGGCCGACATCCGCGATTTCCTGCAGCGCATCGGCGGCGACCTGACGCGCAAGCTGCCCGACTACGGCCGCAACGAGATCGGCGACACCGCGCGCTCGGTCAACCGCATGATCGAGGCGCAGGCCCACACCATCCGGCTGATCCGCGACGCGGTGGGCAGCGTGGCCAGCGTGTCCGATTCGCTCAAGGCGCGCGCCGGCGACACCAGCCAGCAGGCCGACCAGGCCAGCGAACGCGCCGCCCGCATCGGCGCGGCGGCCGAGGAGCTGTCGGTGGCGGTGCAGGACGTCTCGCGCAATATCCAGCGCACCGCCGAGCGAGCCCACGAGGCGGCGGCGACCGCACGCGATGCCCAGGCCGCGATGGCGCGCTCGCAGGCGGCCGGCGAGCGGCTGACCGAGGCGACGCGGCAATCGGCCGCGCTGATCGAGCAGCTCGGCGACGCGGCCGGCCAGATCGATTCGGTGGCCGGCACCATCCGCGAGATCGCCGACCAGACCAATCTGCTGGCGCTGAATGCCGCGATCGAAGCGGCGCGCGCCGGCAGCGAGGGCCGCGGCTTCGCGGTGGTGGCCGACGAGGTGCGCAAGCTGGCCGAGCGTACCGCGCAGTCGACCGCCAGCATCGCGCGCATGACCGAGCAGATCGGCAGCGTGACCGCCTCGGCGGCGCGGGCGATGGGCGAGGTGACCGAAGGCGTGCGCGCCGGCGCCGGCGAAGTGGCCAACGCCATGGTCGGCCAGGACGCGATCGTGAAGGGCACCGGCGAGATGCGCGAGCTGGCGACCGAGATCGCCGACACCACGCGCGGCCAGGCCGCCTCGGTCGAGGAGACCGCGATCGGCATGGCCGAGATCGGCGAACGCATCGAAGCGGCCGCCGGCGCGATGCGCGCGATCGACGCCGGGGTGGAACAGCTGCTCGGGGTGGTCAACGATCTGCGCCAGCACGTGGCGCATTTCCAGGTGGGGACGTGACGAACAGATGGGCCTGGGCCATCGACGATCGTGCTGAAGCGTCTGCATGGCGCTTCACTTCAAACACGGCGGCGCTGGTAACCGGCATGAGCGTAGCGATATGCCTAACCGCCGGTTCGACGCAGAGCGAACGAGCGCCAGCGAGGCTCCCTCTGGACCACCCCACAAAGTCTTCGACTTTGCGGGGACCCCGGTGGCGGCGAGGGCGGGGGAGTAGGGATGAATCAGGGGCGACCGCTGTTTCAGTCGGTTCCGACCTCGAACATCCGGCTACGCCGGATGCCGCACTGCAGATCGGATCGCACCGATGGTGCAAAGCCCGTCAAGGAAGCCGCAGCGGCCGCCACACCCCGTCGATCAGGCCTTCGATCGGCTTGAAGCTGGTCTTGTAGGCCATCTTGCGGCAGGCGCCGATCCAGTAGCCGAGGTAGACGTAGGGCAGGCCCAGCTGCCGCGCCAGCTCCACCTGCCACAGGATGTTGTAGGTGCCGTAGCTGGTGCCGGCGTCGTCGGGCTCGAAGAAGGTGTAGACCGAGCTCAGCCCGTCCGACAGCCGGTCGACCAGGCTGACCATCTTGACCGCGTCGCCCTGGCGGAACTCCGCCAGGAAGCTGTCGACCTGGCTCTTCAGGATGAAGTTCTCGTATTGCTCGCGGCTGTCCTCGTCCATGCCGCCGCCGGCGTGGCGGCTCTTCTGGTAGCGGTGGTAGAGCTGGTAGTGGGCGTCGCGGTATTCGAGCGGCAGCATCGTCACCGTCAGGTCGCCGTGGCGTTTCCAGGTGCGGCGCTGGGTGCGGTCGGGCGCGAAGTCGGCCACCTGCAGCCGCACCGGCACGCAGGCGCGGCACTGGTCGCACCAGGGCCGGTAGGTGAACAGGCCGCTGCGGCGGAAGCCGTTGCGCACCAGCTGGCTGTAGATGTGGGTGTCGATCAGCTCGGCCGGGATCGCCACCTGCGAGCGCGCCATGTGGTCGTCGAGGTAGCTGCACGGGTAGGGGCCGTGGCATAGAACTGGAGCCGGATCAGGCGGCTGTCGTTCGGATGGCTCAACTGCTTGCTCCTGTCGTGGCGGGCCGGGCCGGTTCGCCGTGCGCGGCGTAGCGCCAGCGGCCGGGCGCGGCGTCGGCGGCCACCAGCGGCCGCAGCCGCGCGAGGAAGTCGGCGCGGTCGAGCTCGCGGCCGCCGAAGCGGGCCAGGTGGCGGGTGGCCATCTGGCAGTCGATCATGCCGAAGCCGGCCTGCTCGAGCCAGCGCACCAAGTGGACGAAGGCCAGCTTGGAGGCGTCGGGCCGCAGCGCGAACATCGATTCACCGTAGAACATCCGGCCGATGGCGACACCATAGAGTCCGCCCGCCAGCTCGCCGTCCATCCAGCATTCGGCACTGTGGCCCAGCCGAGTTCGTGCAGCCGGCAATAGGCGTCGACCATCTCGGGCACGATCCAGGTGCCGTCCTGGCCCGGCCGGGGCGTCGCGGCGCAGCGTTCCATCACGGTGCGGAACGCGCTGTCGAAGCGTACTTCGTAGGGCTTGTGGCGCAGGTTCTTGATCAGCGAGCGGCCGACGTGCAGCTCGGCCGGGATCAGCACCATGCGCGGGTCGGGGCTCCACCACAGGATCGGTTCGCCCGGCGCGAACCAGGGGAAGATGCCGTGGCGATAGGCCAGCAGCAGCCGCTCGGGCACCAGGTCGCCGCCGGCGGCCAGCAGGCCGTTGGGCTCCGCCAGCGCCGTCTCGACCGGCGGGAACTGCAGCGCGCGGCCGAGCCAGGGGATCATTGCGCCTTCAGCTTGCCGGCCAGCCGGGTCCGGCAGTCGCCGCACACGCCGTACAGGTACATCGCGTGGTCCTGGATCAGGAAGCCGTGCTCCTCGGCGATGGCGTCCTGCCGCTTCTCGATCTCGACGTCGTAGAACTCCTCGACCTTGCCGCACTTCACGCAGACCAGGTGGTCGTGGTGGCCGCCCTGGTTCAGTTCGAACACCGCCTTGCCCGATTCGAAATGGTGGCGGACCAGGAGGCCGGCCTGTTCGAACTGGGTCAGCACGCGGTAGACGGTGGCGAGGCCGACGTCGTCGTGCTCGTCCAGCAGCATGCGGTAGACGTCTTCGGCGCTCAGGTGGCGCTGGTCGCTGATCTCGAACAGATTGAGGATCTTCAGGCGGGGGCCGGTGGCCTTCAGGCCGGCATCCTTGAGGTCGCTTGCTTTGCTCATCGTGGGCGTCCCGGAAACAGTGTTTGCAAGCTATGATACGGCACTTTGCGCGGCAAGCCGCAGTCTCAAGCCCCCTACGTCCAGGTTTCCAGCCCCTCCATGCGCCCCCTGCTGATCGCCTTCCTGCTCGCCGGCCTGTCGGCCTGCAGCTATCTCACCCCGTACAAGCTCGACGTGCCGCAAGGCAATGCCATCACCGCCGACCAGGTCGCCAAGCTCAAGCTGGGCATGACGCGCGCGCAGGTCCGTTTCGTCCTGGGGACGCCGCTGCTGGCCGACACTTTCCATGCCAACCGCTGGGACTACGTGTTCTTCGACAGCAAGCGCGGCGAATTGCAGCAGAGCAAGCGCTACCACGTGCTGTTCGACGGCGACCGGGTGATCGGCATGGGCGGCGACACGCTGCCGGCCGATGCGCGCATCACCGAGCAGGCGCCCGAGGATCCGCGCGCCGCGGCCAAGGCCAACCAGCCCAAGGGCCAGGGGCCGGGCCGATGAGCGCGCTGCGGATCGCCATCGCCGGCACTTCGGGCCGCATGGGGCGCGTGCTGATCGAGACCGTGGCGGCGCACGACGACTGCGTGCTGGCGGTGGCGCTCGACCGCGACGGCGCGGCCAGCCTGGGCCAGGACGCCGGCCTGCCGCTGGGCCGGGTCACCGGGGTGGCGGTGCGCAGCGATTTCGAGGCCGCGCTGGCCGAGGCCGACGTATTGATCGACTTCACCCGGCCCGAGGGCACGCTGGCCCACCTGGCCGCCTGCCGCCGCCACGGCGTCAAGCTGGTGGTCGGCACCACCGGTTTCGACGAGGCCGGCCGCGCCGCGCTGCGCGAGGCGGCGGCCGACATCGGCATCGTGTTCGCGCCCAATATGAGCGTCGGCGTGAACCTCACCTTCAAGCTGCTGGAAATGGCCGCCAAGGTGCTGTCCAGCGGCTACGACATCGAGATCGTCGAGGCGCATCACCGCCACAAGGTCGACGCGCCGTCCGGCACCGCGCTGCGCATGGGCGAAGTGGTGGCCGATGCGCTCGGCCGCGACCTGGCCGAATGCGCGGTCTACGGCCGCGAGGGCGTGACCGGCGCGCGCGACCCGTCGACCATCGGCTTCGCCACCGTGCGCGGCGGCGACGTGGTCGGCGACCATACGGTGATGTTCATGGCCGACGGCGAACGCGTCGAGATCAGCCACAAGGCTTCGAGCCGCGCCACCTTCGCCCAGGGCGCGGTGCGCGCCGCGCGCTGGCTGCGCGACCGGCCGGCCGGGCTGTACGACATGCAGGACGTGCTGGGGCTGCGCTGAGCGGTGCTCTGCGCGGGCAGGCCGGACGGGGAGCGCAGGCTCCCCGTTTTCGTTGCCGGGTGTAATTGCCGGCCGAACGCTCTAAGCTCGGGTCTATGCCGGCTGCATCGCGCACAGCCCGACCCCTTCCGATCCCCTCGCACAGGAGCGCTGCCATGACCTTCCACACCACCGATCTCTGCGACGACCACGGCGACCGCGTCCAGGTGGCCGATCCGCTGTTCCGCCATTTCGGCCGCCGCGTCCGCTTCGCCGGGCCCGTCGCCACGCTCAAGGTGTTCGAGGACAACTCGCTGGTGCGCAGCGCGCTCGAGACCGCCGGCCACGGCCGCGTGCTGGTGATCGACGGCGGCGGCAGCACGCGCTGCGCGCTGGTCGGCGGCCAGCTCGGCGAGCTGGCGGTGCAGAACGGCTGGTCCGGCATCGTGGTGTGGGGCTGCGTGCGCGACACGGTCGAGCTCGACGTCCAGGAGGTCGGCATCCGCGCCATCGGCACCCACCCGCGCAAGAGCGTGAAGCGCGGCGAAGGCACGCGCGACGGCGTGCTGCAGTTCGCCGGCGTGCGCTTCGTGCCGGGCCACTGGCTGTATGCCGACGAGGACGGCATCGTCGTCGCGCCCGAACCGCTGTTCTGAGCGGTGATCTCCTCTTTTCCGCCGACCTTTCCGGAGCCTGCGCCATGATCCGCCTGCTGCTCGCCCGCCTGGGCTGCTGCCTCGTCCTTCTCGTCCTGGCGGCCTGCGGCGGCGGCGGAGGGGGCGGCGACGGCGGCGCGACGCAGGCCGCCGCGCTGGCCATCACCGCCGTCAGCCCGCAGAGCGCTGCGCCCGGCGCCACGCTGACGGTGAGCGGCAGCGGCTTCTCGCGCGTCACTTCAGTGCGGCTCGGCAGCGATGCCGCCGCGTTCGTGCGCCAGTCCGACAGCAGCCTGACCGTGGTCGTGCCGGCCCAGGCGGTCAGCAGCGCGCTCGAATTGTCCGGCGGCGGCAGCGCGGTGGTGTCGTCCTTCAGCGTGACGGTGACCGCCGCCACGGTGACCGCGATCGAGCCGGCCCAGGTGGCGGCCGGCGGGCGGGTGGTGCTGCGCGGCAGCTTTCTCGACGGCGTGACCGCCGCGAGGCTCGGCACGGTGACGCTGCCCATCGTCGCCCGCGCGGCCGACCAGCTGACCGTCGACGTGCCGGCCGAGGCGCTGAGCGGCACGCCGGTGCTGACCGGCGCCGGCGGCCAGGAACGCGTGGCGCGCGTCGCGCTGACGGTGCTGCAGCCGGTGCGCGTCGATGCCGCCAGCCCGGCCGCCGGCATCGTCGGCAGCAGCCTCGTCCTGACCGGCAACGGCCTCGACCGCGTGCAGCAGGTGCTGTTCGGCAGCCTCGGCGCAGCGCCGGGCAGTGCGCAGAACGGCAGCCTGAGCGTGGCGGTGCCGGCCGGGCTGGCGCCCGGCAACTACCCCTTGAGCCTGCGCACGCTGCAGGGCGACACGCTGGCGCTGGCGCAATCGTTCCGCGTCGCCGCCGCGATCACGGTCGGCGCGATGAGCCCGGCCTACGGCCTGGCCGGCACGGTGGTCACCATCACGGGCAGCGGCCTCGACGAAGTGCGCGGCATCACGCTCAACGGCGGCGCCGTCGCCATCGCGGCCGGCCGCAGCGCCGGCCAGCTGCGCTTCACCGTGCCGGCCGGCGCCAGCAGCGGCGCGGTGCTGCTGCTGTCCGATTCGCAGCCGGCGGTGACGGCCGGCGGCTACGCGGTCAGCGCCGCGCCGCCGCCGACGGTGGCGCGCATCGATTTCGCCCAGAGCTATTCGCAGCAGGCCGGCGACGCCTACCAGCGGCTGGTGCCGAACAAGCCGGTGCTGGTGCGCGCCTACGTGCTCGGCAGCGTGGCCGGCACGCCCAATCCGGGCGTGACGCTGCTGGTGCGCAACGGCAGCGGCGCGACGGTGGCCAGCCTGCCGATGAGCGGGCCGGCCACGCTGCCGACCGCGGCGCAGCCCTACAGCCTGGCGCAGACCTTCAACGTCACGCTGACCGCGGCGCAGGTGCCGAGCGGCTTCAACGTCACGGTGGTGCCGCTGGTCGGCAATCCGCTCGGCGCCACGCCGGCGATGGGCCTGCCGACCAATCTCAAGCTCACCCTGGTGCGGCTGCAGGCCGGCAGCAGCACCGCGGCGGCGTTCGACACCGCCACCGTGCGCGGCCACCTGGTGCGCGCGCTGCCGCTGGCCGACGCCGCGGTCGAGGTGACGGCGCGCGCCGGCAGCTACCACCTGACCCGCCTCAACGCGCCGCCGACCGATTTCTCCGACTGGCAGACCATCCTCGACGAGGTCGACGAGCTGCGCCGCAACGAGGCGCCAGCGCGCCACTACTTCGGCATCGTGCCCAAGCCCAACCTGTCGGGCGCCCAGACCGTCGGGCTCGGCTACGTCAACCAGCTGGGCCAGCCGCGCTTCGCCACGGCGGTCGGCATCGAGGCCGGCGGGCCGGGCGATCACTATTCGACCATGCTGCACGAGCTGGGCCACAACTTCGGCCGCAGCCATTCGCCGTGCAGCAACGTGGTCGACCCCGATCCGTCCTACCCCTACGCCGGCGGCCTGCTCGGCAGCGCGCCGCTGTTCGACGGCACGCAGGGCACGCTGGCCGACCCGTCGGGCCAGGCCGACCTGATGGGCTATTGCGCCGCCAGCTGGTTCGCCGACTACAACTACCGCGGCACGCAGACCTATCTCGAGTCGAACACCTATGCCCAGGTGCTCGGCGCGCCGGCCGAGACCGACCTCCTGGTGATCCGCGGCCGTATCGGCCCTGACGGCGTGCGCTTCGCGCCGGTCGCGGCGATGCGCGGCCAGCCCGACTACAGCGCCGGCGGCAGCCACCTGCTGCGCCTGGCGCTGGCCGACGGCAGCGTGCGCGAGCAGCCGGTGCGCATGGTCGAGGTGGCCGATGGCGCGCCGGGCACGCGCGCGTTCCGCGTCGCGCTGCCGTATCCGGGGGCGCTGGCGGGGCTTTCGCTGCTGAAGGACGGCGTCGCGCTGCCCGACGCCGACCGCGCCGCAGCCAGCCGGGCAGGCGCCGGCCCGGTGGCGCCGCCGCAGGTCGACTGGCGCGAGGCGGGTGGCACGCTGCGGCTGAGCTGGAACGCGGCCGCCTATCCGCGGCTGACGGTGGTCCACGTCGGCGCCGAGCGCCGCGTGCTGGCGGCCGGCCTGACCGGCGGCAGCGCCGGCGTGGCGCTGGACGGCGTGCCGGCGGGCGGACGGTTCGAGTTCGCGCTGGCGCGGGAGCTGGATGCGCGCTTGCTGCAGGTGAATCGCGAAAAGTGAAACGTGAAACGTGGAGCTGCCGCTGCGCGGCGGTGAGTTTGGGTGCGGCTGTGCCGTACGTATTCGGGTGCCGCGAAGCGGCGAAATCCACGTTTCACATTTCACGGTTCACATTTCACGCGCCGCACAGCGGCGCCTCACCTAACATGAACCCATCCCCGCCCCGCCACCCGGTCCCATGCAGCGCACCCTCTCCGCCCTGATCGCCGATCCGTCCTCCGCCGTGCGCATGTCGCTGCGCACCATCCTGCAGAGCTTCGACGTCGGCCGCATCGATACCGCCTCGACCGTGGCCGAGGCGCGGCGGCGGCTGCTCGACGGCAAGTACGACATCGTGCTGTGCGAATACCACTTCGATGCCGACGAGACCGGCCAGGACCTGCTCGAGGAGCTGCGCGAGAAGAAGGCGCTGCCGCTGTCGACCATCTTCATCATGGTCACCGGCGAATCGAGCTATCCGCGCGTGGTCGGCGTGGCCGAGGAGACGCCCGACGACTACATGCTCAAGCCGGTGCAGTCGGGCGCGCTGGCCGAGCGCATCGAGAAGGCCTTCCTGCGGCGCGAGGCGCTGATGGACATCTACGAGGCGCTGCACGTGCGCGACTACACGCTGGCGCTGCGCACCGCCCAGCAGATGATGGCGCTGAAGACGCCCTACATCACCGACATCGCCAAGCTGTCGGCCAACATCCTCTACCGGCTCGGCCGCTACAACGAGTCGGCCGCCATGTACAAGCGCATCCTGGCCGCGCGCAACCCGGCCTGGGCCAAGCTGGGCCTGGCCCGGGTGGCGCTCAAGCAGGGCGACAAGGCGACCGCCGAGGCCGCCATGGTCGACATCCTCAGCCAGCACCTGCGCTACCTGCCGGTCTACAACGCGCTGGTCGATCTCTACCTGTCGGACGAGCGCTACGCCGAGGCGCTCGAGGTGACCGAGCAGGCGGTGAAGATCACCCCGCGCAGCCTGCAGCGGCTGCAGAAGGCCGGCCAGCTGGCCTGGAGCCTGGGCGACACCGCCAAGGCGGCCGACTACCTGGGCCGGGCGGTCAAGCTCAACGGCCGCGCGCTCGATCTCGACTTCCGCTCGCTGTTCCACCTTGCGCTACTGCAGTTCGACGCCGGCCAGACGCCCGACGCCTCCAGCCTGGTCAAGCAGATGGCGGCCAAGCACAAGGAAGAGCCGATCGCCGCCGACGGCCGCCGCGGCGAGTGGTACGGCGAACTGGCGGTGGCGATGGAATCGATCGCGCGGCGCGAGCCGCTGGCGGCGATCGACATCCTGCGCAAGCTGTCGGGCCATTGGGATGCGCCCGATTTCAACCTCGAATTCGCGCTCGACTTCTTCACCGTGATCGACCGGCTCTACGCCGACGACATCGCCACCACGCTGGCCGAGTGGCTGCGGCCGATCGCGCTGCGCTTCGATACCGGCCGCCATGCGCACGAGCTGCTGGCGCAGCGCGTGGCCGGCCGGCCGCGGCTCCTGGAGCTGGTCGAGGCCGCCGGCGAGCACATCTCGGCGGTGGCCAACCAGGCCGCCCAGCAGATGGTGGAGAGCAACTTCCGCGCGGCCAGCGAGGGCCTGGTCACCGAGGGCCTGATGAGCCGCAACAACCGCCTGCTCGGCGCCGCCGCCAACGCCGCGGCCAAGAGCTACGAGGCCTACCGCGAGATGAGCTTCCGCCAGCAGGCCGAGACCTGCCTCGCGCTGATGATGCCGCCGGACGAGGTGCTGACGCGGCGACTGCGCACGCAGCTCAACGAGCCACTGAATGATCCGCTGCGCGGTTCAGGTGAAAACCCCGTGTGAAACGTGAAAGGTGAAACGTGGGGCTGCCGCTGCGCGGCAACGGGTTAAGGTGCGGCTGTGCCGCACGAATCCGAGCTGCCGCGCAGCGGCGAAACCCACGTTTCACATTTCACGTTTCACCTTTCACAAGTTTTCTGGAACTTTCCCCCACGCTCGCCCGAATACGGATAACGCCACCGTATTCGCCCAGACGAGCCCACCGTGCCCGCAGCCGCCCCACCCACCGACGATGAGCTGTTCGCCCGCCTGCGCAATGGCGACGAGGCGGCCTTCACGACGCTGTACCGGCGCCATCGCGACGCCGTCTACCGCTTCGCCCTGATGCTGGCCGGCTCGGCCGCGCTGGCGGCCGATGCGACGCAGGAGGCCTTCCTGCTGCTGATCCAGCAGCCCGAACGCTTCGATCCGCTGCGCGGCCCGCTGCCGGCCTTCCTGATGGGGGTGGCGCGCAACCACGTGCGGCGCGGCCGCGCCGAGCCGGCGGCACCGCCGGTCGACGACGGGGACGAGGCGGCCGAGCCCGGCCACGACCACACCCCGCTGGCCAGCCTGCTCGGCGGCGAGACCCTGGCCGGCCTGCGCGCCGCCGTGCTGGCGCTGCCCTTCGCCTACCGCGAGGCGCTGGTGCTGTGCGATCTGCACGAACTCCCCTATCTCGACGCCGCTGCCGTGATCGGTTGCCCGATCGGCACGGTGCGCTCGCGGCTCAACCGTGCGCGCGCCCGGCTGGCGCAAGCGCTGGCCGGGCACGCGCCGGCCGGCCTGGAGGCGACCCCATGAACCGACTGCCCGATCCCCCCGTCGACGCCGGCGCCGAGCCGGACCGCGCCTGGCGCGAGGCCTTGGCCCCGCTGCGCGCCGAGCTGGCCGGCGAACAGCCGCCGCCGCAACTCGAAGCCGCGCTGCAGGCCGCTTTCCGCGCCCGCCATGCGCCTCCGCCGTGGCCGCGCCGGCTGGCCGAGCGGCTGCGCCGCCTGGGCGGCTGGCTGAGCCTGGAAGGCGGCCTGTGGCTGCCGCTCGGCGGCGGCGCCTGCGTGGCCGGCCTCGCCGCGCTGATCTGGCTGCGGCCGGTGCTGCTGCAGCACGGCGCCGCGCCGAGCGTGATCGAGCCGGGGCCGGTGGCGCGCCCGCCGGCCGAACTGGTCACCGCCTTCATCCCGCTCGGCGACCCGGCCCGGCTCGAACGCGCCGGCCATGCGCGCATGGTGCGGGTCAGCCTGCCGCGCGAAGCGATGGCGGCCTACGGCCTGCCGGTCAACCCGGCGCTGGCCGACCGGCCGATCGAGGCCGACCTGCTGGTCGGCGACGACGGCAATGCACTCGCGCTGCGCTTCGTGCGCGACGCCCGACACCTGATGTGAACGCTGCGAAAGGAAATCCGATGAAACCCGCCCTGTCCATCCTCGTCCTGGCGCTGCTGCTGGCGCCGCCGGTCCATGCCGATGCGGCGGCCGATGCCGCGGCGGCCACTGCCGCCGACGCGCCCGCAGCGCCGCTGCAACTGGCCGCGGCCGCACCGACCGCTGCGCCGGCCGCACCGGCCGTCGCCGTGCCGGCGACCAAGCCGCGCACCGTGAGCGAGAAGCGCATCTACATCACCCGCGTCGGCGAGGACGGCGTGCCGCTGCCTCCGCTGCCTGCGGTCCCGGCCATGCCGCCGCTGCCCCCGCTGCCGCCGATCCCCGAGACGATCAGCGTGCAGCTGGCCGGCATGCCGCTCGGCGACGGCGACACGCTGGCCTTCGTCGGCCAGGAATTCGGCCCGGCGGCCGCGCGGGTCAAGGGCGCGCCCTACAGCGCCGAGGCGACCAGCGAGAAGGTGCAGGTGCTGGCCGACGGCAACCGTATCGTCCGCCGCACGCTGAGCCGGCTCTACCGCGACGGCCAGGGCCGCACCCGGCAGGAGCTGCTGGCCGAGGACGGCAAGGTGCGCAGCGTGTTCGTGTACGACCCGCAGGCCGGCGTGCACTACCTGATCGACCCGGCGCGCCGCTTCGCCAGCAAGTTGTCGGTGCCGGCCGTTCCGCCGGTGGCGGTCGTCGACGGCGGCCGCGAGATCCAGGCCGGCGGCAAGACCGTGCGGATCGAGCGCCACGTGGTGTCGGTGCGCGACGAGCAGGGCAACGAGACGCGCATCGACACCGGCAGCGGCGGCGAGGCGCCGGCCGACGGCGAGCGCAAGAGCCTGGGCAGCCGCGAGATCGAAGGGGTGAAGGCCGAGGGCAGCCAGAGCCGCCGGGTGATCGCGGCCGGCCGGATCGGCAACGAGAAGCCGATCGAGATCGTCAGCGAGCGGTGGTATTCGCCCGAGCTGAAGGTGGTGCTGCTGACCCGCACGCGCGATCCGCGCAGCGGCGAATCGAGCTACGCGCTGTCGAAGATCCGCCGCGCCGAGCCCGACGCCGGCCTGTTCAAGCCGCCGGCCGACTACATGGTGCGCGACCTGGCGAAGCTGCCGCCGATTCCGCCCGTTCCCCGGTGCCGCCGGTCCCGCCGGTGGCCAAGGTGCCGCCGGTCGCACCGGCCGCACCTGCCGCACCCAGGGCGCCGGCGCAGTAAGGACTGCGGCGACGCTCGCCGCGGGTTCTCGTAGGAGCGGCTTCAGCCGCGAATGGGTGGAGGAGACTCGACCGCCATTCGCGGCTGAAGCCGCTCCTACAGGTGATGCGACCAGCAGGTCGGACTTCGGTCCGACAGCAGCCGTGGCTGGCATCGCTGTCGGACTGCAGTCCGACCTACGGTCAAGGAGCCGGCCGCTTCGCGATCCGTGATTGCGCATCAACAGTGGCAGGAAGAACGGCGCGTCGATTGGTAGCTTGGCCGGCGGCACCGCGAAGCCGCTCCTGCAGCGCTGCGCCCGGTAGGTCGGGCTTTATGCCCGACAGCGCCGCCAACCAAAGGCGCCGTCGGGCATAAAGCCCGATCTACGGCGGGAGGTGAGGCGGCAGGCCGATGCGTGCTCAGCGCTTGCGCACCAGCAGCGCCAGGAAGAACGGCGCGCCGACCGCGCTGAGCAGCGCGCCGATCGGCAATTCGGCCGGCAGCACGGCGGTGCGTGCCAGCGTGTCGGCCAGCAGCATGCAGGCCGCGCCGATCAGCGCTGCGCCGGGCAGCAGCGCGCGGTGCGACGGCCCGAGCAGCAGGCGCGCCAGGTGCGGCGCGATCAGGCCGACGAAGGCCAGCGCGCCGCAGGCCGCCACGGTCAGCGCCACGGTCAGCGCGGTCAGCGCTACCAGCCGGCGGCGCAGCGAGGTCAGCGCATATCCGAGGTGGAAGGCCTCGCGCTCGCCCAGCAGCAGCGCGTCGAGCGCGCGCGCTTCGCGCCACAGCAGGCCGCCGCACAGCGCCAGCATCGGCAGCAGCCAGCCCAGCGTCGGCCAGCCGGCGTCGGCCAGGCTGCCCATCGCCCACAGCAGGGTGCCGCGCAGCGCGTCGTCGTCGGCCAGGTAGTTGAGCAAGGTGAGGCCGGCGCCGGCCAGCGCGTTGAGCGCGATGCCGGCCAGCAGCAGCCGCGCCGCGTCGTGGCCGCGGCCGATCAGCCAGGCCAGCCAGGTGGCGGCCAGTGCGCCCACGAAGGCGGCCGGCGCCGGCGCGAAGCCGGGGAACACCGCCAGCACCAGCGCGGCCGCCAGCGCCGCGCCGCTCGATGCGCCGATCAGGCCCGGCTCGGCCAGCGGGTTGCGGAACACCGCCTGCAGCGCGCAGCCGGCCACCGCCAGCGCGCCGCCGACCGCCAGCGCCAGCACGATGCGCGGCAGCCGCACGTCGATCAGCACGCTGCGCCACATCCGCTCGGTTTCGCCGGCCGGCTCGGCCATCAGCAGCCCTGGCACGCGCCAGAACGGCACCTCGACCGCGCCGCGGGTGGCTGCCAGCGCGGCGAGCAGGCCGAGCGCGAGCAGGCCGAACCAGAGCGCGTTGGAGAGATGGCGGGCGGACAGGGGCAGGGCGGGCATGGTGCGATGGTATGCGCATCGGCCGGCGCGGCGACACCGGTTTCGCACGGCGCGCCGGCCCGGCTGTGGTAGCCGTGTCCAAATCGGTCGGTTGC
This sequence comes from Chitinimonas koreensis, assembly GCF_014353015.1. Lineage (NCBI taxonomy): Bacteria > Pseudomonadati > Pseudomonadota > Betaproteobacteria > Neisseriales > Chitinibacteraceae > Chitinimonas > Chitinimonas koreensis. The sequence continues at coordinate 718,106 of NZ_CP060704.1, forward strand.
TTGCTCGAATCGGTCGGCATGTCCGCCTCCGCGCCCTAGACTGGCGTTCCCATCATCGGAGGAGGACGAACAGAATGAGAACGAGCCGCTTCATGCCCCTGGCCGCGCTGGCCCTGCTGTTGCCCGCGCTGGCCGCGACGCCGGTGTTCGACGGCGTGCCGAACGCCGAGAACCAGCTCGCCGCCGGCAACGGCCGCTGGTTCGTCAGCGGCGACGGCGCGGTCTACGAAGGCCGCTACGACGGCCGCGGCTACCGCAAGCGGGCGCTGGCGGCGCGGCTGCGCGACGGCAGCCCGCACGCCTGCACCTTCCTCGGCCTGGCCGAGCGGCGCGGCCGGCTGTTCGCCGTCTGCAGCGACAACACGCTCGATCCATTCGCCGCCAAGCGGCTGTTCTCGCTCGACCTGGCCGACCCGGCGGCCGAGCTGCGCGAGATCGCCCGGCCTGCCGGCCTCGCGCTGCCCAACGGACTGGCGGTCGATCCCGATGGCCACCTGCTGCTGGCCGACTCGGGTGCGCCGCTGCTGCCGGGCCGGCTGTGGCGGCTGACGCTCGACGCCGCCGGCGCGGTCACCGGCCAGGCCGAGCTGCATGCCTTCCCGCTGTGCAAGCCCAACGGCCTGCGCGTCGACGGCGACCGGCTCTACGTCTCGCTCAACCCGCTGAGCTATGTCGGCGTTTCCCAGCTCAAGCGCTACCGGCTGACCGCCGGCGGTCTGGCCGACGGCAGCACGCTCTACAGCAGCTGGGCTTCATCGACGATTTCGCTCTGACCACCGACGGCGTGGTGGTGGCCGAATTCCTCGGCGGCCGGGTCAGCCACGTCAGCGAGGGCGGCCAGCTGCTCAAGCAGGCCGGCTTCGCCCAGCCGACCTCGGTGCGGGTCTCGGCCGGCGGCGACTTCCCGGCCGGCGCCATCACGGTCACCGAACGCGGCAACGGCCGCCTGCTGCTCGACGCCGGCTTCGGCGCCTGGCCGCGCTGAGCGGCCGCCGGGGCCGGTCCGGCCCCGGTTTGCGCTTATAATCCACGGCTTTGCAACATCTTCCGCACCGAGATCATGGAACTGGCCAAGAGCTTCGAACCCGGCGACATCGAGCGCCGTTGGTACCAACACTGGGAACAGGCCGGCTATTTCGCGCCGAGCATGGACGCCGCCGCGCCGTCCTTCTCCATCCAGCTGCCGCCGCCCAACATCACCGGCACGCTGCACATGGGCCATGCCTTCAACCAGACCATCATGGACGGCCTGACCCGCTACTACCGCATGCAGGGCCGCAACACCCTGTGGGTACCGGGCACCGACCACGCCGGCATCGCCACCCAGATCGTGGTGGAGCGCCAGCTGGCCGAGCAGAAGGTCAGCCGCCACGACCTGGGCCGCGAGGCCTTCGTCGGCAAGGTGTGGGAATGGAAGGACAAGTCGGGCGGCACCATCACCAGCCAGATGCGGCGCATGGGCTGCTCGGTCGACTGGGGCCACGAATACTTCACCATGGACCCGAGCCGCTCGGCCACGGTGACCGAGGTCTTCGTCCGGCTGTACGAGCAGGGCCTGATCTACCGCGGCAAGCGGCTGGTGAACTGGGACCCGGTGCTCGGCACATCGGTGTCCGACCTCGAAGTGGAGAACACCGAGGAAGACGGCCAGCTGTGGCACATCAACTACCCGCTGGCCGACGGCTCCGGCCACCTGACGGTCGCCACCACCCGGCCCGAGACCATGCTCGGCGACGTGGCGCTGATGGTGCACCCGGAGGACGAGCGCTATGCCGCGCTGGTCGGCAAGTCGGTGCGGCTGCCGCTGTGCGGCCGCGACATCCCGGTGATCGCCGACAGCTACGTCGACAAGGCATTCGGCACCGGCGTGGTCAAGGTCACCCCGGCCCACGATCCGAACGACTACCAGGTCGGCAAGCGCCACGGCCTGGCGCTGGTCAACGTGATGTCGCTCAAGGCCGCCATCCTGGCCGAGGCCCAGGTGTTCGGCTACGACGGCAGCGTCGAAGGCAGCCTGCCGCTGCCGGCCGCCTATGCCGGCCAGGACCGCTACGCCGCGCGCAAGCTGATCGTGGCCGACCTGGAGGCGCAGGGCTTCCTCGATTCGGTGAAGCCGCACAAGCTGATGGTGCCGCGCGGCGACCGCACCGGCGTGGTGCTGGAGCCGATGCTGACCGACCAGTGGTTCATGGCCATGACCCGCGTGGGCGAGGGCGACCCGACCGGCAAGAGCATCGCCGAGAAGTCGATCGAGGCGGTCGAGAGCGGCCAGGTGCGCTTCATCCCCGAGAACTGGGTCAACACCTACAACCAGTGGATGAAGAACATCCAGGACTGGTGCATCAGCCGCCAGCTGTGGTGGGGCCACCAGATCCCGGCCTGGTACGACGACGAGGGCCGCGTCTACGTCGCCCGCGACGAGGCCGAGGCGCGCGCCCAGGCCGGCGGCAAGGCGCTGCGCCGCGACGACGACGTGCTCGACACCTGGTTCAGTTCGGCGCTGGTGCCGTTCAGCACGCTGGGCTGGACCGGCGACGCCGACCAGGACGCCGCCAACCCGGCGCTGAACGCCTTCCTGCCGTCGAGCGTGCTGGTCACCGGCTACGAGATCATCTTCTTCTGGGTGGCGCGCATGATCATGCTGACCACCCATTTCATGGGCCGCGTGCCGTTCCGCGACGTCTACATCCACGGCATCGTGCGCGATCACGAAGGCAAGAAGATGTCGAAGTCCGAAGGCAACGTGATCGACCCGGTCGACCTGATCGACGGCATCGCGCTGCCCGAGCTGGTGCAGAAGCGCACTACCGGCCTGCGCCGGCCCGAGAAGGCGCCGCAGATCGCCAAGGCCACCGAGAAGCTGTTCCCCGAGGGCATCCCGGCCTACGGCACCGACGCGCTGCGCTTCACCATGGCCAGCTACGCCACGCTGGGCCGCAACGTGAACTTCGACTTCAAGCGGGCCGAGGGCTACCGCAATTTCTGCAACAAGCTGTGGAACGCCACCCGCTTCGTGCTGATGAACGTCGAGGGCAAGGATTGCGGCCAGGACGCGTCGCTGCCGCGCGACTACGGCTTCGTCGACCAATGGATCATCGGCGCGCTGCAGCGCACCGAGGCGGCGGTGGCCGAGGCGCTCGACACCTACCGCTTCGACCTGGCCGCCCAGGCGATCTACGAGTTCGTCTGGAACGAGTACTGCGACTGGTACCTCGAGCTGGCCAAGGTGCAGCTGCAGAACGGCAGCGAGGCCCAGCAGCGCGCCACCCGCCACACCCTGCTGCGCGTGCTCGAGGTGGCGCTGCGGCTGGCCCACCCGATCATCCCCTTCATCACCGAAGAGCTGTGGCAGACCGTGGCCCCGCTGGCCGGCGCCAAGAAGGCCGAGTCGATCAGCCTGGCGGCCTGGCCGCTGGCCAAGCCGGAACTGATCGATGCCGCGGCCGACGCGCGCATGGAGACCTTCAAGGCGCTGACGCTGGCGGTGCGCACGCTGCGCGGCGAGATGAGCCTCGGCCCGGCGCAGAAGGTGCCGCTGTTCCTGGAAGGCGACGCGGCCGAGCTGGCCGAGTTCGGCCCCTACCTGCAACTGCTGGGCCGCCTGAGCGAAGTGCAGGTGGTGGCACAGCTGCCGGCCGACGACGCGCCGGTGCAGGTGGTCGGCGGCACGCGGCTGATGCTCAAGGTCGAGATCGACCGCGCGGCCGAGAAGGCGCGGCTGAGCAAGGAAGTCGCCCGGCTCGAAGGCGAGGTCGCCAAGGCCACCGCCAAGTTGGCCAACCCGGCCTTCGCCGACAAGGCGCCGGCCGCGGTGGTCGAACAGGAGCGCCAGCGGCTGGCCGGTTTCGGCGAGACGCTCGACAAGCTCAAGGCGCAGCTCGCCAAGCTGGGCTGATTCCGACTTGTCCGCAGTTCGACGCCCCGGCCGCAAGCCGGGGCGTTTTCATGAGGTTCCGATGTCCGAATCTTCCCGCCGCCTCGGCGGCGCCCTGCTGATCCTGCTGTCCGCCGCCTGCTTCGGCATCATGCCGCTGTTCGGCCGGCTGGCCTATGCTGCCGGCGCCGATGCGCAGGCCATCCTGCTGCTGCGCTTCGTCATCGCCGCCGGCTGCCTCGCCGTGCTGATGCTGTGGCGGCGCGAGCGCTGGCCGCGCGGCCGGCTGGCGCTCGGCCTCTTGGCGATGGGCGCGATCGGCTATGCCGGCCAGGCCTTCAGCTACTTCACCGCGCTGCGCCATGCCAGCGCCTCGCTGACCGCGCTGCTGCTCTACACCTTCCCGGTCATCGTCACGCTGATCGCCGCGGCCTGGCTCGACGAGCCGCTGACCCGGCGCAAGGTCGTCGCCTTGCTGCTGGCCTGCGGCGGCCTCGCGCTGACGGTCGGCGACGCGCTCAGCGGCTCGCCGGTCGGCATCGCCTTCGGCCTCGGCGCTGCGCTGATCTACTCGGTCTACATCGCCGTCGGCAGCCGGCTCACGCCGCGCGCCGGCGCCTTGCCGAGCTCGGCGGTGGTGATGCTGGGCGGCGCGCTGACCTTCGGCGCGGTCTCGGCCGTGGCGACGCCGGCCTGGCCGCAGACCACCACCGGCTGGCTGGCGGTGGCGGCGATCGGCGTGCTGTGTAGCGTGGTAGCCGCACTCGCCTTCTTCGCCGGCCTGGCCCGCGTCGGCGCCTCGGAAGCCGCCATGCTGTCCACTTTCGAGCCAGTCGTCACAGTGGTATTGGCCGCATGGCTGCTCGGCGAGCGCTTGTCGGCCTCGCAGTGGATCGGCGGGGCGGTTATCATCGCCGCCGTTCTGCTATTGGCGAAATCGCCATCGTCCGGCACGCCGCCGGAATAACCGCAAGGCGTGATTCGCCTTCGTCCCAGAGGGAAGCCCCATGTTCTACAAAGATGTCGCTCCGGTGGATGCCCAGAAGCACGCCGACCTGAAACTGAGCCTCGCCGACAACTTCGCCTTCGCGGCCAAGGTCCACGCCGTGCCGGTGGTGGGCGGCGAATTCTCCAGCCTGATGCGCGAATACCCGATCGTATTCGCCCAGACCGGCGAGGACAGCTACGCGCCGACCGTGATGCTGGGTCTGAAGGCCGAGCAGAACCTGTTCGTCGACGCCGACGGCAAGTGGGACGCGCAGTACATTCCCTTCTTCGTGCGCCGCTATCCCTTCGTCACCGTCGAGGTCGAGAACAACGACGCCGTGTTGTGCGTCGAGACCGGCGCGATCGATGGCGTGCGCCGCGAGGGCGACGCCAATGCCTTCGAGAACGGCCAGCCGACCGAGGCGATGAAGAACTTCGCCCAGCTGATGTTCCAGTCGCGCGACGACGCCAACCGCTCGACCGAGTTCGCCGCCGAGCTGGCCAAGCTGGGCCTCTTGCGCCAGGTGTCGGCCACCGCCGAGCTGCCCTCGGGCGAGAAGCTGAGCATGGACGGCATGTGGGTGGTCGACGAGGAGAAGCTGCGCGCGCTGCCGGCCGGCAAGGCCGACGAATGGCTGAAGAACGGCCTGTTGTCGGTGGTCTATGCCCACCTGTTCTCGCTGAGCAATCTGCAGGGCCTGGTCGAGCGCGTGCAGAAGCGCGCGGCCAACTGAGCGCATCGCGCCCGCTTGCGTCGGACATGAAAAAGGCGTGCCGGACGGCACGCCTTTTTCGTTTCGGCCACCAGGGCCGGGTGGAGTGCTCGGTAGGCCGGACTTCAGTCCGACGGCGACCTCGATCGGCGGCGCACACAGGTCGGACTGAAGTCCGACCTGCGCGGCTATTGATTGCGGGCGGCTGAGCGGAAAGGTGGGTCGCGGCGCCGCTTCCCCTGTAGGTCGGGCTTTATGCCCGATGGCGCCGCCGGCCGAGGACGCAGTCGGGCGTAAAGCCCGACCTACGGGCGCGAGGCGGCGATCCCGCCGCTCACTCCGGCCAGCGCGGCAGCGCCTCGAACATCGCGCGCAGCTCGCCGTCGAAGGCCACCGCGGTGCCGGCCTGCTGGCTGAAGATCACGAAGGTCACGTCGGCCTCGGCGATCACCGTCGGCGTGCCCTTGAGCCGCACCACCTGGTGGATCACCGCGCTGCGGCCGCCGACCTTCTTCACGGCGGTCTCGATCGACAGCTCCTCGCCCATCAGGGCGGCGCGGCGGTAGTCGATGTTGATGTTGACGATCACGAAGGCGAGGCCGGACTTGACGAAGAATTCGACCGAGCCGTACGCCTCGGTGAAGCCCCAGCGCGCCTCCTCGAGGAATTCGAGGTAGCGCGCGTTGTTGACGTGGCCGTACAGGTCGAGGTGGTAGCCGCGCACCTTGATCTCGGTGATGTGCGGTTGGAAGCTGGCGTTCATGCGGGTCTCCTCTGTCGAGCGCGCGATGTTAGCAGGCGCGCGGCCGCAGCCGGAAACCGATTCGAGCGGATGCTCGAAATGGGCCGGCCGGGAAACCTATGCGTGCCTGGCCGGGTCCATAGCAGCCTTGCCGTGGTGGTCGATCCGGCCGCTATTCGCAAGTGTTCCCGCCGCTTCTGGGATAATCCCGCCCCATGTTCCTGCAATCCCTGTCTCCCTCGTCGCGCCGCGGCGTCTACGCGCTGGCGATCGTGCTGGCCGCGGTGGTCGCGCTGCCGCTGCTCGACTGGACTTCCTTCGCCCAGAAACTGTCGGGCGACGCCACCGCTTCGCTCGGCCGCCGGGTCGAGATCGGCGGCCTGCGCCTGGCCTTGCTGCCGCGGCCCAACGTGACGCTCGAGGAGGTGGTGGTCAGCGAGCCCGACCGCCGCTCACTGTTCGCCCGCTTCGACAGCGCACGCTTCTCGCTCGGCTGGAGCGGGCTGTGGCACGGCCGCGCCGAGCTGGTCGACGCCCGCATCGAAGGCCTGCACCTGGGCATCGCCGCCGGCGCCGACGGCCGGCTCAACATCGACGACCTGCTGACCCGCAAGCCCAAGTCCGACCGCATCGACTGGCAGCCGCGCCGGGTCGACCTGGTCGGCGCCGCGGTCGACTGGCGCGCCGACGGCCAGGTCACCCGGTTCCGCAATCTCGACCTGCACGCGATCGATCCCGAGGGCGAAGCCGGCGCGGTCACCGTGCAGGGCCAGGTGGCGGCGGCCGACTGGGCCGGCGGCCTGCGCATCGACAGCGGGCTGCGCATCGACCGGCCCAGGCTGACCGCGCGGCTCAAGGATTTCCGCCTGGCCGTCAACGCCGCCACGCCGGAATGGCACGAGGGCCGTTTCGAGCTGGCCGGCGACCTGGCCGCCGCGGCCTTGCCCTGGCGCGGCGTGCTGAGCCAGGCGCGCGCCCGCGCCAGCGCCCAGCGCGGCGACCAGCACTGGCAGGCCAATTTCCGCACGCCCGAGCTGCGTGGCGGCGAGGCCGGCCTGTCGACCGGCCGGGTCGACGCCGAATTCGGCATCAAGAGCGCCAGCCTCGAACTGGCCGGCCAGCTGCGGGTCGAGAAACTGGCCGCCGACGCGGCCGGCAGCCTGCTGGCCGATGCGGCGCGGGTGCGCATGCAACTGCTCGACGACGACCAGAACGCCCAGTTCGATTTCGAGAGCCCGCTGCGCATCGAGGGCTGGCGCCGGGTCTCGCTCGAAGGCTTCGCGCTGACCGGCGGCTATCGCCACAAGGCCTTGCCGCGCGGCGCGATCCGGCTCGAACTCGGCGGCCGGGCGGCGCTGGACCTGGAGAAGGAGCGCTTCGACTGGGACAGCCGCGGCCAGCTCGACGGCGCCGAAGTCAGCGCCCAGCTGTCGCTGGAGAATTTCGTCAGCCCCAAGTACGCCTTCGGCCTGGACCTCGCCAAGCTCGACCTGACGCCTTACCTGCCGGTGGCCGACAGCGCGCCGCTGGCCGGCGCGGCCAGCCAGCCGCTCGACTGGGGCTGGCTCGGCGGCGCCAATGCGCGCGGCCAGCTGCGGCTGGGCGAGCTCGACATCGGCCGCTTCCGGGTGTTCAACCTGCAGGCCGGCATCGACGCCGCCAACCGCAAGCTGCGGCTGGAGCCCCTGGCGGCCGACGTCTACGGCGGCCAGCTCAAGGGCCGGCTGCTGCTCGACGCCGGCAAGACGCCGAAGCTGCAGCTGACCCAGACCCTGGCCGGCATGGAGATCGCCGCGCTGATGTCGGACCTGTTCGGCATCGAGCGGCTGGCCGGCCGCGGCACGGTCAACCTCGACGTCGGCGCGCCGGCCACCAGCCTCGACGCGCTGCGGCGCGGCCTGAACGGCCGCATGGACCTGATGCTGACGCGCGGCGCGATCACCGGCTTCGACCTCGGCGAGACGCTGCGCGAATGGCGCGGCAACCTGGCCAAGCTGACCGGCACTACGCTGAAGGCCGATACCGGGCGGCGCATGCGCTTTTCCGACCTCAGCGCCCGCTTCGTGATCAAGGACGGCGTGGCCGAGAGCCGCGACCTGGCGATCCGCGCGCCGTTCGTGACCATGGACGGCGCCGGCCGGCTCGATATCGGCGCCGGCCAGGTCGACTATCTCTTGAACGCGGTGGTGCGCGGCGGCAGCGGCATCCCCGAGCTCGACGCGCTCAAGGGCACCCGCATCCCCTTGCAGATCGGCGGCCCGCTGGCCTCGCCGACCTACCGGGTCGACACCACCGCGCTGCGCGAGAAGCTGGCGGCGCCGGTGGCGGCGTCGACCTCGGCCAAGCCGGCCGCGGCGCCGGCCGAACGCCAGGCCACCGCGCCGCGGCGTTGAAGCGGGCGCCGCGTAGGCGTCTGTATTTTTCTTCTCTGACGACAGCTCCGGTTGCCATTTCGCCGATATGCCGTTTTATGGCCGGGTCCGACGACTCGGCCGATCGATGGACGGAAATGGTCGAAGTTGCTGCGACGAGCGATAGCGAGGCTCCCTCGCGGCGGCGAGGGCGGGGGAGTAGGAATCGATCGGGAAGAGCCGATGCTTGGAGACTCGCAGAAGATGAACGCCCGGCTTTGCCGGGCGTTTTGCTGAGGATTGAGTAGCGCAGGGCGCAGTGAAATCAATCGAGGCTCGTGCAGCCGAGCCGCAGGCTCTCCTGCTGGCGCTGCAGCGCCGCCGTGCGCTGCGCCTGGCTGGCCTTGCGCGATGGCCCGTTGCGGGTCGACTCGCGATCGGGCTGCTTGCCGTCGCTGTTCCAGATCAGCTCGCCGTCGGCCAGCCGCTCGCATTCGACCGCCTTGCCCGAGCGCGGCGAGGCCGTCGCCGTACGGCTGCCCGGCGGCGCCTGCAGCTTGCGCTGCAATTCGACGCTTTCCGCGCTCGGCTTCACCAGTTGCGCTTGCGGCTTGAGCTTGAGCGCATCGGCGCGGGCCTTGTCGGCCAGCGCGTCGTCGGCCCGGGCCTGGCCGAGCGGGGCCAGCGTCAGCGCCAGCAGCATGGGAACGAATCGCATGCGGTTTTCCTCCTGGATCGTTGGGGGAGGGAGTATTCCACGCGACGGCGGGCTGCCCGAAACGGCATGCGACGAACGACGATGTTGCGCTGCAACTTGTCTATACAAATACGGCGGTGTAGTCTGCGCTCCATTCATCGTGCATCCGGCTGGAGCCCCCATGCAGAACCTGACCCTCACCCCCGGCCAGCTGAGCCTGGCCCAACTGCGCCGCATCGAGTCCGGCCGCGTGCGGCTGACGCTCGACCCGGCCGCGTTGCCGGCCATCGCCGCCAGCGCGCGCACCGTCGAGAAGATCGTCGCGCGCGACGCAGCGGCCTACGGCATCAACACCGGCTTCGGCCTGCTGGCCAACACCCGCATCGCCAACGACCAGCTCGAGCAGCTGCAGACCAACCTGGTGCTGTCGCACGCGGTCGGCGTCGGCGAGCCGATGCCGGCGCCGGTGGTGCGCCTCCTGATGGCGCTCAAGCTGTCCAGCCTCGGCCGCGGCTTCTCGGGCGTGCGCCAGGTGGTGATCGACAACCTGATCGCGCTGTTCAACGCCGACGTGCTGCCGCTGATCCCGGTCAAGGGTTCGGTCGGCGCCTCGGGCGACCTGGCGCCGCTGGCGCACATGGCCGCGGTGCTGCTGGGCGTGGGCGAGGTGTTCATCGAGGGCCGCCGCGCCTTGGCCGCCGAGGGCCTGGCCGCGGCCGGCGTCGCGCCGCTGAAGCTGGCGGCCAAGGAAGGCCTGGCGGTGCTCAACGGCACCCAGGCCTCGACCGCGCTGGCGCTGCACAACCTGTTCAAGATCGAAGACCTGTACAACACCGCGCTGGTGTCGGGCGCGCTGTCGGTCGACGCCGCGGCCGGCTCGAGCACGCCGTTCGATCCGCGTATCCATGCGCTGCGCGGCCACGCCGGCCAGATCGACGCCGCGGCCGCCCTGCGCGAGCTGCTCGAAGGCAGCGCGATCCGCGCCTCGCACACCATCTGCCACAAGGTGCAGGACCCGTACTGCCTGCGCTGCCAGCCGCAGGTGATGGGCGCCTGCCTGGACAACATCCGCCATGCCGCGCGGGTGCTGCTGACCGAAGCCAACGGCGTGACCGACAACCCGCTGATCTTCTCCGACACCGAGGAAGTGCTGTCGGGCGGCAATTTCCACGCCGAGCCGGTGGCCATCGTGGCCGACCTGCTGGCCATCGCCGCCAGCGAGATCGGCGCGATTTCGGAGCGCCGCGTCGGCCTCCTGATCGACGCCACGCTGAGCAACGGCCTGCCGCCCTTCCTGGTGCAGAACGGCGGGCTCAACTCGGGCTTCATGATCGCCCACGTCACCGCCGCGGCGCTGGCCAGCGAGAACAAGACCCACGCCCACCCGGCCTCGGTCGACAGCCTGCCGACCAGCGCCAACCAGGAAGACCACGTCTCGATGGCCACCTTCGCCGCGCGCAAGCTCGGCGAGATCGCCGACAACGTGGCCAACATCCTGGCGATCGAACTCCTGGCCGCGGCGCAGGGCGTCGACTTCCGTGCCCCGCTGACGACCAGCGCGCCGCTGGCGCGGGCCCACGCGCTGGTGCGCGAAGGCGCCGCCTTCTACGCCGAGGACCGCTACTTCGCGCCCGACATCGTGGCGGTGGCGGAGCGGGTGAAGGCCGGGCGGTTCGCGGCGCTGGCGCCTTACAAGTTCGAAAGCCGTGAGGCGTAAGGCGTGAGGGGTGAGGTGTACGCGTGGATGGCACCGTGGAGATCGCCACGAACCGTGCTCGCGGCATGCGCCCCATGTTTCCATACGCAATGCCGATCGAACGCGAGCGCGTCGCTTTCGATCGACGCCGAGCGCGAGTCCGCGCCCCTCACACCTGACCCCTCACACCTCACATGACCCCCCCGCCTACCAGCAGATCAAGGACTACGTGCTCGGCGAGATCCACGCCGGGCACTGGCGCGCCGGCGACCAGGTGCCCAGCGAGAACGAGCTGGTGCGCCGCTTCGGCGTGGCGCGCATGACGGTCAACCGCGCCATCCGCGAACTGGCGGCCGAGGGCGTGCTGACGCGCAGCCAGGGCGCCGGCACCTTCGTGGCGGCGACCAAGTACCAGAGCACGCTGGTCGACATCAAGAGCATCGCCGACGAGATCCGCGCGCGCGGCCACGAGCACGAGGCGGCGGTGCTCAAGCTCGGCGCGGTCAAGGCCGACGCGGCGCTGGCGGCCGAGATGGAGGTGGCGGTCGGCGCCACGCTGTACCACTCGGTGATCCTGCACCGCGAGAACGGCCTGCCGATCCAGCTCGAGGAACGCTGGGTCAACCCGGCCCAGGCGCCCGACTATCTCAAGCAGGACTTCGTCCACAGCACGCCGAACGAATACCTGGTGCGCGCGGCGCCCTTGTCGCGCGTCGAGTACCGCATCGAGGCCCGCCGGCCCGAGCGCGGCACCCGGACGCGGCTGGAAATGGCCAAGGACGAGCCCTGCCTGGTGCTGCACCGCCGCACCTTCTCGCGCGGCGTGGTGGCGAGCGTGGCGAATCTTTACCACCCGGCTGGGCGTTACCAGTTCAGCGGGTATTTCTGACCCGATGCCGGAGGACTTCATGCTGCAGCACTGGCCCCCGGCAAAGCCGGGTGCTCGAAGGCAGCAGCGGCTCGACCGCTGCTCGCTGATCGAATCCACCCCCCCGCCCCGCCGCCGCGGGGAGCCTCGTTCGCGCATGCCGACCAGGCCGCCGCAATCTCGACCGACGCGTGAGGCGCGAGGTGTGGAAGCTGCCGTACGAGGCTATGCGCCCCACACCTCACGCCTTACTCCTCACCCCTCACAGGAGCATCCCATGACCGACCCCCGCATCGACCCGACCCGCGTGATCCGCGCTCCGCGCGGCAGCGAGAAGACCTGCAAGAGCTGGCTCACCGAGGCCGCCTTCCGCATGATCCAGAACAACCTCGATCCCGAGGTGGCCGAGCATCCCGCTTCGCTGGTGGTGTACGGCGGCATCGGCCGCGCGGCGCGCAACTGGGCCTGCTACGACCGCATCCTCGATACGCTGAAGACGCTGGAAGACGACCAGACGCTGCTGGTGCAGTCGGGCAAGCCGGTCGGCGTGTTCCGCACCCACGCCGACGCGCCGCGCGTGCTGCTGGCCAACTCCAACCTGGTGCCGGCCTGGGCCGACTGGGACCACTTCAACGAGCTCGACCGCAAGGGCCTGATGATGTACGGCCAGATGACGGCCGGCTCGTGGATCTACATCGGCACCCAGGGCATCGTGCAGGGCACCTACGAGACCTTCTACGCGGTCGCCAACCAGCATTTCGACGGCCAGCCGGCCGGCCGCTGGATCCTCACCGGCGGCCTCGGCGGCATGGGCGGCGCCCAGCCGCTGGCCGCCACCATGGCCGGCTTCTCGATGATCGCGGTCGAGTGCGACGAGACCCGCATCGACTTCCGCCTGCGCACCCGCTACCTCGACAGGAAGGCCTACACGCTGGACGAGGCGCTGGCCATGCTCGACGAGGCTCGCGCCGCCGGCAAGCCGGTCTCGGTCGGCCTCCTGGGCAACGCCGCCGACGTGTTCCCCGAGCTGGTGAAGCGCAACATCACGCCCGACGTGGTGACCGACCAGACCAGCGCGCACGACCCGGTGCACGGCTACCTGCCGCAGGGCTGGACCGTGGCCGAGTGGCGCGACATGCAGAAGACCGACCCGGCCGCGGTCGCCGCCGCCTCCAAGCCGTCGATGGCGGTGCACGTGCAGGCCATGCTCGACCTGCAGTCGCGCGGCGCGGCGACGCTCGACTACGGCAACAACATCCGCCAGGTCGCGCTCGACCAGGGCGTGAAGAACGCCTTCGACTTCCCCGGCTTCGTGCCGGCCTATATCCGGCCGCTGTTCTGCAAGGGCATCGGGCCGTTCCGCTGGGTGGCGCTGTCGGGCGATCCGGAGGACATCTACAAGACCGACGCCAAGGTCAAGGAACTGATCCCCGACGACGCCCACCTGCACAACTGGCTGGACATGGCGCGCGAGCGCATCGCCTTCCAGGGCCTGCCGGCGCGCATCTGCTGGGTCGGCCTGGGCGATCGCCACCGGCTGGCGCTGGCCTTCAACGAGATGGTGAAGAACGGCGAGCTGAAGGCGCCGATCGTGATCGGCCGCGACCACCTCGATTCGGGCTCGGTCGCCAGCCCCAACCGCGAGACCGAGGCCATGCAGGACGGCTCCGACGCCGTCAGCGACTGGCCGCTGCTCAACGCGCTGCTGAACACCGCCGGCGGCGCCACCTGGGTGTCGCTGCACCACGGCGGCGGCGTCGGCATGGGCTACAGCCAGCATGCCGGCGTGGTGATCGTGGCCGACGGCAGCGATGCGGCCGCCAAGCGGCTCGAACGCGTGCTGTGGAACGACCCGGGCACCGGCGTCATGCGGCATGCCGACGCGGGTTACGACATCGCCATCGAGCACGCCCGCGCCACCGGTCTCGACCTGCCGATGCTGAAGTAGGGCGGCCTTCGCCGCCGCGCCGTGGCGCTTGCCACTGCGCGGCGGATTGGCGATGCTGGCGATCGATTGCGACCCGATGGAGACCTGCAGCGATGCGCCTGGACGACGAAGAGGAAAGCCGCCACATCGAGGATCGCCGCGGCGGCGGGGGTGGCCTGCCGCTCGGCCGGCTCGGCATCGGCGGGGTGATCGCCGCGGCGGCGCTCAGCTATTTCTTCGGCGTCGACTTCCGCGATGCGCAGCAGCTGGTGCAGGGCGTCCAGGGCATGCGGCAGGAGGCGCCGGCGGTCGAGTCCGGGCCGGCCAAGGACGAGAGCGCGCGCTTCGTCTCCAAGGTGCTGCGCAATACCGAGCGGACCTGGGCGGCGCAGTTCGCCAAGCGCGGCGGCCAGTACCAGGCGCCGACGCTGGTGCTGTTCCGCCAGGGCATCGACAGCGCCTGCGGCTATTCGAGCTCGGCGGTCGGGCCGTTCTACTGCCCCGGCGACCAGAAGCTCTACATCGACCTCGATTTCCTCGACCGGCTGCAGCAGGAGCTCGGCGCCCAGGGCGAATTCGCCCGAGCCTACGTGGTCGCGCACGAGGTCGGCCACCATATCCAGAAGCTGGCCGGTACCTCGGACAAGGTGCACGAGGCGCGCCAGCGCGCCGGCAAGGCGAAGGGCAACCAGCTGTCGGTGCGGCTCGAACTGCAGGCCGACTGCTATGCCGGCGTGTGGGGCCACGATGCGCAGCTGCAGGGCCGGCTGGAGCCGGGCGAGGTCGAACAGGCGATCCGTGCGGCGCACGCGATCGGCGACGACACGCTGCAGAAGCGCGCCGGCCAGGCGGTGCAGCCCGAGCAGTTCAGCCACGGCAGCGCCGAGCAGCGCGCGCGCTGGTTCATGCGCGGGATGGAGAGCGGCGATCCGGGCAGTTGCGATACGTTCGCTGCAGGGGCGATTTGACGGGACCGATATGTCGCGGTGCTAGCTACGGAGGGCCCCAACCCCGTCGAAGCCGCCGAGCACCGCAGGGCTCCGCGGGGGTAGTCGGCGAGCACTGTTTGAGGCCCGTAGGGCCGAGTTGCGCAGCCGCCCGCGGAGACCGAGGAGCGCAGGGAACCCCTGCGTAGCAGGGGCGGCTTTGTCGGGTCGCCTTTTCTTTGGTTACTTTCTTTTGGCGAAGCAAAAGAAAGTAACCCGGCTGCGGGACGGGCCCCGCCTCAATCCGCGCGCAGCGTGGAATCTGCGGCGATAGCCGCTAAACGCCGGGGTCTTCGGAAGGAGCCGGCGGTTCATCAAACCACGACCCTCATCCGGCCCTTCGGGCCACCTTCTCCCGCGCACGGGAGAAGGGTGATCCTCATTCCGGCATGTGGCCTCGATGACCGGCTTCCGTGCTGCAGCAATCTGCTTAGAACTTCACTTCCAGCGTCGCCGTCCACTGCGTGTAAGTCGGCGCGCTGCTGAAGCTCTCGGTCGCGCCCAGCCCCGTCTGGCGGCGGCTGCCGTCGTAGTCCTGGTGCAGCAGGTTGCTGGCCGCCAGCCGCAGCTGCAGCGCGCTGCTGAAGCGATACAGCGCATACAGATCGACCTGGCGCTTGGCATCGACCTCCTGCCACTCGTCCACCGCGCTGCGCACCGTGTACTCGGGCACCAGGTTCAGATTGCCGCCGACGGTCAGCGGCACGCTCTTGAACTTGTAGTCGAGGCCGAGGTTGAGCAGCTGGGCGACCTGCCCGTCGAGCCGGTTGTCCGGGCCGGGGATGTCGTCGACCTTCGAGCGGTAGACGCTGTAGTTGGCGCGCAATTCCAGCGGCGGGCCGTCCTCGACCAGCTCGGCCAGGCGGAACTTGGCTTCGAGCTCGATGCCCTGGCTGCTGGCCTGGCCGATGTTGCGCGGCCGCGAAACCCAGCGATCGCCTTCGAGCAGCGTCTGGCGCCGGATCAGGTTGTCGATGCTGCGCTGGAACACGGTGACGCTGACCAGGCCGCCCTCGGCGAAATAGTGCTCGTAGGAGAGATCGAGCCCCCAGGCCAGCTCGGGCTGCAGGTCCGGATTGCCGGCGCGGTCGGGATCGTCGCGGGTGCTGGCCGGGTCGTCCGACAGCACCGGCCGGCTGATCAGGTCGCGCGTGTTGGGCGCCTTGTAGCTGCGCGTCAGGCTGGCGCGCAGCTGGTCCTTCTCGCTGCCGGGGATGCGGTAGATCGCATGCAGCATCGGGCTCCACACGCTGCTGCGGTTGCGGGTGTCGCCCAGCGCGTCGGTGCTGCGCGTCTCGATGCCTTCCCAGCGCAGGCCGGCATAGGCCGACCACTGCGGGCCGGCGTTCCACTCGTCCTGGGCGAAGGCGGCCAGCCGCTGGGTGCGGGCGGTCACGTCGTCGCCGAAATCGGCCAGCACCGGCCGGCCGTCGACCAGGTTCAGGCGATTCTCCTCGCGGCGGCTCCATTCGGCGTCCCAGCCCAGCGCCAGCGAATGCGCCTCGCCGATCGGCCGGGTCCACTTGCCGCCGCTGGTGAAGCCGTTGTCGCGCACCGTCGCGCTGTTGTCGGTCAGGCGCGTGCGCTGGCCGTCGGCGGCGAATTCCTGCCGCGCCGAGCTGCTTTCCGAGCGGTTGGCGTTGAGGCCGAAGCGCGCGTCCAGCTTGGCGCCGTCGTCGAACTGGCGGCGCCAGTTGGCGAAGCCGCGCGCCATCTGCATGTTCGATTCGCTGTCCGAGCTGGCGCGCGCATAGCTGGCCGGGGCGCCGTACAGCCGCGTCTTGGTGGTCTCGCCGTGGCTGCGGTTCTCGTTGCGCATCAGGAAGGGCTGGATGCTCAGCGTGTTGCCGGCGTCGAGCCGCCACGACAGCCGCGGCGAGAAGTTGATGTTGTAGCCCTGGCCGCTGCTCTGGCTGTGGCTGCGCTCGTCGTAGGGCTGGCCGTCGCGGCCGGTGCCGCGCTCGATCGTGCTGCTGTCGTTGGCGCGGTCGTTGTGCGAATAGCCGCCGGCCAGGGTGTAGGACAGGCTGTCGACGCGGTCGCCCCACTGCAGGTCGAGGCGCGGCTGCAGCCGGCCGTCCTCGCTGGCCAGCGCGGCGCGGGCCTGGCCCTGCCGCTTCCGGGCGTCCTCGCGCAGGATGATGTTGATGGTGCCGGCGATGGCGCGCGCGCTGTGTTCGGCCACCGGTGCGCGCATCACCTCGATGCGCTCGATCGCGTCGGGCGACAGCGAGTCGAACGAGAAGCCGCGCGCCGCCGGCTCGCCGTTGATCAGGATCTGGGTATAGCCATCGCTCAGGCCGCGCATGCGGATGCCGCCGCCGCGCCCCGGCGCGCCGCCCATGCTGACGCCGGGCAGGCGCTTGAGCACCTCGCCGACCGTGCTGTCGCCGTAGCGGTCGAGCTCTTCGCGGCCGACCACGATCTTGCCGGCCGGCTGGTTGCGGCGGATCGCGCTGTCGTTGCTGCGCGAGCCACTGACCTCGATCTTCTGCGGGCTGGGGCGGGCCGGCGCAGCGGGCGCATCGGCGGCCGGCTCGTCGGCGGCGAAGACCGGCCAGGCGGCGAGGCAGGCGAGCGTCAGGGCGGCGAGGCGGAGGCGGGGCGCTTGGGTCATGGGTAGGGGCTTGAGATGCGAATGGGAATTGAAATCGGCGCGAAGTATGGCCGAAAGGCCGATGCGGCACGCGGCCAAAAACGTTAACGGTTGTAACAGCCGCGTATGAAGTTATTGCCGGCCGTCGCGCGGGTTTGCCCGGCCGGTGGCGCGACTGCATGATCGCGTGCCTTCACGGTCCCTCAGTTCATACGCATATCCGCCATGTCCGCTTCCGATACCGTTCGACTATCCCTGTCCGGCCATCCGCTGCCCGGTTTCGCGCCCGGCACGGTGATCCCGGCGCTGGCCGCACTGCTCAAGGTCAACGAGACGCAGGCTGCCGCGATGCTGGCCGGCCGGCCCACGGTGATCAAGCGCGAGCTGCCGCGCACGCAACTGGCGCGCTATCTCGACCTGCTGGCCGGCGTCGGCGCCGAGGCGTGGGTCGAAGAGGCGGTGGCCGCACCTGTCGCTCCTGCGCCTGCTCCACGAGCCGCCTTCGCGCCGCAGCCGGTCGCGGTCGAGGAACCCGTTTCCGCCTTCCCCAGCCTGCTGGCGGCCGACACCATCGCGCCGGCCGCGGCCGAGGTGGTGCGGCCGAACCGGCCGGCGCCCGTCCCGGCTCCGGCTCCCGCGCCGGAAGTGCGGCCCGAGCCGGTCGACGCCGCCCACGACGCGCTCGAGGCGGCGCTGGCGATGCTGCCGATCGAATCCCCGCCGCCGGCCGCCGCGCCGGCCCCGCTGTCGCTGGTGGGCGCCGAGCCCCAGCCCGAACTCGACCTGGTCGTCTGCCCGTCCTGCCAACTGAGCCAGCCGCGCCGCACGCTGTGCCGCGGCTGCGGCGCCGACATGCCGCGCATGCTGAAGGCGGCCCGGGTGGCGCGCGAGCAGCCGGCGCCGATGCGTTCGGCCTACGGCAGCAGCCAGGTCGAGACGGTCGAGGACGAGACCGAAACGCCGCCCCTGGTCTCGCTGAGCTTCCAGGGCCGCATCGGCCGGCTGCGCTACCTGGCCTGGTCGCTGGCGTTCTACATCCCGATGGTGGTGGTGCTGATCGTCAGTGCCGTGCTGACCTCGGTATTCAAGGGGCTGGGGATCGTGCTGGCAATCGCGGCCATGGTGGCCGGCGTGGTCTTCCTGCTGCGGCTGCTGGCCATGCGGCTGCACGACCTGGGCCTGAGCGCCAAGTGGCTGCTGCTGATGCCGGCCAGCGGCCTGATGCTGGTGACCGGTTCGCCGCGCGCGGCGCTGGTGGTCGCGCTGCTGTGCTGGGGCATGTCCTTCTTCCTGGCCGTGCTGCCGGGCCAGCGCGACGGCAACGCCTACGGCCCGCCGCCCGGCCCCAACAGCGGCGCGGTCATCTTCGGCGCGGTGCTGTGCCTGCTGCTGTCGGTCGGTTCGGCCTTCTTGGGCGGCAGCGGCAGCATGCTGGGCGCGACCAAGGCCAAGCCGTCGGGGAGCAGGAGCTGGATATGGCGGTCACCGGCGGCGCGGAGGACGAGCAGACCCGCGAGATCGGCGCCGCGATCGATGCCGCGGCCGAGAAGCGCGGCATCACCCTGACGCCGGAGCAGCGCCGCGCCATGATCGAGCAGGCGCGGCAAGGCGTGCAGGCGGCGCAGCAGGAGTAGGGAAGGGCGGCCGGGCGGCGCTCAGCCACCCTTGGCCTGGGGCTGGCTGCCGACGAAGACCACCTGGCTGTAGTGCAGGTCGTAGCGGGCCCGGCTCTGGGTGGCGTACAGCGTGACATGGCTGCCCTGCACGGCCTGCACCTTCACCGCCACCGGGGCGTTGCCGATCAGCACCGCCACCTCGGTGCCCTGCGCCTGCAGGTTGAGCAGCACTTGCTGGAATTCGTCCACGTCATTTCCCCTGGCCGGCGGCGGCATCGATCGCACCGCCGGTGTTGTCGACCGTGCCCTGCAAATGGCGCTGCGCCTCGAGCTTGCGGGCGGTCGCGTTGTCGGCCGAGGCACGCGCCGAGTCGGCCTCCGATTGCGCCAGCTGCGAGGCGATCTTCACCACCTCGGCGTACTGGTCGGTCACCTGCTGCGGCGTGAGCGCGTTGTTGAGCGACAGCTCGCACAGCCGGAACAGCGATTCGCGCAGGAACTGGATGGTCTGCGAGCGGCGCGCCAGCTGCACCACTTCGAGATTGGTCTGCTGCTGCACGCCGACGTCGGCGCCGTTCTTCAGGCCGGCCGACAGGTCGAGCTGGCTGACCACGTTCATCGAGGTATCGGGCGAGGGCTCGGAGCAGGTCTTGATCGCGCTGCCGGCCGGCAGCAGCAGCGCGCCGCGGCGCTCGGCGGTGTAGTTGAACCAGTAGGGCTTGCCGGGTTCGAGCGCCTGGCTGCCGGCCGGCGAAGCGAAGCCGGCGCAGCCGCCGAGCGGCAGCAGCGCAGCGGCCAGCAGGCCGAGGTAGAGGAGGCGGGGCATGGCGGAACCTCGTCGCGGGTGAGTGCGGATGCGCCTCACCATAGGCGAGCGGACGAGCAAATACAAAAGGCGCCCGTAACGGGCGCCTTTGCATTCGGGCGGGGCCTGGAGGCTTCAGGCACGCAATAGCGACAGCACCTGGCGCGAATTGGCGTTGGCCTGGGCCTGCACGGCGACATCGGCCTGGGCGCGGATGTTCTGCGCGGCGAGATCGGTGCTGGCCGCCGCGTAGTCGGTGTCGTTGATGCGGCTGCGCGCGGCCGACAGGTTCTCGCTGCGCGACTGCAACTGGCCGATGGCCGATTCGAAACGGCTGTTCACGGCGCCGAGCGTGGCGCGCGTGTCGGACAGCGTGCCGAGCTGGTCGTCGAGCTGGCCGAGCGCCGCGGTCGCGCTGGCGGCGCTGCTGACGTCGACGCGGCCGATGCCGGCCGAGGCGAGGTTGCCGAGCGAGACGGAGACCTGGTCGCCGGCGTCGGCGCCGGCCTGGAAGCTCAGGCTGCCGCCCTGGAACAGCGGCTGGCCGTTGAAGTTGGCGTTGCGCAAGGTGTCGTCGTTCGACTGGCTCAGCGCGTCGATCTCCTGCTGGATCGCCTGGCGGTCGCCGGCGTTGAGCGTGCCGTTGCCGGCCTGCACCGTCAGCTCGCGGATGCGCGAAGTGTTGTCCTGCACCGTGCTGACCGCGCCCTCGGCGGTCTGCGCCAGCGAGATGCCGTCGCTGAGGTTGCGCGCGGCGCGGTCGGCGCCGGCGATCTGCGCCGCGAAGCGCTCGACGATCGCGCTGCCGGCGGCGTCGGCGGCGGCCTTGTCGATGCGCTTGCCGCTGGCGATCTGGCCGAGCAGGCGGTTCTGCGATTCGCGGGTGTCGTTGAGTCCGCGCTGGCTGGTCAGCGCGCTGGGGTTGCTGCCGATCGGGGCGACCATGGCGATTCCTCCATTGAGCAGGCTTTCATTGTGGACCGCTTCGTCCGAGCCGCTCCGGCGGCGGCGCATTTTCCGACCAGTGGCTCGGCTGTGCCGGCTCGCCGCCGGCGGTCGCGGCCTCGGCGGCGCCGCTGCGCGCGCGCGTCGGCCGTTCGTCGGCGCGGGCCGGTGGCTTGGCGGCGGCAGGGCCGGCGGCCGCGCCGACCATCTGCACCGCCGGGGTCGGCGTGGCCAGCGTGATGTCTTCGCCGCGGAAGCGTTCGAGCATGGCCAGGTTGATCTGGTGCTGGGCCTTCACGAACAGCGCGAAGTTCGGTTTCAGCATGAAGTACACCACCTCGAAATCGAGCCCGCCCGGCGTCAGCGCCTTCAGGTGGGTGCGGTCGAAGCGCGCCTCCTCCTGCGCCTCGACGATCTCGCGCATCAGCTCCGGGATGCGGCGCAGCTGCTCGGTCGGGGTGGAATGGGCCAGCGTGAAGGTGAACACCGCGCGCCGCTCGTCCATGCGCTTGTAGTTGCGGATGCGGCTCTTGAGCAGGTCGGCGTTGGAGAACACCACTTCCTCGCCCGAATCGGCCTGGATGCGGGTGGTCTTGAGGCCGACATGCTTGACCGTGCCGGAGAAGGTGTCGACCACGATGGCGTCGCCGGCCATGAAGGGCTTGTCGAGCGCGATCGACATCGAGGCGAACAGGTCGCCCAGGATGTTCTGCACCGCCAGCGCCACCGCCACGCCGCCGATGCCGAGCGAGGTGACCAGCGCGGTGATGTCGAAGCCGAGGTTGGACAGGATGGACAGCACCACCACCACCCAGATCACCAGCCGCAGCACGAAGCCGGCCAGCGCCATATGGGTGGCGACGGTCGCGCTGGCGTCCTCGCCCTGGGCACGGTAGCGCAGCCACGACAGCGCGGCCTGGCTGAGCCAGACGCCGCCCTGGATGGTGAGGGCGATCAGCATCAACTGGTCGAGTCGCGTCTCGAGGCTGCCGAGCTCGAGCTGGTTGGCGCCGGCATAGATGGCGGCCAGCAGCAGGGTGAGGCGATGGGTGCCGTCGACCACGTCCGCCGCGACGTCGTCGAGCTTGGTGGCGGTGCGTCTGGCCAAGGTGCGCAGCCGGCCCTGCAGCAGCCGGCGCAGCAGCCAGAGCGCGGCGAAGACGGCGGCGGCGACGGCCAGCGCGGTCAATGCGTCCTCGGCCGAGTTGTGTTCGTACAGGTAGCGCAATGCGGACATGGGCGGGTTCTCCGGGGCTTGGGGCGAAACGTCCCCTGTTCCTGGCTGGACCTTGGTTTTGCGCCGTGGGTTCCGGTGGGGCGGCCGGAGGGGAGCGTGAAAGGTGAAAGGTGAAACGTGGACCCCATCCCCACCCCAGCCCTCCCTTGAAGGGGAGGGAGCGGATGGCGACTGCCTGAATCGTCATGGGGACGTCGAACGATCACCGCCGGCGGAGTCGGCGTGGTTCTGCCCCTCCCCTTCAAGGGGAGGCTGGGAGGGGGATGGGGTCCACGTTTCACTTTTCACGTTTCACGGTATTCACGTTTCACGGCGCCCCAAAGAAAAAGCCGGTTCCGCAGAACCGGCCTTTCCCCATGCCGCAGCGCCAGAGACGAGGATCAGACCCCGATCACCCCGCCATCCTGCTTGCGGATCACCACCGTCGCCGAGCGCGGCCGGCCGGCCGGGTCGGCGTCGGGCCAGGACGAGACGGCGGTCGGCTTGGCCGGGTCGTTCACCTCGTTGCTCGGCTCGCCCGGGTGCTGGATGTTGATGAACATGGTCTTCTGATCGGGCGTGAAGCTGATGCCGGTGATCTCGCAGCCGCTCGGCCCGGTCAGGAAGCGGCGGATCTCGCCGGTGGCCGGGATGCTGGCCAGCATCATGTTGTTGCCCATGCCGGCGTATTCCTTCTGGTTCACCGTGCTGGTGCTGATGTCGGTCTGGATCCACAGCACGCCGGTCGGCGCGTAGTAGAGGCCGTCGGCGCTGCCGAAGGCGTCGCCGGCGTACTTGCCCGGCTTGTGCTCCTCGGCCGCCGCGTCGGGCCGGCCGGCCAGCGCGAAGATGTCCCACTTGAACGCCAGCGCGGCCGGATCGTCGCCCGCCTCGTTCCAGCGGATGATGTGGCCGAACAGGTTGTTCTTGCGCGGGTTGGCGGCGTCCGGGCCGGGCTTGCCCTCGGCGCCGCGCTGGCTGTTGTTGGTCAGCGTGCAGTAGAGCTCGCCGGCATTGGCCGGGTTGACCGTGATCCACTCGGGCCGGTCCATCTTGGTCGCGCCGACCAGGTCGGCCGCCAGCCGGGTCTTGATCAGCAGCTCGGCCTGGTTGGCGAAGCCGGCTTCGGCGGTCAGGCCGTTCTTGCCGTGGGTCAGTTCGCGCCATTCGCCGCTGCCGTCGTCGTTGAAGCGGGCGACGTAGAGCGTGCCGTGGTCGAGCAGGTCGCGGTTGGCGCGGCGGTTGGTCGGGTTCCACGGCTTGCTGCTGACGAACTTGTAGATGTATTCGAAGCGCTGGTCGTCGCCCATGTAGATCACCACGCGGCCGTCCTTGGCCACCGACGGCGTGGCGCCCTCGTGCTTGACCCGGCCCAGCGCGGTGCGCTTGACCGGCTTGGCGTTCGGCTCGTACGGGTCGATCTCGACCACCCAGCCGAAGCGGTTGATCTCGTTGCGGCTCAGCTGGCGGTCCCAGCGCGCATCGATCTCGTTCCACTTGTACAGCTTCTCTTCGTCGGCCACGCCGTAGCGGGTCTTGTTGAAGTCGTGGTCGCTCTTCTGCGAGAAGTCGCAGAACAGCGTGTCGAAGTTCTCTTCGCAGGTCAGGTAGGTGCCCCACGGCGTCCAGCCGTTCGAGCAGTTCTGCAGCGTGCCGAGCACCTCGCGGCCGGTCGGGTCGGCCTCGGTCTTGAGCAGGTCGTGGCCGGCGGCCGGGCCGCTCAGCGCGATCGGGGTGGCGGCGGTGATGCGGCGGGCGTACTTCGACGGCCGCACCACCTGCCAGCTGCCGTCCTTCTGCTTGGCCACCTCGACCACCGAGACGCCGACCGCGGCCAGCGCCTTGCGGTACTTCTCCTCGGTCATGGTCTTGTTGCCGTCGGTGGTCAACAGGCCCGGATCGACGTATTCGTGGTTGATCGCCAGGAGGCCGTGCTTGCTGGCCGACGAGCCGAGCGGCAGCGGGAAGAAGCGCATGCCGTCGTGGTGCATGCCGGCCTGCAGCGCCTGTTCCTCGGCGCTGTTGCTGGCGTCCTTGGCGAAGGCCGGTTGCTTGCCCTTGGCGCCGATCGGGTCGCCCCAGGCGTACAGCACCTCGGCCAGGTAGCCCTCGGGCACCACCACCTTGTCGGCGGTCGAGAACGGCACCGACTGGAAGCCCAGCGCGGTCGCCTTCGGCGCGGCCGGCACGGTTGCGGCCGCGGCCGGCGACGACAGCAGGCCGGCGAACAGGCCGCTGGCCGACAGCGCGGCGCCGCCGGCCAGCACCTGGCGGCGCGACACGCTGGCGTCGATCAGTTGGGACAGGCTGGGATTGAGCGAATCGTTGCTGACGAGCTCGTCCTGCTTGGTGAAGTGCGACATGGCGGCGTCCTTTGGGTCTTTTGTAAGGGCTGCGGAGCGGGAAGACGCAGCACGCTAAAGGGCCAATGTGACGCGGCGATGAAGCGGTGGCGCGGAGGCCGGAAAGGGGCGCGAAACGCGCCTTGCCGCAGGGGATTTCGAGTCGCCTGCGGAACGGCGGCCGGGCCGGCGCCGCGCGACTGTCCATGGCCCGGTCGCGGCGCAATCACTACACTGGCGGCCCCTTGTCCAGAGCGAGCGCCCGCCCATGCTGTACGTCCACGTTCCCGACCAGGCCGAGCGCTGGCTCGCGCTGTTCCGCGCCGCGCTGCCCGATATCGCGGTCGCCGGCGAGGCCGACGCCGTCGACGACGGCCAGGTGGAGTTCGTCGCCTGCTGGCGGCCGCCGGAAGGCCTGTTCGCGCGCTTTCCCCGGCTGCGCGCGGTATTCGCGCTCGGCGCCGGCGTCGACCGCCTGCTCGGGCGGCCCGACCTCGCGCCCGGCGTGGCGCTGATCCGCCTGACCGATGCCGGCATGGCGCGGCAGATGGCCGAATACGTGCTGCACGGCTTGTTGCGCTTCCAGCGCCGTTTCGACGACTACGCGCGCCAGCAGCAGGCCGGCCTGTGGCAGCCGCTGCCGCAGCGCGATGCGTCCGAATTGCGGGTGACGGTGCTCGGGCTCGGCGCGATCGGCGGCCAGGTGGCGCGCACGCTGGCGCTGCTCGGCTACCCGGTCGCCGGCTGGAGCCGCAGCCCGCGCGAGATCGACGGCGTGCGCTGCCTGCACGGCAGCGAAGCGCTCGATGGCCTGCTGGCCGAGACCGACGCGCTGGCGATGATCCTGCCCAATACCGCCGAGACGCGCGGCCTGATCGACGCGCGCCGGCTCGGCCTGCTGCCGGCCGGCGCGCTGGTGATCAATGCCGGCCGCGGCGAGCAGCTCGATCTCGAGGCGCTGCTCGACGGGCTCGACGGCGGCCGGCTCGGCGGCGCCCAGCTCGACGTGTTCGAAACCGAGCCGCTGCCGGCCGGGCACCGCGCCTGGCGCCAGCCCCACCTCCACATCACGCCGCACGTGGCGGCGATGACGCTGCCGGCGCCGTCGGCGCAGCAGGTCGCGGCCGCGCTGCGCGCGTTCGTCGCCGGACGGCCTGTGGCGGGGATGGTGGATCGGGTCAGGGCGTATTGAGCGGCAGCCGGAGCAGGTGCCCCTGCCGGGCAGGCTGGCCGACGTCGGTTCTGTAGGTCGGGCTTCAGCCCGACGGCGCCTTCGATCGAGGCCGCTGTCGGGCATGAAGCCCGACCTACGAAAGGCGTGCTGCAGCGCTTCGAATCACTGACGAGCGACTGCGAGGCTTCCCCGCGGCGGCAGGGACGGGAGGGGAAGGGTTGAAACAGGGGTAGCCGCTGTTTCAGCTTTCACGGTCGGAGCGCACCCGGGTTTCCCGGGTGCCTGAACCGCAGCTAGCCGTGCCCGGCGGCCGGATCATTCCTCGAGGCTACCGCAGGCCGCCGACGTAACGCCGCGCCGCCTCCGCGGTCGGCTGCGCCAGGTTGTCGCGGATCTGCTCGACCAGCGGCTTGCGCACCGTCTGGCGCGGCTCGGCGAACAGCGCCTGTTCGAAGCGGTTCACCGCCTCGGCCAGCTCGGCGGCCGGCTCGGTGCGCGCCAGCCGGATCACCTCGCGCGCGTACTCGGCGTTGCTGACCATCCATTCCGGATCGGTGATGCGGCCGATCTTGCGCCGGATCATCACGTGCAGGTGGGCGGCCAGCGCCAGCAATTCGTTGTGCGTCGTCATGCTGCGTCCCTCCTCACTCGAGCCGCTCGCCGTGCTGGGCGAGGTCGAGGCCGTCGAGCTCGTGCTCGGCCGGCACGCGCAGGCCGACCACCCAGTCGACCAGCTTGAGGATCACCGCGCTGGCCGCCAGGCTGTAGCCCAGCACCGCGAAGGCGGCGATCGCCTGAGTCGCCAGGTCGCCGTCGGCGCCGCCGATCGAGCGGCGCGCCAGCAGGCCGGTCAAGAGCGCGCCGACCAGGCCGCCGACGCCGTGCACGCCCCAGACGTCGAGCGAATCGTCGGCGCCCAGCAGCCGCTTGAGCCCGGTCGCGCCCCAGTAGCAGGCGATGCCGGCCGCCGCGCCGATGGCCATCGCGCCCTTGACGTCGACGAAGCCCGAGGCCGGCGTGATGGCGACCAGGCCGGCCACCGCGCCCGAGCACAGGCCCAGCATCGACGGCCGGCCGCGCACCAGCCACTCGGCCAGCATCCAGCTCAGCGCGGCGCAGGCGGCGCCGACGTGGGTGACCAGCAGCGCCAGGCCGGCGCGGCCGTCGGCCGCCAGGGCGGAGCCGGCGTTGAAGCCGAACCAGCCGACCCACAGCAGCGAGGCGCCGATCAGCGTCAGCGCCAGGTTGTGCGGCGCGAACGACTCCTGGCCGTAGCCCTCGCGCCGGCCCAGCATCCAGGCCGCCATCAGCCCGGCCGCGCCGGCGTTGATGTGGACCACCGTGCCGCCGGCGAAGTCGAGCGCGCCCATCGAGGCCAGCCAGCCGCCCGGCTCCCACACCCAGTGCGCCACCGGCGCGTAGACCAGCAGCGACCACAGCGCCATGAAGCACAGCATGGCCGAGAACTTCATGCGCTCGGCGAAGGCGCCGGCGATCAGCGCCGGGGTGATGACGGCGAAGGTGAGCTGGAACATGGCGAACACCGATTCCGGAATGGTGGTCGCGCCGTGGTGGACCGACACCTTGCCCGCCTCCTTGAGGTAGACCAGCCCCTCCATCATCAGCCGCTCGAGGCTGCCCAGCCAAGGCGTGCCCGGCATGAAGGCCAGGCTGTAGCCGATCGCCACCCACAGCAGCGAGACCAGCGCGCAGACCGCGAAGCTCTGCGTCATGGTGGCCAGCACGTTCTTCTTGCGCACCATGCCGGCGTAGAAGCAGGCGAGGCCGGGGATGGTCATCAGCAGCACCAGCGCGGTCGCGCTGATCATCCAGGCGGTATCGCCGGCGCTGATCCGGCTCGCTTCGACCACCTGCGGGCCGGCCGCGGCCAGCGTGGCGGGCGCGGCGATCAGGGTGGACAGCGCGCGGAGCAGCCGCTGCGCATGTCGCGGAGGGGAATGGAATGACGCGGTAGCACCTGGCGTTGCGGACATCGAAGACCTCCCGTCTGTGCGGCCGGCATGGGCCGACCCGCGCTACAGCAGGAGCCATGCCAAGCCGCGCCGGCATCGCGCGATGGCTTGTGGATGCGCCTTGGCGGGCTTCGGGCGCCGATTCGGCGGGGCGCCGGCCGGGCCAGATTGGTGCAGTCCGGCTGGGGCGGGAGTCGTCATGGTGCACTGCAATATGGCCGACGCCGGCGCGGACCGGCGCTGCCGCCCGGCTGGCGCGCCGCTCCCCGGCTTGCCATCATCGCGGCTTCACCCCCGGAGCCGTGCCGTGTCCCTGCTTTCGCAATCCGTCGTCCTGCTCGCCTCCGCCGTGGTGGCGGTGCCGCTGCTCAAGCGTTTCGGCCTCGCCTCGGTGCTCGGCTTCCTCGCCGCCGGCGTCGCCATCGGCCCCGGCGCGCTGGGCCTGGTCGACAACCCCGAGGCCATCCTGCACGTCACCGAGTTCGGCGTGGTGCTGCTGCTGTTCATCATCGGCCTGGAACTGCAGCCGTCGCGGCTGTGGGTGCTGCGGCGCGCGGTGTTCGGCCTCGGCGGCGCCCAGGTGCTGCTGACCACCGCGGTGCTGGCGCTGGCCGGCTGGGCGCTCGGCCTGCCTCCGGTGGCCGCCGGCGTGGCCGGGGTGGCGCTGTCGCTGTCGTCGACCGCCTTCGTGCTGCAGATGCTGGCCGAGAAGAAGGAGCTGACCAGCCGCCACGGCCGTGACGGCTTCGCGGTGCTGCTGTTCCAGGATCTGGCGGTGATCCCGCTATTGGCCGTGCTGCCGCTGCTGTCGCCCGACGCGGCGGCGGCCAGCCGGCCGCCGGCCTGGGTGTCGATCGGCGCGGTGGCGGCGGTGGTGCTCGGCGGCCGCTTCGTGCTGCGCGCGCTGCTGCGCCGGGTGGCGCGCGCCGACAGCCACGAGCTGTTCGTGATGGCGACGCTGCTGATCGTGATGGCGACCGCCTGGGCGATGGAGGCGGCCGGCCTGAGCCTGTCGCTCGGCGCCTTCCTGGCCGGCGTGCTGCTGGCCGATTCGGAATACCGCCACGAGCTCGAGGCCAATATCGAGCCGTTCAAGGGCGTGCTGCTCGGCCTGTTCTTCGTCGCGGTCGGCATGGCGGCCAACCTCGGCCTGCTGCTGCACCGGCCGCTGCTGGTGCTGGGCCTGGCGCTCGGGCTGATGGCGGTCAAGGCCGTGGTGCTGTATGCGATCGGCCGGCTGGCCGGGCTCGGCGATCCGGCTTCGCGCCGCTTCGGCGCCTACCTGAGCCAGGGCGGCGAGTTCGCCTTCGTGCTGCTGGCGCTGGCGGTGACCCTGCAGCTGCTCGACACGCCGACGGCCGAGCTGCTGGCGATGACGGTGACGGTATCGATGGCGTTGACGCCGCTGCTGGTCGGCGCTCACCAGCGCTGGCTGGTGCCGCGGCTCGAGGGCCGCGCGGCGCGCGAATTCGACCGGATCGAACCGGACGGCCATCGCGTGCTGATCGCCGGCTTCGGCCGCTTCGGCCAGATCGTCGCCCGGGTGCTGCGCATGCGGCGCATTCCGGCCACGGTGCTGGAAGCGAACTTCGAGCAGGTCGACTTCGTCCGCCGCTTCGGCAACCGCATCCATTACGGCGACGCCTCGCGGCTGGACCTGCTGCGCGCCGCCGGCGCCGGCCAGGCCGAGGTGTTCGTGCTGGCGATCGACGACGTCGAGGCTTCGCTGCGCACCGCCGAGACGGTGCGGCAGCACTTTCCCCACCTCAAGATCTACGCCCGTGCGCGCAACCGCTTCCACTACTACCGGCTGCGCGACCTCGGCGTCGAGGTGGCCACGCGCGAGACCTTCGCCGCCAGCCTGGAGATGGCCGGCGCGGTGCTGCAGGGACTGGGGCTGTCCTCGGTCGGCGCCGCCGATGCGACCTCCACCTTCCGCCGCCACGACGAGGCATTGCTGGAGCGGCAGTACGCGGTGCACCACGACGAGACCGCGCTGATCCAGACCTCGGTCGAGGCGGCGCGCGAGCTGGAAGGACTGTTCGAGTCGGACGAGGGGCAGAAGGCGGTCGATCCGACCGGCTTGCCGGACATCGAGGAAATGCAGAACTGGGGCTGACCGTCGCGTTGACGGACTCGGCATTGTGCGGGTTCGATCGGGAGGACAGGCACCCGGCAAAGGGGCGCTTGTGCATGGTGAACGCTCGACCGGCGACGGTCCCTGTTTCACCCCGACTCCCCCGCCCTCGCCGCCGCGAGGGAGCCTCGCTGACGCTCGTTCGTGGTTTTCAATGCGACCGTATCCAACTCCGCGATGGGGCCGGGCTGCATGGAGCCGGGTGATGGGTCGGGCGTAAGAGCGGCTTCAACCGCTGCGAATGGCGAGGGAATGGAGACATTCGCGGTAAATGCTGCGCCTGCACGCGGCTCTTCGCGGTGAAACGATCCTCAGCCCCCGTCCTCCTCGCTGTCCCGGATCACCCAGCTCTCCGTCAGCGCCGCCTCGTACCACTCGCGCATCGCCGGCAGCGCCAGCACGTGGTCGACCCAGCCCTGGGCGCGCGAGGGCAGTTCGAGCGAATAGGTGCGGCAGCGCGTCGCCATCGGCACGTACATGGCGTCGAGGATGCCGAATTCGCCCATCAGGAACGGCCCGAGCGGCGCGAAGCGCGCGCGCAGGCTCTCGATCAGCGCGCTAAAGCGGGCCAGGTCGCGGCCCACCTCGGATGGCCGCGAACGCGGCGGGTACTGGCGCCGCACGTTCATCGGGCAGTGCTGCCGCAGCGCGGCGAAGCCGGCGTGCATCTCGGCCGCCAGCGCGCGCGCCTCGGCCCGCAGCGCCGGGTCGCGCGGCCACATCGGCAGCTCGGGATGGCGCTCGGCCAGGTATTCGCAGATCGCGATCGATTCCCACACCGAGATCGCGCCGTCGACCAGGCAGGGCACCTTGCCGGTCGGGGTGTAGCGCAGGATGGTGTCGCTGCTGCCGGCTTCGAACAGCGGCACCAGGATCTCCTCGAACGGGAGGCCGAACTGCCGCAGCAGCAGCCAGGGCCGCAGCGACCACGACGAATAGGCCTTGTTGCCGATCACCAATTGCATGAAGGTTCCTCGTGAGGTAAAGGCGCCGGCCGCCGCGCGGCCGGCCGGTTTCACGCCGCGTGCTGCACCGGCGGTTCCTGCCGCCAGAACGCGTAGCCGTTCCGGCCGCTGCGCTTGACGTGGTACATGGCGGCGTCGGCGTGGCGCAGCAGGTCGTCGGGCGCCGTGCCGTCGAGCGGAAAGCAGGCCACGCCGATGCTGACGCCGACGTCGACCGGATGGCCGTTGATGCGGTAGGCGGCGCTGACCGCCGTCACCAGCTTGGCGGCCAGGATTTCGGCGTCCTCGGGCACCAGCAGTTCCGCCAGCAGCACGAATTCGTCGCCGCCGAGCCGCGCCACCGTGTCGGCCGCGCGCACGCTGCCGCGCAGCCGGGCCGCCACCTCGCACAGCAACTGGTCGCCGGCCTCGTGGCCGAAGCGGTCGTTGACCGGCTTGAAGTGGTCGAGGTCGAGCAGCAGCAGCGCGAATGGCACGCGCCGGCGCGGCTGCCGCTCGATCAGGTGGTGCAGGCGGTCGTTCAGCAGCGTACGGTTGGCCAGGCCGGTCAGCGGATCGTGCAGCGCCTGGCTGCGCAGCCGCGCCTCGCTCTCGCGCAACTGCGCCTCGACCCGGCCGCGCGCGGCGATCTCGTCGCACAGCGCCTCGGTGCGCTCGATCACCCGCCGCTCGAGGTCTTCCTCGTGCCGCTGCAGCCGCACGATCAGCTCGCGCTGGGCGTCGAAGGCGGCCTGCAGCGCGTTCTCGTGGTCGCTGCGCAGCTCGCGCACGCGGTCGGCCAGCGCCAGCGACAGCAGCAGCGCCTGCAGCGCCACGCCGACCTGCATGGCGAAGAAGGCCGAGGTGCTGGCCGCGGCGCGCACGCCGAGCACCAGGGTGATGACGATGGCCACGCTGACGCACAGCACCAGGTTGCCGGCCAGGAAGTAGGCGGCCGGCTTGAAGCCCTGGCGCAGCCGCAGGAAGCCGGCGGTCAGCATGTACAGCGCGGTCAGGCCGTAGCAGGCGATGCCGAGCCAGAACCCGAGCTGCAGCGCGCCGGCCAGGTGCAGCGCCAGCGAGGCCAGCGTCAGTCCGACCAGCACCGAGCCGCAGCGGTCCAGCAGCGGCAGCTGCCGGCGCAGCTCGAGCAGCCGCCGCGCGTAGCGGCGGAACATCAGGATCCACAGCGCCGGGAACAGCACTGTCTCGTGCAGCGCCAGCCATGGCCAGCGCGGCCACAGGTACTGGTAGGTGTGGCCGTTGAAGGCGGCGATCGACAGCAGCGCGGCGAAGCTGGCCAGCACGTAGGGCAGGTAGAGCGGCTCGCGCAGGCTGTGCATCATGAACAGGTTGTACAGCGCCAGCGCCACGATGGCGCCGTAGATCAGCCCGTACACCAGCCCCTGGCCGTGCTCGGCCAGCGCCATCGCCTCGGGCGTGCGCAGCATCAGCTCGGTGGCGAAGTCGTCGCGGCTGTCGATGCGCAGGTAGAACAAGGTCGGGCGTTCGTCGTCGAGCGTCAGCGGCAGCAGCAGCTGGCGCGCCGGCAGCGGCCGCAGCGCGAACGGCCTGTCGATGCCGGTGGCCAGCCGGCGGAAGCCGGCGCCGTCGAGCGACTGGTACAGCGCGGCCTCGCGCAGGCCGGTGTCGGTGAAGGCCAGCCACCAGTCTTGCGGCGCGCTGGGCGCGCGCTGCAGCGAGAAGCGTAGCCACAGCGCCGACCGGGTCGGCCGCAGCGGCGGCGGCACCGCCTCGCGGCGCGGGACGAAGTCGCGGCTGGCCGCCGCCGCCGCGATGTCGAGCGCGCCGCTCGGGTCGTACAGCGCCTCGGCCTCGATCGGCTGGCTGTCGTGCTCGACCAGGAGCGGCAGCGCGGCCGCCGCGGCCATGCAGACCAGGCCGACGATGGCGGCCAGCGCGATGCGCAGGCTGTGGATCGGTGCGCGCATGCGGCCCTCAGCGGCGAAAGCCCCGGCAGGCGGAGTCGAGGCGGCTGGGAACGCTAACAGGGCTGGGCATGGCGTACTCCGCGTGACGGCGCGTGTCGATACTTAGTTTTAGGCGGTAGCGGGGAGGCTTGCGAACAAATGCGCGTCCGTCGGGTGCCGGATTCGGTGCGGAAGCTGCTGAATCCAGCTAAGGATCACCTGTAGGGACGGCTTTAGCCGCGAATTGCGGAGTGCCGCGATTCGCGGCGAAAGCCGCTCCTACCGTCGAGCTTCCTCGATCCACTGGCGCGGGGCTGGCGGGAAGCCGCCGGCGTCGACCGCACCGGCGATGGCGGCCGGCGCATAGCCGAGGCGGCGGTTCGCCCGCGCTTCGCGCCGGGTCTGCAGCAGGCGCTCGAGGTCGTGCAGAGGCGTCGCTCAGGGAGTGTCGTCGTCATCGGCGGCGTCGTTGCCGCCGCGCGGCGGGATGGCGCCGAGCCGCTTCTTCAGGCTGGTCTCGCCGCGGCCGAAGGCCTGGGCGTAGTAGACCGCGTTGGCCATCACCTTCTTGACGTAGTCGCGCGTCTCGCTGAACGGGATGGTCTCGGCGTAGATCGCGCCCTCGAGCGGCCGGTCGGCGCGCCAGTTGCGCGCGCGGCCCGGGCCGGCGTTGTAGGCGGCGGTGGCCAGCACCGGCTGGCTGCCCAGGCTGTCCAGCACGTGCTTGAGATACCAGGTGCCGAGCTGGACGTTGGTGCCGACCTCGTTGACCGCGCCGGCGTCGTAGCCCACGCCCATCTTCTTGGCCACCCAGCGCGCGGTGGCCGGCATCAGCTGCATCAGCCCGCTGGCGCCGACGCCCGAGCGGGCGACCTGGACGAAGCGGCTTTCCTGCCGGATCA
The DNA here is from genome assembly GCF_014353015.1 of Chitinimonas koreensis. Lineage (NCBI taxonomy): Bacteria > Pseudomonadati > Pseudomonadota > Betaproteobacteria > Neisseriales > Chitinibacteraceae > Chitinimonas > Chitinimonas koreensis. The sequence continues at coordinate 751,528 of NZ_CP060704.1, forward strand.
GGCCGTAGACCCAGGCCTCGTCGAGGCCGAGCCCGCGCGCATAGCCCTGGGTGACGTCGCGGTAGGGCGCGAGGAAGCGCAGGTTGAAGTCGTGCAGCGTGCGGGTGCGCTCGGCCGAGTAGATCGCGCGGTCGTACCAGTGGCTCTGGCGGGCGACCTCGGCGGCGGCCAGGAGCTGGGTGTCGGAAAGCCCGCGCATGCCCCAGTTCCACTCGCGTACCGCCTCGCTGCGCCAGTCCATCGCCAGCAGCGCCAGCGCGCGCTCGACCGCCGGGATCTGGCGCACCGCCAGCAGTTCCTCGGCGCTCGGCTTGTAGTGGCCGGCCGCGGTGTCGGCCACCGTGCCGAGTTCCTCGCGCGCCAGGAGGCCGTAGAAGTGATGCTCGCCGGCCAGCTCGGCGAAGCGCTGCTGCGCCTCGGCCGGTTTGCCGGCCTCCTGCCAGGCGCGCGCGCGCCAGTAGCGCCAGGCCACCTCGCGCTGCTCCTCGGCCGGCATGGCGTCGATGCCGTTCGCCACCGCGCGCCAGTCGGCCAGCCGCAGCGCGCTGCGCACGTACCAGTCGCGGCTTTCGTCGTCGAGCTGGGCCAGCGTCAGGCCGTCGCCGTACCAGTCCAGCGCGCGGTCGTCGAGCCGGCGCGCGGCATGGTAGGCCAGCCGGCTCTGCGCATAGCGGCGATCGGCCTCGGGCAACTGGCCGGCGACGCGCGCCAGCAGCGCGCGGCCGGCGTCCGGATCGCTGCGGCCGGCGCGGCCGATGGCGAACAGCGCCAGCTCGCGGCCGCCGCGGGTGCCGAGCGCCAGCGTCGGCAGCGCCTTGGTCGGGTTGGCGGCGACCGCGCGGATGCGCTTGGCGTCGATGCCGGCCGGCAGGCCCAGCCGCGGCAGCAGCTGGGCGGCGAAGTCGGGATTGTTGGCCTCGAAGGTCAGCCGCAGCCGGCGCCAGCCGTCTTCCTGGTCGAGCAGGCCCATGCCGAACAGCGCCTCGAACACCGGCGCGCAAGCGTCGCTGAGCCCGCGCGGCGTGAACCACAGCGGCTTGCCCTCGCGCGCCAGCAGCGCGCGGTCGTTGCGCTGGATGGCCAGCTGCAGCCGGTCGCAATGCAGCTCGCTGCCGGCTTCCCAGCTGACGAGCCGCGGCCATTCGCGCTCGAAGACGGTCCAGTCGCCGCGCTTGGCCAGGCTCTTGAGCCAGTCGCCGCGCAGCCGGTCGGCCAGCGGGCTGCCCTCGTAGCGGGCCAGGAAGGCGGCCACCTCGGCCTCGGGCAGGATGTCGATCTGCGCCGCCAGCAGCCAGTAGCGCGGATACATCTCAAGCGCGGTGCCGTCGGTGCGGGCGGTGATGTCGACCAGTTGCTGCAGCTTGCCCTGCCGGGTCGCTTCGCGCGCGGCGTTCATGTCGTCGATCAGGGCTGTGCGGCCGGGCAGGGCGGCGGCGAGCAGGAGGAGGGGGAGCAGGACGGAGAGGCGCTTCATGGCGGATTCGGTGAGCCTAGGATGGCGGCGGCCGCTGTTGGATCGGGGCGCGGCCGCGCAGTTGCGCGGAATTTATCACAGCGGGGCAGGGCGGCCGCCGCGCCCCTCCTCGGCAGGGCCGCTTGCCGGCGCGGCCATTCCGGCGTCTGATCGCGCCATGACCCGATTGATCCTGCAAGGCGGCGGCATGGCGGCGCCGCTCGAACACCAGGCGCCCGAAGGCTCGCTGCTGATCGACGCGGTGCGCGATCTCGCCCGCGACGGCCGGCTGCCGCTCTACTGGCGCTGCGGCCAGGGCACCTGCGGCGCCTGCCTGGTGCGGATCGAGCACGCCGGTTCGGCCGCCGCCGCGCCGGTCGCGCTGTCGGGCAAGGAGCGCAACGTGCTGGCGCGCAAGGGCGTGCTCGGCGAGGCCGAGCGCAGCGCCGCGACGCTGCCCGATACGCCGGCGCTGCCGCGGCTGGCCTGCCACGTGGCGCTGCCCGCCGGCTGGCTCAAGGTGAGCTGGTAGCGCGCACAACCGGTTCCGTCCGGTCCGTCGACGCCGCCGCCCTTGCCCGGCTGCCGGCTGTCCTCCGCGATTCGGCCGCCGCATTTTCCCGCCGCGCAACTGTCCGGTCGGCCCGACTTGGGCGGCGAATCCGCCCTCTACCGTTCATCGGCAAATTCCTCCGTCCCCTTGGCGGGGCCGGGTCGTGCCGCCCGGACTCAGGGTTTTCCCACATTGGCATTCCCGCCCGGCAAGAATTGGCCAAACCCGCGTCGGAAGCGGTTTTGCTGCAATGCAATCGATCAAATTGGAACTGACGTCCAATTAAATTTACTGTACATTCCATTGTCATAAATCGGAAAACGGAACGGCAGTACAACTTCGCTTGCACAGCTCAAGCCCAGTCTGCACAAGGCTTTCAGCGGGTTTGTTGTACCGAGCAAACGCTTTGTAACCAAGTCGAAAATAATCGTTGTTATGACGCCGAGGTATCGCTAGATTGCGCTCTCCATTCGAACAGACCGGTATTAAGCAGCCGTCGATCGCCACGCCCGTGGCCGATCCGGCGAGCCAGGAAGCCGGCGGTACGGGTGGTCTCCCCAAGGCAGTTCCAGTTTCAGCAGCACGCCGCCGGGCCGTTCACCCGGCAACCGTTTCGAGACGGTGCAGATCCGTTCTGCCCCGTCGGAGGGCAAGGCATGTTCTGGTTCGCCCGCGCTGTTGCGCGTTTCAAGTTTTCGCAGCCGACGCTCCGTCGCCTGTCCGCCTCCGCTCCATCGTCTTTCCGCCTGCGGCCCTCCGGCGCCGCATGGCCGCTGCCGGCCTGAGCCGGCCCGTCCGAACACCCTCCAGGCTTTCCGCTCGTACGCCGTACCCTCGGTGTCCGGACGGTGGATTTGACCCCAGCGCGGGTGAAGCCCCTGCGCGATGAAGCAGTTCAAGGAGCAATTCGAGATGAAAAGAAGCAAAGCCCCCGGCGTCAAGCTGGGCTGTGTGGCAGTGGCCGTCTTCTCGGTCCTGACCGGTTCCGCGATCGCCGCCGAGGCGAAGTCCATCGCAACCGACCGCATCATCGTGAAGTACCGCGACACCGCCTCGGTGCAGTCGCTCGGCGCCAACGCCGCTTCGGTCCAGGCCACCCGCCAGGCCGAGCGTCTGTCGCGCGTGCAGACCGTCACCACCCGCTTCGGCGCCAGCGTCCAGTTCCTGCGCAACACCGGTCTCGGTTCGCAGGTGTGGAAGCTCGACCGCAGCCGCAACCTGACCGACGTGGCCGCCATGGCCGCGCAGATCAAGGCCAGCGACCCGAACGTCGAATACGCCGAGCCGGACCGCATCATGCATCCGCTGGCCGCCGCGCCGAACGACACGCGCTGGAGCGAGCAGTGGGACCTGCAGAACACCACCGCCGGCCTGAACGTGCTGGCCGCCTGGGATCTGTCGACCGGTAGCGGCGTGAACGTGGCGGTGATCGACACCGGCTACCGTCCGCACGCCGACCTGGCCGCCAACGTGGTCGGCGGCTACGACATGATCAACGACACCGCCGTGTCCAACGACGGCAACGGCCGCGACAGCGATGCCCGCGATCCGGGCGACTACACCGCTGCCAACGAATGCCAGCAAGGCGACCCGGCCTACGGTTCGAGCTGGCACGGCACCCACGTCGCCGGCACCATCGCCGCCGTGACCAACAACGGCACCGGCGTCGCCGGTATCGCCCCGAACGCCAAGATCGTGCCGATGCGCGTGCTGGGCAAGTGCGGCGGCTATACCTCCGACATCGCCGACGCCATGATCTGGGCCTCGGGCGGCACCGTGTCCGGCCTGCCGACCAACCCGAACAAGGCTCGCGTGCTGAACCTGTCGCTCGGCGGCGGCGGCGCTTGCGACACCACCTCGCAGAACGCCATCAACGCGGCCCGTGCCAATGGCGCCGTGGTGATCGTGGCGGCCGGCAACGAAAGCCAGAACGTCAGCAACTCCAGCCCGGCCAACTGCTCGGGCGTGGTGGCGGTGGCGGCCTACGGCAAGACCGGCGCCCGTGCCTACTACTCCAACTACGGCACGCTGGTCGACATCGCCGGTCCTGGCGGTGATCAGAGCACGGGCGACAGCAACGGCATCCTGTCGACGCTGAACGCCGGCGGCACCACCCCGGGCGCAGACAGCTACGCCTACTACCAGGGCACCTCGATGGCCACGCCGCACGTGGCCGGCGTCGCCGCCCTGATGATCGCGGCCAAGCCCACGCTGACGCCCGATCAGGTGGAGAGCCTGCTGAAGTCGTCGGCCCGTCCGTTCGTGGCCTCGTGCTCGGGCTGCGGCGCCGGCATGCTGGACGCCTACGCCGCGGTGCAAGCCGCGATCGGCGGCACCACGCCGACGCCGACCACCAGCGAAACCGAGTCGAACAACACGCTGGCCACCGCCAACGCCGTTGCGGCCGCCGGTACGCTGAACGCCACCATCGGCTCGACCTCGGACACCGACTACTTCAAGGTCAGCCTGCCGGCCGGCAAGACCCTGACGGCGACGATGACCCCGGGCAAGAGCAGCGTCGACTACGACCTCTACCTGTACAACGCCAGCGGCACCCAGGTCGCCAAGAGCGAGCTGGGCGCAGGCAAGGTCGATACCGCTTCGGTGAAGAACACCGGTTCGGCTACCGCGACCTACTACGCCCGCGTGGTGTACTACTCGGGCGGCACCGGCGCCACCAACGGCAAGTACACGCTGGGCCTGGCCTGGTAAGCGCGCACTAGCCGCAGCAACACCCTCGCAGCAAGCAGCGGGGCCGGCCTCTGGGGAGGGGCCGGCCCCGTTGTTTTTGGTGCTGTGAAGAGCGAGGTGCGAGGTGTGAGGTGCGAGGTGCGAGGTGTGAGGTGCGAGGTGCGAGGTGCGAGGTGCGAGGTGCGAGGGGTGAGGGGTGAGGTGCAACCCCATCCCCACCCCGGCCCTCCCCTTGAAGGGGAGGGCCGGGCAGTGAATGGGGCAAGCCGTGGCGCAATAAGATGGCGGCTTACGCAGCGCGATGACGGCCGCTGCAGTGCCGGGCGATCACTGCCTCACCCTCTCCCGCCGGGAGAGGGCAGGGTGAGGGAGCGACGGTTCGGGTTGTGCTGCAGGTTGGCGAGTGCTCCACGGGCGCTCCCTCCCTACGCCGGGCGCCCCCAGCCCTCTCCCGGCGGGAGAGGGGCTGCGAGCAGGCCCGATGCTGCTGCGGTTTGATCTCACGTGGCCATGAAACTGCGCTTGCGCCCGGCGAACGACCAGGCCCTACACTGAAACGCCTCACGCCTCACGCCTCACGCCTCACGCCTCACGCCACCGCCGGCTTCCGCCACCAGGCCAGCACCCGCGCCGACAAGCCGTCGAAGAACAGGTACAGCACCGGCGTGATGTACAGCGTGATCAGCTGCGAGAACACCAGCCCGCCGACCACCGCGAGGCCCAGGGGCTGGCGCAGCTCGGCGCCGGCGCCGAGGCCCAGCGCGATCGGCAGCGCGCCCATCATCGCCGCCAGCGTGGTCATCATGATCGGCCGGAAACGCAGCAGGCAGGCATCGCGGATCGCCTTCACCGGGTCGGTCTCGCCGGCGTGGCGCGCCTCGATCGCGAAGTCGATCATCATGATCGCGTTCTTCTTGACGATGCCGACCAGGAGGAGGATGCCGATCACCGCGATCAGCGTCAGCTCGACGTCGAAGATCCGCAGCGTCACCAGCGCGCCGACCGCCGCCGACGGCAGGCCGGCCAGGATGGTGATCGGGTGGATGTAGCTCTCGTACAGCACGCCCAGCAGCACGTAGATCACCGCGATCGCCAGCACGATCAGCGCGGCCTGGCTGGTCTGGCTCGACTGGAAGGTGGCGGCGTCGCCGCCCAGGCTGGTCAGGATGCTCTGCGGCATCGCGATCTTGCGCCGCAGCTCGTCGACCCGGCCCAGCGCCTGGCCTAGCGTCACGCCGGCCGGCAGGTTGAACGACAGCGTGACCGCCTGCAGCTGGCCCTGGTGGTTGACCGAGGTCGGCCCGACCGTGCGCTCGACCGCGGCGAAAGCGGTCAGCGGCACCAGCTGGCCGCTGGCGGCGCGCACCTTGACCTTCTCGAAGGCGGTCTCGTCGGTGCGGAACGGATCGTCGAACCGCATCATCACCGCGTAGTCGTCGGTCGGCGTGTAGATGGTCGCCACCTGGCGGTCGCCGAAGGCGGCGTACAGCGTGTCGCGCAGCGTGGCCATGTCGACGCCGAGCCGTGCCGCCTGCTCGCGGTCTATCCTCAGCGAGGCCTGCAGGCCTCGGCGCTGGGCGTCGCTGCTGACGTCGCGCAGCAGCGGGTCGGCCTGCATCTCCTTCATCAGCTTGTCGGCCCAGTCGTACAGCTCGCCCGACTGCACCGACTGCAGCGTGTACTGGTATTTGCTGTTGCTGCTGCGGCCGCCCAGGCGCAGGTTCTGGTCCGGGTTGAAGAACACCCGCACGCCGGCCACGCCGGCCACCGACTTGCGCAGCGACTCGATCACCTCCTTCATCGGCGGCCGCTGGCTCTTGGGCTTGAGCGTGAGGAACAGACGGCCCGAGTTGTTGCTGTTGAAGCCTCCGCCGATGACCGAGACCACCTGGCTGACGTGCGGGCTCTGGCGCAGCCGCTCCTCGACCTGCTGCTGCAGCTTGAGCATGGCCGGATAGGCGACGTCGAGCGCGGCCTCGGTGCCGACCGAGACCGAGCCGATGTCTTCCTCGGGGAAGAAGCCCTTCGGGATCGTGTAGAAGAACCAGGCGGTCAGCGCGAAGGTGGACAGCGCGACCGCGTAGACCACCGGGCGATGGCGCAGCGCGGCGTCGAGCGTGTCGCGGTAGGCGCCGAGCAGGCCGTCGAAGAAACGCTCGAACAGCCGGCTGACGCGGCCGGCCGGCGCGTCGTGATCCTCGTGCTTCAGGAGGCGCGAGCACAGCAGCGGGATCAGCGTCAGCGAGGCGACCGCCGACACCACGATCGCCAGGCTCACCACCACCGCGAACTCGTGGAACAGCTTGCCGATCACGCCGGGCATGAAGAAGATCGGGATGAACACCGCCACCAGCGACAGCGAGATCGACACGATGGTGAAGCCGACCTCGCGCGCGCCCTTGATCGCCGCCTCGAACGGCTTCATGCCCTCCTCGACGTAGCGCACGATGTTCTCCAGCACCACGATGGCGTCGTCGACCACCAGGCCGACCGCCAGCGTGATGCCCAGCAGCGAGATGTTGTTGAGCGAGTGGCCGAGCCAGGCCATCAGCGCGAAGGTCGAGATCAGCGACACCGGCAGCGTCACGGTCGGGATGAAGGTGGCGGTGAGCCGGCGCAGGAACAGGAAGATCACCACCACCACCAGCGCCACGGTCAGGCCCAGGGTGAAGTTGACGTCGTGGATCGCCTCGCGGATCGAGGTCGAGCGGTCGTTGCGGAACTGCACGTCGATCGACGAGGGCATCTGGCCGATCAGCCGCGGCATGGTGGCGCGGATCCGGTCGATCACCGCCACCGTGTTGGCGCCGGGTTGGCGCTGCACGCCCATCACGATGCCGCGCTCGCCGTTGATGAAGGCGCTGGCGGTGACGGTCTGGATGCTGTCCTCGACGCGGGCGACCTCGCCCAGCCGCACCGGCCGCATGTCGCGCGTGGCGATGATCAGGTCGCGGAACGAATCGGCATTGGTCAGCTGCTTGTTGGCCTCGATGATCAGCTGCTGGCGCTGGCCGTCGAGCACGCCGACCGGGCTGTTGGCATTGGCGTTGCGCAGCGCGTCGCGCACCTCGGCCAGCGTCAGGTTGCGCGCTGCCAGCTTGTCCGGGTCGATGCTGATGCGCACCGCGTACTTGCGCTGGCCGAACACGTTGACCTGGGCCACGCCGGAAATGGTGGCGAGGCTCGGCGAGATCAGGTTCTCGGCGTATTCGTTGAGCTTGGACAGCGGCATCGACGGCGAGGTCATGCTCAACAGGATGATCGCCTGGTCGGCCGGGTTGACCTTGCGGTAGGACGGCAGGTCGGTCATGTCGTCGGGCAGGCTGCGCTGGGCCTGCAGCAGCGCGGCCTGGACGTCGACCGCGGCCTTGTCGATGTCGCGGTCGTCGTCGAATTCGAGCGTGATCGAGGTCGAGCCCTGGCGCGAGGTCGAGGTGATCAGCTTGAGGCCGGCGATGGTGGAGAACTGCTTCTCCAGCGGCGTCGCGACCGAGGCGGCCATGGTTTCGGGCGAGGCGCCGGAGAGGTTGGCCGAGACGTTGATGGTCGGCGTGTCGTAGGACGGCAGCGCCGCGATCGGCAGCGTGCGGTAGGCGAACATGCCGAGCAGCACCACCGACACCGACAGCAGCGTGGTCATGACCGGTCGGCGGATGCAGAGTTCTGAGATATGCATGGCGCGGGGACTTCGGTTGGGCGAAGGGGCGCAGCGGCGGTCGTCGCGCTGCGCTGCTTGGCAAATCCACTCTCCTCCCCCTTCAAGGGGCGGGAGGGGGATGGGGTTGGCGGCGACAGCGGCCGGCTCACCCCATCCCCACCCTGGCCCTCCCCTTGACGGGGAGGGAAGGGGCGCGCTCGACGTTCGGCGCGCTTATCCATTCATGTATCGATGCGGAGTCAGCCAGCCGGCTTGTCGGCGGCCTTTCCGCCCGGCTTGCCTTCGTGGACCTTGCTGCCCGGGCGCAGGTTCTGGCCGCCTTCGGCGACCACCCGCTGGCCGGCCGGGAGGCCGGTCACCACCGCGTACTGGCTGCCCTCGACGGTGACGATGCGGGCCAGCTTGACCGGCTGCGGCCGGACCGCCTGGCCGGCGTCGACCAGGTAGACGAACTGGCCCTCGGGCCCGGTCTGCACCGCGCCGACCGGCAGCACCACGGCCTGCTTCTCGGTGCCGAGGTCGATCGAGATGCGGGTGAAGGCGCCGGGCCACAGCTTGCGGTCGGGATTGGCGAACTCGGCCTTGAGCCGGATGCTGCCGCTGGCGCTGTCGACCGCGTTGTCGATGAAGGTGAGCTTGCCCTCGAGCGTGCGGCCGTCGGCTAGTTGCACGCGGGCGGCCACCGGGCCGGCGGCCTGGTTGGCCAGCAGCCGGTTCAGTTCGGCCTCGGGCAGGGTGAAGCCGACGCCGATCGGGTCGAGCTGGGTGAGCGTCAGCAGCGGCGCGGTCATGCCCGGCTGCACCAGCGAGCCCGGGTGGACGTCGATCGCGCCGACGCGGCCGGCGAACGGCGCGGCGATGCGCTGGTAGCCCTGGCTGACGCGGGCGCCGGCCAGTTCGGCGCCCTTGGCGGCGAGGCCGGCCTTGAGCGCGTCGTAGTTGGACTGGGCGGTGTCGACCGCGCTTTGCGAGACGAAGCCCTGCGCCTGCAGCGCCTTGCTGCGCGCCAGGTTGCGCTCGGCATCGGCGAGCTGGGCGCGCGTCTGGGCCAGCTCGGCGCCGCCCTGCGCCACCCGCGCGCTGTCGGCCCGGTCGTCGAGCGTGAACAGCGGCTGGCCGGCGCGCACCTCCTGGCCCTCGCGGATATGCACCTGGCGCACCGTGCTGGCCACCTGCGGCCGTAATTCGACGCTGTTGAGGGCGGTGACGGTGCCTTGCGCCTCGAGCTGCAGCGGCACGTCCTGGGCGCGGCTCAGCGCGGTGACGACCAGCTGCGGCCGGTCGCCCTGGCCAGCCGCGGCCTGGCCGCCGGCGGGTTTCAATGCGGCATAGGCGACCAGGGCCACGACTCCGGCCCCCACCAGCCAGAATGCGATACGGCGGGACATGCGTTTCCTCGATGCTGCGGATGACGGCGGTGGCCGGACCGCTGGCGGTCCGACCGGACGGCCGGCGAAATGCTCGCCGACGCTGTTCTCGATAAGGGCGGCGCGGATCGGTTCCGCGGCGCCGCATGATGCCGGCCGATGCCCTGCTTCCGCGCGCCGGGCGGCGCTTACGGCAGGCTTTCGGACGGCGCGCCGAGTGTAGCACCGGGGCTGTAGCGCTCCGATTACACAGATGTATATAAGTACTACGAGCCGGGTGGGCGAATGGATAGCCGTTTGGGGGATATAGGCAGCGCAGGCACCCGGCGGAGCCGGGCGCTCATCGTCGGTGCGTGCTCGACCGCGGCTCGTCCCTGATCCACCCCGACTCCCGCCGCCCTCGCCGCCGCGAGGGGGCCTCGCTGGCGCTCGTTCGCTCTCCGTCGAGGCGGCAGTTAGGCATGTCGCTGCGCTCATGCCGATACCGACGCCGATGCTGGGACGGAACGGTTTTCAAGCCCCTCTCCCGTGTACGGGAGAGGGGTTAGGGTGAGGGCTGATTCATCAAACCACTGCCCCGCCGCCGCGAGGGAGCAGTCGCGCTCTCCGTAGAACGATCACGCAGGCTCAATCGATCGATCAGGCGCCCGGCGTAGCCGGACGCTAATCATTCAGTGAATGCTGAATCGTTGGCGCTCCCCTGATTGATTCCAACTCCCCCGCCCTCGCCGCCGCGAGGGGGCCTCGCTGGCGCTCGTTCGCTCTCCGTTGCGATGGCAGTTAGGCATGTCGCTGCGCTCATGCCGGGACGGGTGCCGATGTTGGAACTGATGTTGGGGCGGTGATCGGTTTTAAGCCCTCTCCCGCGCGCGGGAGAGGGGTTGGGGTGAGGGCTGGTTCTACGAAGAGCAGTCCTTATCTGGCCCTCCGGCCACCTTCTCCCGCGCGCAGGAGAAGGGCCGAGTGCGGCTCGACGGTCAGGGCAGAAGAGGCGAGGCTCCTTATCAATGAACGATCAGTTCGCCACCACCGGCATCACGTAAAGCTCGACCCGGCGGTTCTGCGCGCGGCCCGCTTCGGTGTCGTTGCTGGCGATCGGTTCGCGCTTGCCGTGACCCTGGGCGTCGAGGCGGGCGTCGGCCACGCCGCGGGTGCGGAAGTAGCCGGCCACCGATTCGGCGCGCTTTTCCGACAGCGTCTGGTTGTAGGCCTCGCTGCCCTGGGCGTCGGTGTGGCCGACGATGGTGAGCGCGGTCTTGTTGTAGGTGGTCACCACCTTGGCGATCTTGTCCATGGTGCCGTAGAAGCCAGGCTTGATCTCGCTCGAGGCGGAGTCGAAGGCGGTCGCGGCGGTCATGGTCACCTTGATGGTGTGGTCGGACAGCTTGGCGATGTCGATGTTGCCGGCCTGTACCTCGGGCGCCAGCACCTTCTGCAGATCCTGCGCCTGCTTGTCCATGTAGGCGCCGACGCCGGCGCCGGCCAGGCCGCCGCCGACCGCGCCGATCAGCGCGCCCTTGCCGCGGTTCTTGTGGCCGATGGCGGCGCCGGCCACCGCGCCGCCGAGCACGCCGATCAGCGCGCCTTTCTGGGTGTTGGTCATCGGCTGGCCGTCGCTGGCGCAGCCGGCGGCGAACAGGGTGGCGATCAGGGCGAGGCAGACGCCCTGCTTGGGCTTGAGGATATGGGTCATGAGCGGTTCTCCGGTTGGATCGGTCCCGTCGGACTGGCGGCCGGCCGGCCGGTTCTCGTTCGACGGGACAAGGAACGAGGGGCGCGGATTGTGCCCGCGCGCGCGGCGCGGTTCAAATCGGTCGAATTCGGTTCAATATTCATAAATGGAATAAATGTTGAATTCATAATTCGTTATGGTAATTTTGCGGCGGGGCTAGACTGCCCTTCATCGCTGCGTACGGCGTCGCCATCCCGGCGTTGGACCGCAAGCGGCCCGATCCGTTGTGGCTGCCAGATATGCCAGCGGTTCCCTGTACCGAATCCGTTCAGAATCGCTGCGACGGTCGGCAGAGGGCAGGGCACCTCGTTCGATTTCACGGATGCGGCGCGGCCGGGATGGGCCGGGAAGCCGTCCGGGCCGCAGTCCGCATCCACCTCACCCCCAGCAAGGAGTTTTGCCATGACCCTGCGACTCGGCGACATCGCCCCCGACTTCACCCAGGAATCCACCGAAGGCCCGATCCATTTCCACCAGTGGGCCGGTTCGAACTGGGTGGTGCTGTTCTCGCACCCGGCCGACTTCACGCCGGTGTGCACCACCGAGCTCGGCTACACCGCCAAGCTCAAGGACCAGTTCGCCCGGCGCAACGTCAAGGCGCTGGCGGTGTCGGTCGACCCGCTCGACTCGCACCAGCGCTGGGTGGCCGACATCGAGGAGACCCAGGACGTGAAGCTGAACTTCCCGATCCTGGCCGACCCGGACCGCAAGGTCGCCACGCTGTACGACATGATCCACCCGAACGCGCTGGCCAACCTGACGGTGCGCACCGTGTTCGTGATCGACCCGGACAAGAAGGTGCGCCTGACGCTGACCTACCCGGCCAGCACCGGCCGCAACTTCCACGAGATCCTGCGCGTGATCGACTCGCTGCAGCTGACCGACGAGCACAAGGTCGCCACGCCGGCCAACTGGCAGGACGGCGACGAGGTGGTGATCGTGCCGAGCCTGACCGACGCCGACGAGATCGCGCGCCGCTTCCCCAAGGGTTACCGGGCCGTGCGGCCCTATCTGCGGCTGACGCCGCAACCGAATCGCTAGGACGCCGGCCGGGCGTCCGCGGCGGCCGGGCGGACCTTGCATGCGTCCGACCGGTTCCGCGATCGCCCGATCGGCGGCCTGCGGTGGCGGCCGACCGTCCCGCACGGGCGGCCGTCGTTCCTGCAAGTCGTCCAACTCCATGCTTCGCCCGGCTCGGCCGGGCATTTTTTTCTGGATGGAATCCTTCATGCAGCCCGAACTCCAGCTCCGCCTCGATGCCCTGCTCGCCACCCTGCCGCAGCAATGGGTGGCCGGCCTGCCGCTGGCGGTCGACGAGGCCGGCGTGGTCGGCCGCTTCTTCAAGTGCGAGCTGCGCAGCCGCTTCGTCGCGGCCGACATCGGCGGCGCGACGCTGACGCGGGCCGAACTCGAGGTGCAGGGGCCGGGCGGCGAGCCGTTCCCGCCGGCCAAGCTGTTCACCCTGGCGGCCGGCGCCGACGGCCTGCTCAAGCTCGACCGGCTGTGCCGGCTGATCCACGCGCTCAACCACTTCGTGGTGGCCGGCCGCAGCGAGCCCCTGCTGCTGTCCATCCATCCGCGCCTGTTCGACTACGTCAAGACCGCGCACGGCCGCACCTTCGCCCGGCTGCTCGCGCACTTCGAGCTGGCGCCGGCGCAGGTGGTGCTCGAACTGCCGTCCGGCCTGCCGCAGGCGACGATCGACGGCTACCTGGGCGAGGGCTTCGCGTTGCGCATCGCACCGGCCGAGGCCGCAGCGGAACTGGCCAAGGCCTGAATCAGACTTTGCGGTAGCGAGATAGGTCGGGCTTCATGCCCGACAGCGATGCCGATCGAGGTCGTTGTCGGGCATAAAGCCCGACCTACGAAAACCCTGCCCGGCATGGCGTCGATCGTATCCGTGCGCAGTGAATTGACCCGGCCTGGCCATGCCGGCCACATATTCCAAATATGGTTGATGCTCGAATAAACCATTCTTAATCTGCATAAGGCACCGCTGTTAAGCTCCGCACGTCCCAACCTCGCCCTGGAGCGCTTCTCATGCGGAAGCTCGGCCGTCTGATCGCCCCCCTGCTGCTCGCCAGCCTGTCCGCCGCCGCGCTGGCCGGCCCCGAACTGCTCAACGTCTCCTACGACGTGATGCGCGACTTCTACAAGGATCTGAACCCGGCCTTCCAGAAGGCCTACAAGGCGCAGACCGGCCAGGACGTGACGGTCCAGCAGTCGCACGGCGGCTCGGGCAAGCAGGCGCGCGCGGTGATCGACGGGCTCGAGGCCGACGTGATCACCATGAACATGCCGCCCGACATCGATGCGCTGTACGACAAGGCCAAGCTGATCCCCGAGAACTGGGCGGCGCGGCTGCCCAACGCCAGCCTGCCGTTCACCAGCCTGCAGGTGCTGATCGTGCGCAAGGGCAACCCCAAGGGCATCAAGGACTGGTCCGACCTGGCCAAGCCCGGCGTGCAGGTGGTGATGCCGAACCCGAAGGTGACCGGCAACGGCCGCTACAGCTACCTGGCGGCCTGGGGCTACGCGCTCAGGCAGCCGGGCGGCAACCCGCAGAAGGCGGCCGAATTCGTCGGCGCCATCCTGAAGAACGTGCCGGTGCTCGATTCGGGCGGCCGCGCGGCGACCACCACCTTCATGCAGCGCCAGATCGGCGACGTGCTGCTGACCTTCGAGAACGAGGCCGAGATGATCGCCCGCGAATTCGGCCGCGGCGGCTTCGAAGTGGTCTACCCGAGCCTGAGCGTGCGCGCCGAGCCGCCGGTGACGGTGGTCGACAAGGTGGTCGACAAGAAGGGCACGCGCAAGGAGGCCGAGGCCTACCTCAAGTTCCTGTGGAGCCCGGCCGCGCAGGAGATCGCCGCGCAGAACTACCTGCGCCCGCAGGACCCGGCGGTGTTCAAGAAGTACGCGGCGCAATTCCCCGCGGTGAAGCTGTTCACGGTCGACGAAGTGTTCGGCGGCTGGCGCAATGCGCAGAAGACGCACTTCGACGATGGCGGGACGTTCGATCAGATCTATACGAAAAAGTGAGGAGAGAGGCGTGAGGTGTGAGGGGTAAAAGCCCTCGCAGGCGCGGCAGTGAATCGATTGCCCGTGCTTGCCACGCATACCTTTGCCCGATCACGCCATGGCATTCGATACGAAGCACGGAGGCAGGGCAGTCGCAGTTCCCGCGGGCACTGCCGCTGAGTGCCTCTCTGCCCGTCCCACGCGCCCCCTCACCCCTAACGCCTCACACCTCTCACGATGAAACCCCGCGTCCTCCCCGGCTTCGGCCTGTCGTTCGGCTACACCATCGTCTACCTCTGCCTGATCGTGCTGCTGCCGCTGTCGGCGCTGGTGCTCAAGACCAGCGAGCTGACGCTGGCGCATTTCTGGCAGGTGGTGACCGGCGAGCGCGTGATGGCGGCCTACCGGCTCACCTTCGGCGCCAGCCTGATCGCGGCCCTCATCAACCTGTTCGCCGGCCTGCTGGTCGCCTGGGTGCTGGTGCGCTACCCGTTTCCCGGCAAGCGGCTGATCGACGCGCTGGTCGACCTGCCGTTCGCCCTGCCCACCGCGGTGGCCGGCATCGCGCTGACCACGCTGTACGCACCCAACGGCCTGATCGGCCAGTACCTGGCGCCGCTCGGCATCCAGGTCGCCTTCAAGCCGCTCGGCGTGGTGGTGGCGCTGACCTTCATCGGCCTGCCCTTCGTGGTGCGCACCGTGCAGCCGGTGCTGCAGGATCTCGAGGCCGAGCTCGAGGAGGCCGCCGCCTGCCTCGGCGCCAACCGCTGGCAGACCTTCCGCAAGGTGATCTTCCCGGCCGCGCTGCCGGCGCTGCTGACCGGCTTCACGCTGGCCTTCGCCCGCGCGATCGGCGAGTACGGCTCGGTCATCTTCATCGCCGGCAACATCCCGCTCGAGTCCGAGATCGTGCCGCTGCTGATCATCGGCAAGCTCGAGCAGTACGACTACGCCGGCGCCACTGCGATCGCGACCGTGATGCTGGCCATCTCCTTCGTCCTGATCTTCGTCATCAACCTGATCCAGTGGTGGCACGGCCGCCGCCACGGCATGCGCAAGTGAGGGCGACCCGATGCATACCCTGACCCTGTCCCGCCGTTCGGCCGCCACGCAGGAGCCGGCCTGGATCCGCGGCCTGCTGATCGCCGGCGCGCTGGCCTTCCTAGGCTTCTTCCTGGTGCTGCCGCTGTTCGCGGTGTTCGCCGAGGCCCTGCGCAAGGGCTGGGCGCTCTACTGGACCGCGCTGGCCGAGTCCGACGCGCTGGCCGCGATCAAGCTCACCTTCGTCGTCACCGCCATCGCCGTGCCGCTGAACCTGGTGTTCGGCGTGGCGGCCGCCTGGGCCATCGCCAAGTTCGACTTCAAGGGCAAGAGCCTCCTGATCACGCTGATCGACCTGCCGTTCTCGGTCAGCCCGGTGGTGGCCGGCCTGATCTACGTGCTGATGTTCGGCGCCCAGGGCTGGTTCGGGCCGTGGCTGATGGAGCACGGCGTCAAGATCATCTTCGCGGTGCCCGGCATCGTGCTGGCCACGGTGTTCGTCACCTTCCCGTTCGTGGCGCGCGAGCTGATCCCGCTGATGGAGGCGCAGGGCACCGAGGAGGAGCAGGCCGCGCTGGTGCTGGGCGCCAGCGGCTGGCAGACCTTCTGGAAGATCACCCTGCCCAACATCAAGTGGGGCCTGTTGTACGGCGTGATCCTGTGCAATGCGCGGGCGATGGGCGAATTCGGCGCGGTCAGCGTGGTCAGCGGCCATATCCGCGGCCTGACCAACACCATCCCGCTGCACGTCGAGATTCTCTACAACGAGTACAACTTCGTCGCCTCCTTCGCGGTGGCCTCCATCCTCGCGCTGCTGGCGCTGGTCACCCTGGTCGTCAAGAGCTGGGTCGAGTGGCAGGCGGAACGGGCGATGGCGGCCGAGCGGGCGATGGCGGCGGAAGGAATGTGAAGCGTAAGGGGTGAGGCGTGGGGGACGAGGTGTCGACCCCATCCCCACCCCGGCCCTCCCCTGGAAGGGGAGGGAGCTAGCTGCGGTTGACTGAAAGATCACAGGCGGTGGAGCCGTCGCTGCACGGCTCCTCCCCCTTCAAGGGGGAGGCAGGGAGGGGGATGGGGTTGCACCTCACTCCTCACGCCTCACTCCTCACACACAAGAGGTTTCCGATGAGCATCGAAATCCAATCCATCGCCAAGCGCTTCGGCAACTTCGTCGCGCTCGACAACGTCGATCTCAAGGTCGAGACCGGCGAGCTGCTGGCCCTGCTCGGCCCCTCGGGCTGCGGCAAGACCACGCTCTTGCGCATCATCGCCGGGCTGGAGACGCCCGACGCCGGCCAGATCCGCTTCCACGGCGAGGACGCCACCGGTACCCATGTGCGCGAGCGCCAGGTCGGCTTCGTGTTCCAGCACTACGCGCTGTTCCGCCACATGACGGTGTTCGAGAACGTCGCCTTCGGCCTGCGCGTGCGGCCCAAGCACACCCGGCCGAACGAGGCCGAGATCCGCCGCCGCGTGCACGAGCTCTTGGGCCTGGTCCAGCTCGACTGGCTGGCCGACCGCTACCCGGCCCAGCTGTCGGGCGGCCAGCGCCAGCGCATCGCCCTGGCCCGCGCGCTGGCGGTCGAGCCGAAGGTGCTGCTGCTCGACGAGCCGTTCGGCGCGCTCGACACCAAGGTGCGCAAGGAACTGCGCCGCTGGCTCAAGCGCCTGCACGAGGAGGTGCACGTGACCTCGGTGTTCGTCACCCACGACCAGGAAGAGGCGCTCGAGGTGGCCGACCGCGTGGTGGTGATGAACAAGGGCCGGATCGAGCAGATCGGCACGCCGGAGCAGGTCTACGACGCGCCGGCCACGCCCTTCGTCTACCAGTTCCTCGGCGACGTGAACCTGTTCCACAGCCGCGTGCACGGCGGCTTCGCCCAGGTCGGCGAGCACCCGGTCAGCGCCGGCAGCGCGGTCGCCTACGTGCGTCCGCACGACATCGAGCTGCTGCGCGAGCCGGCGCCGCAGACGCTGGCGGCCAAGGTCGACCACGTGCGTGCGATCGGCTCGGTGGTGCGGCTCGAGCTGAGCCTGGACAACGGCGACCCGGTCGAGGCCGAGCTGAGCCGCGAGGCCTATGCCGGCAAGCGCTACGCCAGCGGCGAGCAGGTCTACATCCGGCCGCGCTCGGCTCGGGTGTTCGCCGAAGATTACTCAATCTAGCCGGTAACACTGGCGGCAAGGCTGTCACCGCAGAGGACGCGGAGGACAGGGAGGAAAGCCACGGCGAGCAAGCTTGCCTCTGCGTCCTCCGCGTCCTCTGCGGTGAATCATTCGCCAGGACGACCTCGGCACAGTGAGACCCGAGCCAGCAAAGACAGCGCAAAACAAAAAGCGAGCCGATCGGCTCGCTTTTTGTTTTGCACCGGCCGGTCGCGCCGGCCGCCCAGCTTACTTCTGCTTCACGGCCTCGACCTGCACCACGATCTTCACGTCGTCGCCGACGAAGGGCACGTAGGCCTTCATGCCCCAGTCGCTGCGCTTGATGGTGGTGGTCACGTCGGCGCCGCAGACGAAATCCTTGCCCATGCGCAGGTCGCACTTGAGCGGCTGGATGTTCAGCGTCACCGGCTTGGTCACGCCCAGGAGGGTCAGCGTGCCTTCGGCCTTGACCGGCTTGTCGCCGTCGAAGCTGAACTTGTCGGCCTTGACCTGCGCGGTCGGGAATTGGGCGACGTCGAAGAAATCCTTGCCCTTGAGGTGTTCGTCGCGCTTGCCGAAGCCGGTCTCGAGCGAGGTGGTCTTGATCGTGGCCTCGAGCTTGCCGCTCTTGGCTGCGCGGTCGAGCTCGAGCGTGCCGGCGGTTTCCTTGAAGAAGCCGCGGGTGATCGAGAAGCCGAGGTGGTTCACCTCGAAGCTCGGGTAGGTGTGGGTTTCGTCCAGCACGAACTTCTCGGTGGCGGCGAAGGAAGCGGCCGACAGGCCGGCGGCGATCAGGGTGGCGAGCAGTTTGGTATGCATGGGAATCCTTTGATGGACGGTGTGTGAGGTGTGGAAGACGGCGTGAAATGTGAAAAGTGAAACGTGAAATGTGGTGCAGCCTTCGGCCGGCGTTGCGTTGCGGCTGCACCGCGTACGTTTCACCGAGCCGCGCAGCGGCGAATCACCTTTCACGTTTCACGGTTTTACTTCGGTACGTACAGCTTGAACTTCACCTGCACCGCATCGGCCACTGCGCCGACGTCGGCCCATTCGCCCTCGCCGACCTTCCAGGCGAGGCGCGACAACGGGAAACTGCCTTCGAACCACTGGCCGCCGGCGTCCGGGCGCACCGTGAACGGCACGTTGAGCGCGGCGGTGCGGCCCTTGAGGCCGAACTGGCCGGTGGCGATGAACTTGCCGGCGCCGTTCGGCTTGAACTGGGTCGCGCTGAAGGTCGCCTTGGGGAAGCGCGCGGTATCGAACCACTCCTTCATCTGCACCGCCTGGTTGGCGTCGCCGGAACCGGCGTCGGTGGCGGCCAGCTCGACCGCGATCGCGACCTTGCCGGTCTCCGGCTTGGCGGCGTCGAAGGCGATGTCGGCGCTGAACTTCTTGAACTGGCCTTCGACCGGCACGTTCATCTGGGTGAAGACGAACTTCACCGAGCTCTTGGCCGCGTCGACCGGCGTCGCGTGGGCCTGGCCCAGGCCGGCCGCGGCCAGCGTCGCGAACAGGAATGCGTATTGTTTCATGGCGGGTTCTGCTCCTTGGGATTCCGGGGCCGCCGCCCGGCGGGCGGCGAGTGTTCTTCTGCTTACGGTATTTCGATGCGGCTAAATACGGCTGGATGCGGCTAGACCATGCGTCGGAGCACGTCGTCGCGGTCGATGAAGTGATGCTTGAGCGCGGCGGCCGCATGCAGCACGGCGAGCGCGATCACGCTCCAGCCGCCCAGCATGTGCAGGGTCTTCAGCGTGCCGGCCAGCGCCTCGTTCTTGTCCATCAGGTTGGGCAGCGGGACCAGGCCGAGCCAGACCACCGGGTAGCCCTTGGCCGACGAGTACAGCCAGCCGCCCAGCGGCACGCCGAACATCAATAGATAGAGCAACGCATGGCCGGCGTGCGCCGCCAGCTTCTCCCACGCCGCCATGTGGGCCGGCAGCGCCGGCGGCCGGTGGCCGAGCCGCCACAGCAGCCGCAGCGCGGCCAGGCCCAGCACGGTGATGCCGATCCACTTGTGGTAGTTGATCAGCTTGAGCTTGCCCGGGCTCAGCGGCATGTCGTCGAACGACAGCGCCAGCGCGAAGGCCGCAATGATGCCGAGCGCGACCAGCCAGTGCAGCAGGCGGGCGGGCAGCGTGTATTTCTGAACGGCGGTCATGAAATCCCCCTAAGGATCGAGCGATGTTTCGCTTTGTGAATCGTTTCGTGCCTTGAGTCGCATTATTCATGCGAGTTCCGCCATGCGATAGCGGATGTTTTTCACGAGCTCATTCAATTTTGGCGAACAAGTGTATCCGGTCCCTCCGCCGCGAGGCCGCTACAGCCGGATTCGCCCTCTGACGTAA
The DNA here is from genome assembly GCF_014353015.1 of Chitinimonas koreensis. Lineage (NCBI taxonomy): Bacteria > Pseudomonadati > Pseudomonadota > Betaproteobacteria > Neisseriales > Chitinibacteraceae > Chitinimonas > Chitinimonas koreensis. The sequence continues at coordinate 771,537 of NZ_CP060704.1, forward strand.
AATGGCGGCTTTCCCATTCCAACGATCGCCCTCAAGCGGCATGCCCATGATCATCGGTATCGACCTCGGCACCACCAACAGCCTCGTCGCCATCTGGCGCGACGGCCGCGCCCACATCGTTCCCAACGCGCTCGGCCATAACCTCACGCCCTCGGTGGTCGGCCTCGACGACGACGGCGCCGTGCTGGTCGGCCTCGCCGCGCGCGAGCGGCTGATCACCCATCCCCACCTCACCACCTCGGTGTTCAAGCGCTACATGGGCTCGGACCGCGAGACCGCGCTGGGCCGCCAGCGCTTCCGGCCCGAAGAGCTGTCGGCGCTGGTGCTCAAGTCGCTCAAGGAAGACGCCGAGCGCTTCCTCGGCGAGCCGGTCGAGGAAGCCGTCATCACCGTGCCGGCCTACTTCAGCGACGCCCAGCGCAAGGCCACCAAGATCGCCGGCCAGCTCGCCGGCCTCAAGGTCGAGCGGCTGGTCAACGAGCCGACCGCCGCGGCGCTGGCCTACGGCCTGCACCAGGGCGAGCCGGAAAGCCGTTTCCTGGTGTTCGACCTCGGCGGCGGCACGTTCGACATCTCGATCCTGGAATTGTTCGAGGGCGTGATGGAAGTGCGCGCCAGCGCCGGCGACAACTTCCTCGGCGGCGAGGATTTCAGCGAGGCGCTGATCGACGGCTTCGTCGACGCGGTCGGCAAGCGGCACGGCCTGGCCGACAAGCAGGCCACCCCGGCGGTCTACCAGGCGCTGCGCAAGCAGGCCGAGCAGGCCAAGCGCGCGCTGACCGGCGGCGAGAGCGTGACCATGGAAGTGCTGCACGGCGGCGAGACGCTGAGCTGGGCGATCAGCGACGCCGAATTCCAGAAGCTGTGCGAACCGCTGCTCAAGCGCCTGCGCGAGCCGATCGAGAAGGCGCTGCGCGACGCGCGCCTCAAGGCGATCGACCTCGACCAGATCGTGCTGGCCGGCGGCGCCACCCGCATGCCGATGGTGCGCAAGCTGGTGGCCAAGCTGTTCGGCCGGCTGCCGGCGATGAACATCAACCCCGACGAGGTGGTGGCGATGGGCGCCGCCGTGATGGCCGGCCTCAAGTCGCGCGACGTCACGCTCGACGAAGTGGTGATGACCGATGTCTGCCCCTACACGCTCGGCGTCGAGGTCAGCGAACAGATCGGCCCGGGCCGCTTCCAGCCGGGCTTCTACCTGCCGATCATCGAGCGCAACTCGGTGGTGCCGATCTCGCGCGAGCAGACCGTCAACACCATCGTCGACAACCAGGCGGCGCTGCACGTCAGCGTGTTCCAGGGCGAGAGCCGGCTGGTCAAGGACAACATCTTCCTCGGCGAGATCACCATCCCGGTGCCGGCCAAGCCGGCCGGCCAGGTCAGCGTGTCGATCCGCTTCACCTACGACGTCAACGGCCTGCTCGAAGCCGAGATGACGGTGAGCGAGACCGGCGAGAAGCACCGCCTGATCATCGAGGAGAACCCCGGCGTGCTGACGCCCGAGCAGATCGAGGAGAAGCTCGCCGCGCTGGCCAAGCTCAAGACCCATCCGCGCGAGCTGTTGCCCAACGCCCAACTGCTGGCGCGGGCCGACCGGCTGTTCCAGCAGACGCTCGGCGACGAGCGCCAGTGGGTATCGCAGGCGACCGCCCAGTTCCAGGCGCTGCTCGAGCAGCAGGACGAGGAGGCGATCGCCAAGGGCCGCGAGGAGCTGAAGAAGCTGCTCGACGAGATCGAGGGAGAAGGCTGGCTGTAGGCCGGCCGCTCGAGCCATGCCCTGGGACGAGCTCGGCATCGCCGCGACCCGCGACGAGCGCGCCATCCGGCGCGCCTACGCGGCGCGGCTGAAGACGACCCGGCCCGAGGACGACGCCGCGGGGTTCGTGCGGCTGCGCGAGGCCTACGAGCGCGCGCTGTGGCTGAGCCGGCAGCCGGCCGGGACGATGGCCGATCCGGACGCGGCGGCCGATGAGCCGGCGGGCGGCGCTCCGCGGGCCGCCGATGCGACGGCGGATGGCCCGGCGGCCGGCCTGCCGGCGACCGATCCCGCGGCGACCGCTTCCATCGCAAGCATCATCGAACCCGCCGGGCAGGCGCCGCAGGCGGCGCCCGCCATGGTGGAACCTGCCCCGGACGACGCGCCGGCCGTGCGCACCGTGTTCTGGCGCGACAGCGCCGAGCCGCCGGGCAGCCGGCTGGCCGCCGAGCGGCTGCAGCGCGCCGCCCACGACGCCGCGCTGCCCGACGAAGAGGTGCTGCAATACGCCGAGCAGTACGGCTGGCTGACGATGCCGCCGGGCAGCTCGGCCGCGCAGGCCGAACTGCTGGCGCGGGTGCGCACGCGGGTCCATTTCATCCAGGCCAACCAGGCCGCCGGCCTGATCTGGGATGCGCTGGCCGCCGGCGAGCCGCGCGCGGTCGAGCGCTTCGGCCTGATCGCGCGGCAGTCGCGCTGGGAGCCGCTCGACGCGCGCGAGCTGTTCAAGCAGGTGCTGGCGCATCGCCTGCGCGGCCATCAGCCGCCGCAGCCCGGGCTGGCCGCGGCGATCGCCGACTGGGCCGACTGGCGGACCGCCGCCGGCGCGCCGCGCCCCGGCATCCCCTTCGACGCGGTCATGGTCTGCCTGCAGCTGGCATTGATCGAGCGCTATCCCGAGGCCGATCCGGGTGCGCTGCAGCTCGGCATGGAGGCGCTGAACTGGGTCGCGCATGCGCCCGAACTCGAGGTGGACGCGTTGCTGGCGGCGACGGTCGAGCATGGCTGGTTCGAGCTGGAGCGCGACTGGAGCGGCTGGCCGCAGGAATGGCTGGGCAGCGCTCGCGCGCGGATCTACCAGGTCTGCGCCCGCCGCATGCTGCAGGCGCTGGATGACGGTGACCGCAACGGCTCGGAGCACGCACGGATCGAGCTGTTCCGGCAGTTCGGCGCCGAACCGGCCTGGCGCGATCCGGCCGCCCGCCAGGAGATGGCCGAGCTGCTGGTCCAGCAGTTCCACCAGCACGCCGACTGGCGACCCGACCTCGACTACATGACCCGGCTGGCCGACTGGGCCGGCTGGCTCGACGTCGACGGCACGCCGGCGCCGAACGGGCGCGGCGCGTCGCAGTGGCTGTGCCGGCAGCTCGAACTCGAACAGCGCTGGCAACGCTGGCAGCGCCTGGCCGATTCCGCCCAGCCCGGCTCCTCGCAATACGACCACCGGGTCTTCGCCAGCCTCATGGGCCGGCCCGGACCGTGGCGCCGCCGCTGGTGGTCGCTGTCCTGGCCGTTCCAGCAGTCGGTGCGGCAGACGCTGGCCGAGATCGCCGAACACCTGCCCGAGCTGCATGCGCGCCTGCCGGCCGAGGCGCTCGCCTGGTGGAGCCGACCGCGGGCGAGCGTCTGGAGCGGCAATCCGCTCGCCGTCGTGCTGTGCTGCGTCCTGGCCCTGGCCGGCGGCGGACTGCTGGCGCGCGCGACGGGGATCGGCCCCGGCCTGTCCATGCTGCTCTGCCTGGCCGTGGTGCCGGTGGCGCTGCTTGCCGGCAGCCTCGTCCAGCAGGCCTGGCTACGCGTGCTCGAGACCGGCCGCAGCCGCTGGCCGGCGCTCGATCAGGCCATGCGACGCGGTTTCCGGCCGGTGACCGGCCTGGTCGCCTGCCTGGTGGCGGCGCTGCTGCTGGCCGGGCCGCTCGACGATATGCTGGCGCTGGGCAAGGGCCGATCGGCATTCGGCCTGCTGGTCGCCACCTATGGCTCGGTGTTCGTGTTTTACCGTTATCGCAAGCAGCCTGCCCCGTCCGACCCGCTGGCCGGCGGAGGGTCGATCTTCCGCTGGTGGTGGCTGATCTGGTTCGCCGCGGCGCTGCTCCGTATTGTCTCCGGTACCCATTGAGGGCCGGTGTTTCCACAGAGAACCCAACCATGGACCGCAACGCCTGCTGGCACATCCTCGGCATCGCCGCCACCGCCGACGAGCGCGAGGTGAAGCGCGCCTACGCCAAGCTGCTCAAGACCACCCGGCCCGAGGACGACCCGGACGCCTTCCAGCGCCTGCGCGATGCCTTCGAAGCCGCGCTGTGGGCGGCCGACGAGCTGCGCGGCAAGGGAGAAGGCGCCGAGGCGGACGACGCCGAGCGCGATCCGCGCGAAGTCGCGATCGAGGCCGAACTCAGGCCGCGCATCGAGAAGCTGGCCGACCTCAACGAACAGGGCACGGCGGAGGAGGCGATGGCCGAGCTCGACGCGCTGCTCGACGCCTACGCGCTGCGCGACCCGGCCGCGCGCGATCCGCTGGTGTGGCAGCTGTTCGAGGACGGCATGCTGTGGGTGTGCTGCGACATCGCCGCCAACCACGACGATTTCCTGCGCGCCGCCTGCACGCTGTTCGGCTGGGTCGAGCCGGGCAACTGGCTGGCCGAGAAGGACCCGAAGACGGTCGAATGGCTGAAGCTGCGTCTCAAGGAGGCCGACGCGCTGGTCTCGGTCGACCGCCTGCTCGACCTGTCGGAGGACGGCAGCGAGGCCCAGGCGGTGGCCGAACTCGAGCAGCTGGTCGAGAGCGAGCTGCTGGTCAACGTCGATGTGCGCCACCTGTTCGAGGCTGAGCTGATGGTCGGCCTGTCGGAATTCCAGCCGATGCCGCTGGCGCTGGCGCGGCGTGCCTTCGAGCTGTTCGGCTGGCGGCGCGACCACCGCCACCTCGAGGAATACCACCCCGATGCCTGGCGCGAGTTCCGCAAGAAGGCGGCCATCCTGTCCTTCCTCGGCCGGGCCGGCTGACGGCGTCCGGCGTTTGCCGCGGCTCGAGCAGCTGAATCGAATGCCCGGCCTGATCCAAGACGCTGCCGGAGCCTTGGCGGACGCCCCCATGGCGGGACATGCCCTTGGGCTTTCTCGGGCGTCCAGCGTCCGTTGCCCAGGCTTGCCCGCACTCATTCGCAATTCAACGTCTGAATGAGGTCGGGTGGCTGAATCACGGGCGGTTGCCCCGGGGCGCTGTCGAGCGTCAGCGAGCTTCCCCGCGGCGGCGGGGCGGAGGGAGAGGGCTCGATCGGAGGCCGCCGTCGTTCGAGCCTTCACGGACGGCCAGCGCCGGGTTCCCCGGGGCCTGTGCTGCACCAGGTCGTGATTCGACGTTCGAAGTTGCAATCAGGCGCCACGCAAGCCAACTTTTTCCGACCGGGAAACCGCATCCACGCTGGCGTTGCGCGGCATCGCCATCTAATCTTCCAACAACCCGTAAAGCATCCCGGGTAGGGAGAGAACAATTTGAAATCCGCCTTCTGGAAAGCCGACTGGTTCGTCGGCCTGGTCGTCGTCGTCGTGTTCACCGTGGCGAGCCTCAGCACCAATCTGCTGGCCGCCCTGGAGCGCAAGGCCTACGACACCGGCGCCGGCCTGACCCATCGTGCGCCGAGCGACCGCATCGCGGTGATCGGCGTCGACCAGCAGAGCCTCGACAACATCGGTCGCTGGCCTTGGTCGCGCGATGTCCACGCCCGCCTGATCGACAAGCTGGCGGCCGCCAAGCCCAAGGTGATCGCCAGCACGGTGCTGTTCACCGAGGCGCAGGAAGACAAGGGCGCGGGCTATATCAAGCAGCTGCTCGACCTCTACCGCAAGCAGCATGCCGCGGCGCCGGCCGCGGATGCGCCGGCCGAACCCGCCGCCGAAGGCGAGGCGGCCGCCGAGCCGCCGGCTCCGGCCCCGCGCGACCAGTTCGGCGCGCTGCTGGAGGACGCCGCCCGCAAGCTCGATTTCGACGCCCAGCTGGCCGCCAGCATCGCCCGCGCCGGCAACGTGGTGGTGCCGATGCTGCTTGACCTGGGCGACCCGCAGGGCAACCCCGACCACGAGACGCCCGACTACGTGCGCCGCAACGAGGTGCAGGCGACCGGCGACCCGTCCGGCGGCCTGCCGCTGCCGACCCAGCGCATGGTGGCGCCGATCGAGCGCATCGGCGCCAAGGTGGCCGGCATCGGCCACCTGGTCACGCTGCCCGACGCGGCCGACGGCGTGGTGCGGTCCGAGGCGCTGGCGGTGCGCTACTACGACCAGCTCTATCCCTCGCTGGCGCTGCGCATCGCGGCGCAGAGCCTGAACCTGCCGCCCAAGCAGGTCGCGGTGCAGTTCGGCGACAAGGTCGCGCTCGGCGGCCTGACGATCCGGTCCGACGCCGATTCGCTGATGCTGACCTACTACTACCCGGACCGCGACGGCAAGCTGGCCTTCCAGCCCGATTCCTTCTTCGACGTGCTGAACGACAAGGTGCCGGCCGACAAGTACCGCGACAAGATCGTGCTGATCGGGCCGGTCGCCCCCGGCCTCGGCACCTCCTTCACCACCCCGGTCGGCAGCGGCTACTCGCCGGTGATGATGCTGGCGCACAACGTCTCCAGCATCCTGCAGCAGGACTACTACAGCTCGCCGGGCTGGGCGCCGTGGCTGCAGCTCGCGCTGTCGCTGCTGGTCGCGGCCTACCTGATCGCGCTGCTGCCGCGGCTCAGCGCCGGCCAGGCGGCCAGCGTCACCGCGCTGCTGTTCGTGCTGCTGGTCGGCATCCAGTTCGGCTTCCTGGTCGGCAAGCTGCTGTGGCTGCAGCTGATGACGCCGGCGGCGCTGCTGCTGGTCGGCCACCTGGTGCTGACCACCAAGCGCTTCCTGGTCACCGAGCGCGGCAAGGAGGCGTCCGAGCTGTCGGCCGCCGAGTCGAACCGCATGCTGGGCCTGGCGTTCCAGGGCCAGGGCCAGCTGGACATGGCCTTCGACAAGTTCCGCAAGGTGCCGATGGACGACACCATGATGGACACGCTGTACAACCTGGCGCTCGATTTCGAGCGCAAGCGCCAGTTCAACAAGGCCGAGTCGGTCTATCGCCACATGGCCGGCCACAACCCCAAGTTCAAGGATCTCGAGCAGAAGCTGAGCCGAGCCAAGCAGATGGCCGAGACGGTGATCCTCGGCGGCGGCGGCAACCGCGGCAACGCCAGCACGCTGATCCTCGACGGCGGCGCGGTTGAGAAGCCGATGCTGGGCCGCTACCAGGTCGAGAAGGAGCTGGGCAAGGGCGCCATGGGCGTGGTCTATCTGGGCCGCGATCCGAAGATCGGCCGCGTGGTGGCGATCAAGACCATGGCGCTGAGCCAGGAATTCGAGGCCGACGAGCTCGAGGAGGCGCGTACCCGCTTCTTCCGCGAGGCCGAGACGGCCGGCCGCCTCAACCATCCGAACATCGTCACCATCTACGACGCCGGCGAGGAGCACGACCTGGCCTATATCGCGATGGAATTCCTCAAGGGCAAGGACCTGGCGCCGCACACCAAGCCGGGCCAGCTCTTGCCGGTGATGGAAGTGATGCACATCGCGGTGCAGACCGCCGAGGCGCTCGACTACGCGCACCGCCAGCACGTCGCCCACCGCGACATCAAGCCGGCCAACATCATGTACGAGCACGACAGCAAGGTGGTCAAGGTCACCGACTTCGGCATCGCGCGCATCACCGATTCGAGCAAGACCAAGACCGGCATGGTGCTGGGCACGCCGAGCTACATGTCGCCCGAGCAGTTGAGCGGCAAGAAGATCGACGGCCGTTCCGACCTGTTCAGCCTCGGCGTGATGCTGTACCAGATGAGCGTGGGCATGCTGCCCTTCCAGGGCGAGTCGATGGCCGAGCTGATGTACCGCATCGCCAACGAGCCCTACCGCAATCCGAAGGAACTGAACCCGAACCTGCCCGACGCGCTGGTGGCGGTCATCGACAAGGCGCTGAAGAAGAACGCCGACGAACGCTTCCAGACCGGCCAGGAATTCGCCGACGCGATCCGGCAGGCCGCCGCCACGGTGAAAGGTCGGACCGCATGAAGACCCTCGCCCACGCGCTCGAGATCCACGGCCTGACCGATGCCGGCATGGTGCGCGGCCACAACGAGGACGCCATCGCCTACGACGCCGATGCCGGCCTGGCCATCCTGGCCGACGGCATGGGCGGCTACAACGCCGGCGAAGTCGCCAGCGGCATCGCCACCACGCTGCTGAGCCAGAGCATCAAGGCCGCGATCGAGGTGGTCGCGCCGCACCTGCCCGAGTCGATGAGCGGCAAGCCGGCCGCCCACCGCATCCTGCGGCTGGAGATCGAGAAGGCCAATCTCGCGATCTTCCAGACCGCCCAGAGCCAGCCGCAGTGCGCCGGCATGGGCACCACGCTGGTCACCGCGCTGTTCTACGACAACCGCCTCACGGTCGCCCACGTCGGCGATTCGCGGCTGTACCGGCTGCGCCAGGGCGAACTCGTCGCGCTGACGCGCGACCATTCGCTCCTGCAGGAACAGCTCGACGGTGGCCTGATCACGCCCGAGGAAGCCAAGCGCTCCCAGAACAAGAACCTGGTCACCCGCGCGGTCGGCATCGACCCGCAGCTGGACCCGGAACTGAACGATCACGAGGTGCAGGTCGGCGATCTCTACCTGATCTGTTCGGACGGGCTGAACGACATGGTCGACGACGAGGACATCGCGCTGGTGCTGACCACGCTGACCGGCAATCTGCCGCTCGCCGCCGAGCAATTGATACAGATGGCCAACGACAATGGCGGACGCGACAATGTCTCCGTCATACTGATCCGGGTCAACCGCGACTTCGCAGCCGTCCGCAGCTTGTGGAGCAAGCTGTTCGGCTGGCTCGGCCGCTGAATAATTCGAGGACATACACCGATGGCAAAACTGATTCTGAGTCTGGACGGCATGGTGCTGCGCGACTTCAAGCTCGACCGCAGCGAAGTGAAGATCGGGCGCAAGCCGCACAACGACCTGCAGATCGACAACCTGGCGGTCTCGGGCGAGCACGCGCTGGTGGCCGTGATCGGCGGCGACGCCTTCATCGAGGATCTCGACAGCACCAACGGCACGCTGGTCAACGGCCAGCCGGTCAAGCGCCAGCTGCTCAACGACGCCGACGTGATCGAGATCGGCAAGTACAAGCTCAAGTACCTGAGCGAGGCGCCGAGCAAGGCGGCGCCGGGCGCCGAGGATTTCGAGAAGACCATGGTGATCCGGCCCGGCGCGCTCAAGCAGGCCGCGCCGTCCCCGCGCCGGCCCCGGCACCGGCGCCCGCGCCGATGTCGTTCCAGGCCGGCGACACGGTGATCGAGCTGCCGCCGTCGCAGCCCAAGCCGGCGCCTGCGGCCGAGCGCGCCGCCGCGATCAAGGTGCTCAACGGCGCCAACGCCGGCAAGTCGCTCGACCTGGTCAAGAACCTGACCTCGATCGGCAAGCCGGGCGTGCAGGTCGCCATCATCACCAAGCGGCCCACCGGCTACTTCATCACCCATGTCGAAGGCCCGAGCCGGCCGCTGGTCAACGGCCAGCAGATCGGGGTGCAGGCCGAGGAGCTCAAGTCGCACGACGTGATCGAGCTCGCCGGCGTGCAGATGGAATTCTTCTACAAGTGAGCCACAAGGCCGCGGCCACCGGCCGCGGGTGCCCAATCTATGAAGACGTTGCGCAAGTACTGGCTGCAGCTGCTGCTCAGCTTCCTGGTGGTCGCCTACCTGGTCGGCTACGCCGCCCTCGCCTGGCGGCCGCGGGCGCTCGAGCACCTCGACCTGTGGCTGTACGACGCCCGGGTGATGCTGACCATGCCCGATACGGTCGACCCGCGCATCGTCATCGTCGACCTCGACGAGAAGAGCCTGGCCGAGGTCGGCCGCTGGCCGTGGTCGCGCGAGGTGGTGGCGCGGCTGGTCGACCGGCTGACCGGCGAATACAAGGCGGCCGCGGTCGGCTTCGACATCGTGTTCGCCGAGAAGGACGACAGCTCAGGCCTGCCGGTGCTGCGGCGGCTGGCGCAGACCGAGTTCCGCGACGACGCCAACTTCCAGGCCAAGCTCGAAGGCCTGGCCGGCCGGCTCGACTACGACAGCGTGTTCGCCGCCAGCCTGAAGGGCCGGCCGGTGGTGATGGGCTACTACTTCAGCTTCGAGGAGCACGCGCCGGCCGCCGGCATGCTGCCGCAGCCGGTGCTGCCGGCCGGCATGTTCAAGGGCCGCAACGTGCTGCCGATCCGCGCCTCGGGCTACGGCGCCAACCTGCCGGTGCTGATGCAGTCGGCCACGCTGGCCGGCCACTTCAACCCGCTGCCCGATACCGACGGCGTGACGCGCCGGGTGGCGATGCTGGTCGAGCACGACGGCAAGTACTACGAATCGCTGTCGCTGGCGATGGTGCGGACCTTCCTCACCTTCCCCAAGATCGAGCCGATCTACGGCGAATCGCCGCTGAAGTCCTACCAGCCGCTCGAAGGCCTCAAGGTCGGCCCGCTGCGGGTACCGGTCGACGAGAGCGTGCGGGCGCTGGTGCCCTACCGCGGCGGCGCGCGCAGCTTCCGCTACGTGTCGGCCACCGACGTGCTCAACGGCCGCGTGGCGCCGGCCGAGCTGGCCGGCCGCATGGTGCTGGTCGGCACTACCGCGCCGGGCCTGCTCGACTTGCGGGTGGCGCCGGTCGGCGCGGTCTACCCCGGGGTCGAGGTCCACGCCAACCTGATCGCCGGCATGATGGACAACGCGCTGCCCTCGCAGCCCGACTACCTGCGCGGCGCCGAGATCCTGCTGCTGCTGGCGATCGGCGGCGGGCTGATGTTCGCGCTGGTTCGGCTCAACCCGATGCCGGGCACGCTGGTGACGGTGGCGCTGGCATTGCTGGTCACCGCCGGCGATTTCGTGCTGTGGAAATACGCCCAGCTGGCGCTGCCGCTGGCGGCCACGCTGATGGCCATCGTGCTGCTGTACGCGATCTCGATGGCCTACGGCTACTTCTTCGAATCGCGCAACAAGAAGCAGATGGCCAGCCTGTTCGGCCAGTACGTGCCGCCCGAGCTGGTCGAGAAGATGAGCGAGGAGCCGGAGAAGTACTCGATGGACGGCCAGAGCCGCGAGCTCACCGTGCTGTTCTCCGACGTGCGCAGCTTCACCACCATCTCCGAGAGCATGGAGCCCAAGGAGCTGACGCGCTTCATGAACGAGTTCCTGACCGCGCTCTCGGACGTGATCCGCACCCGTTACCTCGGCACCATCGACAAGTACATGGGTGACTGCGTGATGGCCTTCTGGGGCGCGCCGATCCACGATCCGGACCACGCGCGCAACGCGGTGCTGGCCGGCCTCGACATGCAGCGCGCGATGGCGGCGCTGGGGCCGACCATGAAGGAACGCGGCTGGCCCGAGATCCATATCGGCGTCGGCGTGAATACCGGCCGCATGACGGTCGGCGACATGGGCTCGCAGATCCGCAAGGCCTACACCGTGATGGGCGACGCGGTGAACCTCGCCTCCCGGCTCGAAGGCATCACCAAGCAGTACGGCGTCGGCATGATCGTCGGCGAGCAGACGCGCGATGCGGTCAAGGAAGGCATCGTGTTCCGCGAGCTCGACCGGGTGCGCGTCAAGGGCAAGGACGAACCGGTCACCATCTACGAACCGATCGGCGCGGTGGAGGTGGTCGAGAAGGCGCAGAAGAGCGACATCGACGTGTTCCACAAGGTGCTCAAGCTCTATCGGGCGCAGGACTGGGACATGGCCGAGCTGCAGCTGATCAACCTGCGCAACCGCCAGCCCGACTGCAAGCTGTACCAGCTCTACCTCGACCGCATCGCCGCATTCCGCCAGACGCCGCCGCCGGCCGACTGGGACGGCGTCTACGCGTTCGATACCAAATAAGACCGGAACGGACGGGCAGGGGACAATCATGCGGCTCAAGGTGCTCGGATGCAGTGGCGGGATCGGCGGCGGGATGCGCACGACCTCCTTCCTGGCCGGCCGGCATACCCTGATCGACGCCGGTACCGGGGTCGGCGATCTGTCGGTGGCCGAGCTCAGCCAGATCGACCACCTGTTCCTCACCCATGCGCATCTGGATCACATCCTGATGCTGCCGCTGCTGGTCGACACCGTCGGCGCGATGCGCGACAAGCCGCTCAACGTCTACGCCAGCAGCGCCACGCTCGACATCCTTTCCACCCACGTGTTCAACTGGCGCGTCTGGCCGGACTTCCGCGAGATCCCGAACAAGGCGGCGCCTTTCGTGCGCTTCGTGCCGTTCGAACTCGGCGAGTCCTTCCAGGTCGAGCCGGAGCTGACCATCACCGTGCTGCCGGCGCTGCACACCGTGCCGGCGGTCGGCTACCGGCTCGACTCGGGCCGCCACAGCGTGGTGTTCACCGGCGATACCACGGTCAACGACGCGTTCTGGCCGGTGGTCAACGAGGTCGACAACCTCAAGGCGCTGATCATCGAGACTGCTTTCTGCAACCGCGAACGCGCACTGGCCGAGGCCTCGCGCCACCTCTGCCCGGCCATGCTGGCCGAGGAGCTGGCGCGGCTCACCCGGCCGGCCGAGATCTACATCACGCACCTGAAGCCGGGCGAGATCGAGCTGACCATGCAGGAGATCGGCGAGGACGCCGCCGCCTTCCGGCCCCGGATGCTCAAGAACGGCCAGACCATCGAATTCTGATCGCGTCACATATTCCTTCGATCGCGTAAGTCATGAACCAGCCCGCCGCACCCGAACTCAGCATCGAACTGCAGCTCATCCGCGACCTGCAGGCGGTGACCAACAAGATCCACGCGACCACCAACGTCGACGAGATCATGCTCGAGGTGAGCCAGCCGATCTGCGAGCTGTTCAACGCCGACCGGCTGACCATCTACGTGGTCAACGAGGAAAAGAACGCGATCGTCTCCAAGGTCAAGACCGGGCTCAATTCGTTCAAGGACCTCAAGCTGCCGATCTCGGAGCAGAGCGTGGCCGGCTACGTGGCGATGAGCGCCTCGCTGGTCAACGTCAAGGACGTCTACGATCAGGCCGAACTCAAGGCCATCCACCCGCAGCTGAGCTTTCTGCAGGAAGTCGACAAGCGCACCGGCTACCGCACGCGCCAGATGATGGTGGCGCCGATCGTCGAGGAGAAGAGCGGCGAGCTGATCGGGGTGGTGCAGCTGATCAACAACCGCGCCAGCCGGCCGTTCCCGGCGCTGGCCGAGAAGGGCGTGCAGGAGCTGTGCAAGACGCTGGCGATCGCGCTCAAGCAGCGCCGGCCGGGCGGCCCCTTCATCGCCAAGTCGCGCTACGACTACCTGGTCAGCGACGGCCTCCTGTCGGCGACCGAGCTGGAGCAGGCGATCCGCGGCGCGCGCGAGCACGGCCTCGACGTCGAGGAGATCCTGGCGCGCGATTTCCAGGTGACCCAGACCCAGCTCGGCGCCGCGCTGGCGCGCTTCTTCAACCTCGAGCACGAGCCGTTCAAGCCCGACCGCGTCAAGCCGATGGACCTGCTGCGCACCATCAAGCGCGATTTCGCCGAGGCGACGCAGTGGCTGCCGGTCGAGGAGGGCCGCGAAGGCCTGGTGGTGGTCGCCACCGATCCCGAGCGCGTGCGCAGCAGCGGCATGGCCATCCAGGTGTTCCCCGGCAAGAAGCTGATCTACCGCGTCTGCACGCTGCGCGAATTCCGCCAGACGCTGGAGCTGTTCTTCGGTTCGGACGGCAGCGACGGCAGCTCGATCGGCGACCTCCTGTCGAGCATGGGCGAGGACGACGACGAGGACGGCGGCGTCAGCAGCGAGGCGATCTCGCTGGCGCAGGACAACGAGCTGGTGAAGCTGGTCAACAAGGTGATCGTCGACGCCTACCACCAGGGCGCTTCCGACATCCATATCGAGCCGTTCCCCGGCAAGGCCAAGACCGAGATCCGCTTCCGCAAGGACGGCTCGCTGCAGCCCTACATCGAGGTGCCGGCGGCCTACCGCGACCCGATCGTGACGCGGCTCAAGATCATGTGCGACCTCGACATCTCCGAGCGCCGCAAGCCGCAGGACGGCAAGATCAAGTTCAAGAAGTACGGCCCGCTCGACATCGAGCTGCGGGTCGCCACCGTGCCCACCGCCGGCGGCATGGAAGACGTGGTGATGCGGATCCTGGCCTCGGGCGAGCCGATCCCGCTCGACAAGATGGGCTTTTCCAAGCGCAACGAGGCCAACCTCAAGAAGGTGATCTCCAAGCCCTACGGCCTGTTCTTCGTCTGCGGTCCGACCGGCTCGGGCAAGACCACCACGCTGCACTCGGTGCTCAAGCACCTGAACACGCCCGAGACCAAGATCTGGACCGCCGAGGACCCGGTCGAAATCACCCAGAAGGGCCTGCGCCAGGTGCAGATGAACCCCAAGGCCGGGCTCAACTTCGCCACCGCCATGAAGGCCTTCCTGCGCGCCGACCCGGACGTGATCATGGTCGGCGAGATGCGCGACAAGGAAACCACCTCGACCGGCATCGAGGCCTCGCTGACCGGTCACCTGGTGCTGGCCACGCTGCACACCAACTCGGCGCCCGAGTCGATCATCCGCCTGCTCGACATGGGCATGGATCCGTTCAACTTCGCCGACGCGCTGCTGGGCATCCTGGCGCAGCGGCTGGCCAAGCGGCTGTGCGCCAAGTGCAAGCAGGCCTACCAGCCCGAGGAGGCCGAGCTCGACGCGATCGTGCACGAATACGCCGAGGAGCTGAAGAACACCGCCAGCTGGGCGCGCGACCCGGCCTCGGCGCAGAAGGCGCTGCTCGACGAATGGCGGCGCGATTTCGCCAAGGATGGCAAGTTCACGCTGTACAAGCCGGTCGGTTGCGAGACCTGCGGCGGCACCGGCTACAAGGGCCGGGTCGGCCTGCACGAGCTCCTGGTCGGCACCGATCCGGTCAAGAAGGCGATCCAGGGCCATGCGCGGGTGGCCGAACTGTTCGCCATCGCGCTCGACGAAGACATGCGCACGCTCAAGCAGGACGGCATCGAGAAGGTGCTGCTGGGCATCACCGACCTGCATCAGGTGCGGGCCGTATGTATCAAGTAGGCCAGCCGGGGACGGAGGGCAGGGACGCCATGCAGACCGCCGACGAACTGATGCAGCGCCTGGAGATGCTCAACGCGATCGGCATCGCGCTGTCGAGCGAGCGCGACATCGGCCGGCTGGTCGAGCTGATCCTGCTGGCCTCGAAGAACCTGGTGAACGCCGATGCCGGCACGCTCTACCTGGTCGACGGCGACCAGCTGCATTTCGAGATCGTGCGCACCGATTCGCTCGGCATCGCCATGGGCGGCAGTACCGGCCGACGGCCGCCGATGCCGCCGATCCCGCTGCATCACCCGGACGGCACGCCGAACACCAGCACGGTGGTCGGCTGCGCCGCGCTCCTGGGCGAGACCATCAACATCGCCGACGCCTATACCGCGGTCGGCTTCGATTTCTCCGGCACCAAGCGCTTCGACGAGACCAACGGCTACCGTTCCAAGTCCTTCCTCACGGTACCGCTGCGCAACCACGAGAACGAGATCATCGGCGTGCTGCAGCTGATCAACGCGATGAACCCGGCGCGCGAGATCGAGGATTTCAGCGCCGAGGACCAGCGCCTGGTCGAATCGCTCGCCTCGCAGGCCGCCATCGCGCTGACCAACCGCCAGCTGATCAACCAGCTCGAGATCCTGTTCGAGTCGCTGATCAACCTGATCAACACCGCGATCGACGACAAGAGTCCCTACACCGGCGGCCACTGCGAGCGCGTGCCGGCGCTGACCATGCTGCTGGCCGAGGCGGTCAACCGCGTCAACTGGGGGCCGTTCAAGACCTTCCACATGACCGAGAAGGACCGTTACGAGCTGAAGATCGCCGGCCTCTTGCACGACTGCGGCAAGATCACCACGCCGGTGCACGTGGTCGACAAGTCGACCAAGCTCGAGACCATCGCCGACCGCATCGCGCTGATCGACACCCGCTTCGAGGTGCTCAAGCGCGATGCCGAGATCGCGCGGCTCAAGGGCGAGCTGGCCGATGCCGATCACGCCACATTGTGCGAACGTTACAACAGCGACCGCGAGTTCCTGCGGCGGGTCAACGTCGGCGGCGAATTCATGCGGCCGGAGGACCAGCAGCGGGTGCACGCGATCGCGGCGTATTCGTGGATCGACGAGCACGGCCGGGCGGCGCCTTTCCTCAGCGCCGACGAGGTCGAGAACCTGACCATCGCGCGCGGCACGCTGACCGCGGCCGAGCGGCAGATCATCAACCACCATATCGAGGTGACCATCCGCCTGCTCGAGGCGCTGCCCTGGCCCAAGCACCTGAAGAACGTGCCCGAGTACGCCGGCGGCCACCACGAGCGGATGGACGGCAAGGGCTACCCGCGCGGGCTGACGCGCGAGCAGATGAGCGTGCAGGCCCGGATGATGGGCATCGCCGACATCTTCGAGGCGCTGACCGCGCGCGACCGGCCCTACAAGCCGGGCAAGACGCTGTCCGAGTCGCTGACCATCCTGGCCCGCATGGCCCGCGACCGGCACATCGACCTGGAGCTGTTCGAGGTGTTCCTGCGCGAACGGGTCTACGGCGAATACGCGCAGATGTTCCTCGAACCGCAGCAGATCGACGCCGTCGATACCGAAGCCCTGCTGAAGCTGGCCCGCGATTGATGCCGCCGCTGTCGCGTTCCTGGCCCTGGCTGGCGGGCCTGTTCCTCTGTTCCCTGCCGTTCTACTACCTCGATCCGCTGCGGCTGGGCCTGTTCGCGCTGCTCTGCCTCGCCGTGCTGCCGGCCTGGCTGCAGCAGCGGCCGTTCGCCTGGTCGCGCGCGGCGACGGCCTGGGCGCTGTGGGCGGGCTGGGCGGCCCTGTCGCTGGCCTGGTCGCAGCGGCCCGACTACACCCTGTCGCGGCTCGGCAACGACGTGGCGGCGCCCTTGCTGCTGCTCGGCCTGTTCGGATTCCTCGGCCGTCTCGGGCCGGTCTGGCGCGCGCTGCAGTGGGCTGCCGCCGTCATGCTGGCGGCGATCGCCGCATTGCTGCTCGGCAATCGGGCCGGCCTGCCGATCCCGCTGTTCTATCCCGGCTGGCTGCAGGACACCCCGGTGGCCAGCACCGCGCTGGTGCTGCTGCTGCCGCTGCTGTTGCCGGCCTGGTTCTCCGGCCGCCGGGCCCTGCAGGCGGTGGCCGCCTTGCTGTTCGCGCTGGCCTGGCTGGCGGCCGACCTGGTCGGCAACCGCATGTTCTGGCCGGCGGCCGGGCTCGGCCTCGGCGCCGGGCTGCTGTGGAAGGGCTGGCACGACCGCGCGGCGCGGCGGCTGGCCTGGGGCACGCTGGCGGCGGTGGCGCTGCTGTTCGCGATCGGATTCGAGGCCGCGGCGCTGGCCAAGCCGGCCTCCTACACCGATGCCCGCGTGCAGGGCGGCGCCGTCGCACTGGTGGCGCATTCGGAACGCTACGAAATCTGGCAGTTCTGGTGGACCCAGTACCTCAAGCAGCCGTGGTTCGGCGTCGGTTTCGGCCGCTACCTGCCGAACATGCTGTACGCCGAGTTGCGGCCGGCCGCGCTGCCGGTCAGCCACGTCAGCCATGCCCACAACCTGTTCTTCGACGTCGCGCTGCAGCTCGGCGCGGTCGGCCTGGCACTGTTCCTGTGCGCCTGCGCGCAACTGGCCCGGGTGGCGCTGGGCGCCGCGCGGCGCGATCGCACCGCCTGCGCCGTGCTGCTGGCGCTGCTGGTCGGCTGGCTGGCCAAGAACCTCAGCGACGACGGCTGGCAGGACGGCTGGCTGTGGCTCGCCTTCAGCCTGTTCGGCGCAGTCGCCGCGCGCATCGCGGTGGACGAGGGCGATCCGTCCGCCGGCCGGCCCTAGGCCGTCCGGCCGTTCAGCGGCACATCCGTTCCACCAGCGCGCAGGCGGCGTCCACCCGGCCCTGGCGGCACTGTTCCTCGAGTTCGGCGAAATAGGCCGCGGCGTCGTCCAGCTCGGCCAGCGGCGCACGCTCGCGCGCGATGCGCGGATGGCGGGTCGGTACCGCCTCGTGCTCGATCAGCAATTCCTCGTGCAGCTTTTCCCCCGGCCGCAGGCCGGTGAAGCGGATCTCGACGCTGCCGTCCGGATTGGCCTCGTCGCGCGGGCTCAGGCCGGACAGCTGGATCACCTTGCGCGCCAGCTCCACGATCGGCACCGGCTCGCCCATGTCGAGCACGAAGATCTCGCCGCCCTGCGCCATCGCGCCGGCCTGCAGCACCAGCTGCGAGGCCTCGGCGATGGTCATGAAATAGCGCGTGACCCGCGGATCGGTGACCGTCAGCGGGCCGCCCTGGGCGATCTGCTGGCGGAACAGCGGCAGCACCGAGCCCGACGAGCCCAGCACGTTGCCGAAGCGCACCGCGCAGAACACCGTGGCGCTGCGCTGCGACAGGTGCTGCACCACCCGTTCGGCCAGCCGCTTGCTGCGGCCGAGCATATTGCCGGGCCGTACCGCCTTGTCGGTCGAGATCAGCACGAAGCGCTTCACCCCGGCCTGGTCGGCCGCCAGCGCGCAGCTCAGCGTGCCCAGGCTGTTGTTGAGGATGGCCTCGAGCGGATTGAGCTCGAGCAGCGGCACGTGCTTGTAGGCGGCGGCGTGGTAGACCGTGTCGACGCCGGCCATCAGCGCCGCCATGCCGGCCCGGTCGCGGATCGAGCCGAGCACCGGCACCAGCTCGGGCGCATCGGCGCGTTCGCGCAGCTGCTGCCGCAGCGCCTGCTCGATCTGGTACAGCGCCAGCTCGCTCTGCTCCAGCAGGATCAGCCGGCGCGGCCGCATGGCGGCGATCTGGCGGCACAGCTCGGCGCCGATCGAGCCGCCGGCGCCGGTGACCAGCACCGCCTGGCCGTCGATATTGGCGTGCAGCAGCTCCTCGATCGGCGCGACCGGATCGCGGCCGAGCACGTCTTCGATGTCGATGGCGCGGAACTGCTCGATGTCGACGTGGCCGGCGGCGATGTCGGCGGCGTCGGGCAGCATGGCCAACGCGGCGCCGAGCGGGCTCAGCCGCTCCAGCAGCGCGCGCCGCATGGTGCGGTCGAGCGGTTCGGCCAAGAGCAGCGTGCGTATGTGCAGGGCTTCCACGACCGTTTCCAGCTCGCTCAGCGGGTAGACGCGCAAACCCGCCACGGTGCGGCCGATGAACTCGGGCCGCGAATCGAACAGCGCTGCCGGCCGGTAGCGGCGGCCGCCTCGCAGCGCGGCCAGCACCGCGCGGCCGGCGGCGTCGGCGCCGTAGACCGCGGCGACCACCCGCTCGCGTTCGGGCCGGCGATCCTCGCGCAGCAGCGCGCGGGCGGCGAAGCGGGTCGCCACCATGTAGACCGCCGCCAGCAGCCAGTAGATCAGCACCGAGCTGCGCGGCAGCCCACTGGTGCGCAGCATGGTCGACAGCGCGGTCAGCGCCAGCGTCGACAGCGTCGCGCCGAGCAGGATCACCGAGATCATCTGCTCGGTCAGGTAGCGCACCACGGCGCGGTAGAGGCCGATGTGCAGGAAGATCGGCAGCGAGGCCAGCGGCAGCGCGGCGAACAGCCAGAAGAACTCGAACACGTCGGGCTCGAAGGTGCCGAGCCGCAGCGCGATGGCGGTCCACAGCGCGAGCGGCAGCACCACCAGGTCGGACAGCGCGACCAGGCCGCTCTTCCAGCGCTGCGGCAGGTGGATGGCGAGTTGGCGCAGCGTCTCGATCATGGCGCCCTCCGCTTGCCGTACAGCGCCAGCAGGGTGTCGAGCAGGATGCGGCAGTCGCCGGCCAGGCTGCGGTTGCGCACGTAGTCTTCGTCGAGCGCCAGCTTGGCCGGCAGCACGCGTTCCAGGTAGCAGCGCTCGGCGTCGTCGGCGCCGGCCAGCAGCGCTTCCTCGTCGCGGTAGGCCAGCGCGGCGCGCGCGGTGATGCCGGGCGGCACCGACAGGATCAGCGCCCGGCTGGCCGCCGGGTAGCGTTCCACGTAGCGCGGCACCTCGGGCCGCGGCCCGACCAGGCTCATGCTGCCGCCGATCACGTTGAACAGCTGCGGCAGCTCGTCGAGCTTGTGGCGCCGCAGCCAGCGGCCGCAGCGGGTGATGCGGTCGTCGCCGCCGGCGGTGACGGCCGGGCCCTGGCCCTCGGCGCCGTGCCGCATGGTGCGGAACTTGAGGATGGCGAACGGCCGGCCATGGCGGCCGATGCGCTGCTGGCGGAACAGCGCCGGGCCCGGCGAATCGAGCCGCACCGCGCAGCCGATCAGCAGCATCGGCAGCAGCAGCAGCAGCGCGGCCGGCACGGCGAGCAGCAGGTCGAACACGCGCTTGGCCCTCATCCGAGCAGGGTCCGCAGGGCGGCGGCCACGCGGTCCTGCTCGTCGTCGCGCATCAGGTGGTACAGCGGCAGGCTCAGCAGGCCCTGGTAGGCGGCCTCGGCCACCGGGAAATCCTCGGCGCGCAGGCCGTAGCGGTCGCGCCAGTAGGGCTGCCGGTGCAGCGGCACGTAGTGCACGCTGCAGCCGATGCCGCGCTCGGCCAGCGCGGCGAACAGCGCGTCGCGCGTCAGCCGCGCCCCGGCGTGGAGCCGCACCGGGTAGAGGTGCCAGGAATGCAGGCCGCCGGCGGATGGGTCCGCATCGGCCGGCAGGGTCAGCGGCAGCCCGGCCAGCAGCTCGGCGTAGCGCCGCGCCAGCCGTTCGCGGCCGGCGCGGAAGGCCTCGACCTTGGCCAGCTGGTGCAGGCCGACCGAGGCGGCCAGGTCGGTCAGGTTGTACTTGAAGCCGGGGGCGACCACCTCGTAGTACCAGGCCGCGCCCGGCGTGCGGAAGCGGTCGTAGGCGTCGCGGTCGATGCCGTGCAGCCGCATCACCGCGGCGCGGCGGGCGATCGCCGGATCGCGGGTGACCAGCATGCCGCCCTCGCCGGTGGTCATGGTCTTGTTGGCGTAGAAGCTGAACACCGTGGCATCGCTGTCCAGCGTGCCGACCAGCCGGCCGCGATGGCGCGCCGGCAACGCGTGGGCGGCGTCCTCGACGATGCGCAGGCCGTGGCGCGCGGCGATCGCGGCCAGCGCGTCCATGTCGCACGGCAGGCCGGCGTAGTGGACCGGCATGATCATGCGGGTGCGCGGCGTGATGGCGGCCTCGACCGCGGCCGGGGCGAGGTTGAGCGTGACCGGGTCGACGTCGACGAACACCGGCTCCGCGCCCAGGTAGCGCACCACCTCGGCGGTGGCGGTGAAGGTCAGCGTGCTGGTGATCACCTCGTCGCCGGGGCCGAGGCCGAGCGCCTCGAGCGCCAGGTGCAGGCCGGCGGTGGCCGAGTTGACCGCCAGCGCGGTGACGCCCTCGCCCAGCATGGCGGCGAAGCGCGCTTCGAATTCCTTGACGCGCGGGCCGCTGGTCAGCCAGCCCGAGCGCAGGGTGGCGACCACTTCGGCGATCTCCTCGTCGCCGATGTCGGGCCGCGAGAAGGGGATGGGGGGCAGGCTGGCAGGATTCATGGCGGGGTCGATCCGGAAGGGGAGGCGGGCAGCCCGAAATGGCCGGACAGGCGCTGCGCGATCATGACCCAGCCGGCCGCGCCGGTGTGCATCGGGTCGCGCAGGATGCCGTCGCGGTAAGGCTCGGCCCACAGGTCGTAGAGGCCGAAGCCGCGCGCGCGGATGGCGGCGTCGGCGGCGTCCAGCGTCGGCCGGTAGTGCTCGAGGCCGCTGTAGACGCGCGGATTGAGCGGCAGCATCACGAACAGCGGCTTGCGGCGGTAATGCGACAGCTGGGCCAGCAGCGCGTCGAGGTCGCGCAGCTCGCGGTTGCTTGCCGGCGCCGGCAGCGCCGGCTTGCGCCGCGGCAGGTGCTGGTCGGCCAGGTAGGTCTGGAAGTAGTGGTCGTCGACGCCGTAGGCGTTGTGCGCCCGCGCGGCCTCGTAGCCGTGCGCGGCGGCCAGCTCGGCCGGCCAGTCGACTGCGCCGGCCGGCGCCGGCCGCGGCGCTTCGCTGCCGGCGTCGCGCAGCAGCGTGCGCAGCCGGCCGACCGCCTGCTCGCCGTCGAGCAGCCCGGCGGTCAGCCGCGGCCAGTCGCGGCAGCGACGCGCCAGCCAGTGCGCGTCGGCGGCCGGATCGATCGCAGCGGCGTCGGCTGCCGCGACGTCGTTCCGCTCGCCGGCGGCCGGCGCGCGGCACAGCCGCAGCAGGTTCAGCGGCGACAGCACCTCGTTGCGGATCACCTCGGGCTCGTTGCCCAGGCCGCTGTCGAACCAGGTCGGCGACACCAGCACCACGATGCGGGCATTGCGGTAGGCGGCCGGCGAGGCCGTCATGCGCAGCGCCAGCGCGATGCTGGCCAGCTGCATGCCGGCGTGGCCGTAGGCGCCGACCGGCTGGCCCAGCCGCGCCGGCAGGTAGTGCTGCGGCAGGTAGGGGCTGTCGCCGCTCAGTTCGGACGAGCCGAACACCACCGGCACGCCGTCGGCCAGCCGCTGCGCCAGGCTCGGGATCGACTCCGCGCCGGTATAGCCGGTGTAGTGGCGCGCGTAGCGGGCCTCGTCGCGCTGCGGCGCCCACTGCGCCAGCGCCGCCAGCGACAGCAGCGCGGCCAGCAGGCTGCCGGCCGCCAGCAGCGGCCAGTACAGCCAGCCGGCGCTCAGGCGTGCAGCTTGTTCCATACCAGCTGGGCGATGGCGCGGCAGGTCTCGAACTGCTCGGGCTTGATCTCGGCGGCGGCGATGCGGGTGCCGAAGCGTGTTTCGAGCTGCAGCGCGAGGTCGACCAGGCTGATCGAATCGAGCAGGCGGCTGCTGATCAGCGCGGTATCGGCATCGACCGGCTGCAGCACGAGGGTTTCGACTTCCTGGCGGATGGCGTCGATCAGGGCGGGTAGATCGTTCATGGGGCTGGATTCGGGTTGGGGTTGGCCTGCCAGAGCCGCAGCAGCTGCTGGCGGTCGGTCTTCTGGTTGGCATTGGCGGGCAGGGCGTCGATCGGCCGGTATTCGGCCGGCCGCATATAGGCCGGCAGCACGGCGGCGACGGCCCGGTCGAGCGCGGCCGGATCGAGTGCGGCCGGCTCGGCTTCGGCCGGCACCAGGTAGGCGACCAGCCGGATGCACTGGCCGCCGCGCATGATGGCGATCACCGCGGCGCGCGCGACCGCCGGCAGCGCTTCGAGCACCGCCTCGATCTCGCCGAGCTCGACGCGGTAGCCGTTGAGCTTGACCTGGCTGTCGAGCCGGCCGTGGCAGAACAGCATGCCGTCGACCAGCCGGCCGGCGTCGCCGGTGCGGAAGGCGCGGCGGCCGCCGTGCAGGAACAGCCGTTCCTGGTTCAGCTCGGGCCGGTTCAGGTAGCCGGCCATCACATGCTCGCCGACGATGGTGATCTCCTGGCTGGCCGGGTCGATCAGCAGCTCGCAGCCGGGCTTGGGCCGGCCGACCGGCAGCGGATCGTGCTGCGCCGCGATGGCCGGGGTGATCTCGACCAGGGTGGTGGCCACCGTGGCCTCGGTCGGGCCGTAGCTGTTGAGCACCCGTGCCTGCGGGAAGCGCGCGTGCAGCTGGCGCACCAGCCGGTTGGGCAGGATCTCGCCGCAGAACAGGAAGGTGTCGAGCCGGTCGAGGTAGTGGGCGGCGAACTCGTCCGACAGCACCTGCTGCCAGGCGAACGACGGCGTCGACACCCAGGTGGTGACGCCATGGCGGCGCAGCCGGGCCAGGAAGCCGGCCGGATCGGCGACCTGGGCTCGGCTGTTCAGCACCAGCGCGGCGCCGCGCCACAGCGCGTGCAGCAGCTCGTACATCGACAGGTCGAAGCTGAACGGCGCCTGGTTCATCCAGACCGCGTCGTCGCCGATGCCGAATTCGGCGTCCATCCATTGCAGCAGCGAGGCGACGGCGGTGCGGGGGATCTGCACGCCCTTGGGTTCGCCGGTGCTGCCCGAGGTGAACACGATGTAGGCGAGGCCGGGCTCGATCGGCGCCGTGGGTTCGCCGGCCGCGGCGATCAGCTGGTCGCCGTCGATGCGGTAGCTGCCGGCCCCGCCGAGCGCGACGATGCGTTCGATGCGCGCCTCGGGGTAGATCGTGTCGAGCGGGATCCACGGGCTGCCGTGCAGCAGGCAGCCGCAGACGGCGGCGACGAAGCGGGTCTGTTTGTGACCGATTACGGCAAGCGGGCGGCCCGGCCGGTGGTCGGCGGCGACCAGCCGGTCGCGGAAGGCCTCGGCCTCGGCGCGCAGGCCGGCCCAGCTCAGCTCGCCGTCCTCGCCGGCCACGGCCAGCCGGGCCGGATCGCGCGCGTCGTCGCGGAAGCAGCCCGCGATGGGATCGAATCTCATGGATGAAAACGCCCGCTGAACAGGTAGAGCGCCACGATGGCGAGATGGAACATCAGGAACCAGGCGCCCAGCCGGTACAGCCGCAGCGCCAGCGGGCGCGGTTCCAGCCGCGCCAGCACGCCGCGGCGCCAGCGCTGGGCGTAGAGGTTATGCAAGACCGATGCCAGGCCGAACAGCGCGCCGCTGGCCAGGTAATGCCAGGCCAGGCCGTTCCAGGCGCCCATCAGCAGGAAGGTGGCGAACAGCGCCAGGCTCTGGTTCAGCAGCCGGTGGCGGCGCAGCCGCTCGGTGCCGGCCAGCTTCATGTAGATCGGCTTGAAGAAGTAGTCGTTGAGGAAGCTGCCGAGCGAGATGTGGAAGCGCCGCCAGAACGACTGCGGGTCGAGCGCCAGCCAGGGCCGGTCGAAGTTGGCCGGCAGGCTGACGCCGATGCAGCGCGCCAGGCCCAGTGCCATCAGCGAATAGCCGGCGAAGTCGCAGTAGAGGAAGACCGAGTAGCCGTAGGCATCGCCGGCGGTGTCGAGCCAGCCGGCCGGCGCCGCGAAGCGGTCGAGCCAGCAGGCGGCGACCAGCTGGGCGGCGCCGAACTTGAGCACGTAGCCCTGCGCCAGCCAGTGCAGGCCGGTCGCGGCGGCTTCGCGCGTCATGCCGGCGTAGCCCTGAGCCAGGTCCTGCGCGAAGCGGTAGGAGCGGTCGATCGGCCCGGCCGACAGGCTCGGCGGGAACAGCAAGAAGGCCAGCGTCGGCGCCGCGCCGAGCGGCGCCTGGTAGGGACCGTCGAGCAGCAGCTGGATCGCGCGGAAGCTCAGGTAGGACAGGCCGAGCACGCCGAAGGCCCCCAGCTGCGGCGCATGCGATTCGGGCGCGATGGCCGACAGCTTGTAGCAGAGCAGCGGCAGCAGCGCGGCGAACAGCGCGACCGGCGTGCCGATGCGGCCGGCCAGCCGCAGCCGGTAGAGGCCGTACAGCCCGGCCGCGTAGCCGACCAGCAGCCAGCCCTTGGGAATGGCCGCCAGCGCGTAGGCCAGCGCGATGCCGGCCAGCAGCCGGTCGAACGGCAGGCGCCGCGCCAGCCAGGGCCGCGCCAGGTGCAGCAGCGCCACCAGGGCCAGCGCCGCGGCGAAGAAGGAGAGGGACGAGAACGGCAGCACGGGCGGTTAGAACTGCTGGTAGACGAAATCGACGTAGCCGCCGTCGAGCGGCTGGGCGGCCCGGTCCGACAGGCTGAGCCACAGCGCCCACCACAGCAGGAACAGCAGCAGCGCACGCTTGAGATGGCGCATGGTCAGGCCGCCCTGGCCGCGGCCAGCGCGCCGAGGAAGCGCGTGGCCAGCGCCGGGTAGAGGTGGTGCGTCTCGGCGTGGCGGCGGCCGGCCCGGCCCATGCGCGCGCGCTCGGCCGGGTCGAGCGCCAGCAGCCGGCGGATGCCGGCCGCCAGTGCCGGCGGATCCTCGGCCGGCAGCGTCAGGCCGCAGCCGGCTTCGCCGACCGGGTCGTTGCCGGCCTCGATCGCGCACAGGATCGGCCGGCCGGCCATCATGTAGTCGATCAGCTTGTTGGGGCTGATGCCGAAGCGGAACAGCGGCTCGCGCTGCAGGCCGATGTAGAGCGCGTCCATCTCGCCCAGCAGGGCCGGGATCGCGGCCTTGGGCACCGGCGGCAGGAAGTGCAGGTCGGCCAGCTGCAGCGCCTGCGCGCGCGCCTCGAGCCGCGCCTTTTCCGGGCCGTCGCCGACCAGCAGGAAGCTCACCGGCTCGTCGCGGCACAGCGCGGCGGCGTCGAGCAGGCTGTCGAGCGCGTTGGCGATGCCGTGGGCGCCGGCGTAGGCGATCAGGCTGCGGCCGGCGGCGCGCGCACGGGCGACGATCCGGCCGGCCGCTTCGGGCAGCGGCGCCTGCCGGGCCGGCTCCCATTCGTCGGCCGCGATGCCGTTGGGCACATAGTGGAACTTGGCGGCCGCCATGCCGTGCGCCTCGAGGTGGGCGCGCGCCATCGGCAGCATCGACACCACCACGCCGGCCTCGCGGCAGGCGCGGTCCTCGGCGTGCTGCAGCAGGCGGATGAAGGGGTGGCGCGGCGACATGCCGCCGAGCTCGATCGGCGACAGCGGCCACAGGTCGTGCACCTCCCAGGCCAGCACCGCGCGGTGGCGGCGCGCCAGCCGGCGGGCCGGGTGGATGTCGAGCGGGTAGGTGCTCGAGGCGATCACCGCGTCGGGCGCGAACGGCAGCGCCGCTTCGTGCCGCCACAGCCGGTACAGGAAGGTGAAGATGTTGCGTACCCGGCCGACGCCGTTGCCGTGATAGCGCGGCGCGGCCAGCCACAGGTAGTCGATGCCGTCGACCGTTTCGTGCCGCCACGGCCGGCCGGCCAGCTCGGGCTGCTGCTGGCGCACGTGCGAGAACGAGGCGGCGACGATGCAGACGCGGTGGCCCTGCCGCACCCATTCGCGCGCCAGGTAGTAGGGCCGGTATTCCATGCCGTGCGCCGGGCTGCCGGCGTAGTGGTTCAGGTAGACGATGTTCATGCGAGATCGGCGGCCAGTCGCGCCACGATGCGGCGGGCGGCGTCGCCGTGGCCGTAGGGCGCGACGTCGGCGCCGCGGCTGCCGGCCGCCGCTTCGATCGCCGCCGCGATCGCCGTCGCGTCGCCGGGCGGCGCCAGCCGGTTCCAGCCGGCCTCGACCAGTTCGGTCCACTCGGTCTCCTCGCGCAGCGTCACGCAGGGCACGCGGTGGAAGAACGCTTCCTTCTGCAGCCCGCCCGAGTCGGTGGCGACCACCGCGGCGTGGCGCGTCAGCAGCGTCATGTCGCCGTAGCCGATCGGCTCGACCAGCCGCAGGCCGGGCGCGTCCGGCAGCAGGCCGGCGGCCGCCAGCGCAGCGCGGGTGCGCGGGTGCAGCGGCACGATCACCGGCCGCGCGCGGGCGGCGCGGGCCAGGCCGTCGATCAGGCTGGCCAGGTGTTCCGGGCTGTCGGTATTGCCGGCGCGGTGAAGCGTGGCCAGCACGTAGGCGCCGGCTTCGAGCTGCCAGCGCTGAGCCAGCGCGGCGGCGTCGCCGGCGCGTTCGCGCCATTGCAGCGCCAGGTCGTACATCACGTCGCCGACCTCGACGATGCGCTCGTCCGCCATGCCCTCGCGCAGCAGATGGGCGCGCGCGGCCGCGGTCGGCGTGAACAGCCAGTGCGAGACGCGGTCGACCAGGCAGCGGTTGATCTCCTCGGGCATCGCCCTATTGTGCGAGCGCAGGCCGGCCTCGACGTGGGCGACCGGGATCTGCAGCTTGGCCGCGGCCAGCGCGCCGGCCAAGGTGGAATTGGTGTCGCCGTAGACCAGCACCGCGTCCGGCCGCTCCTGCTGCAGCACGCGTTCGAGCTCGATCAGCATGCGGCCGGTCATCGTACCGTGGCCGCCGCCGTGGATGGCCAGGTGATGGGCCGGCGCGGCCATGCCGAGCTCGCTGAAGAAGATGTCGGACATGCCGGCGTCGAAATGCTGGCCGGTGTGGACCATCACCTCGTGCAGTCCGCCGGCCTGCCGCAACGCGGCCGAGACCGTGCTGGCCTTGATGAACTGGGGGCGTGCGCCGAGGACGGTGAGGATTTTGGTGGTCATGGTCGATGCTTCAGGGCGGCGGTATCCGGCGTCTCCCGCAGCCGGCCGGCGCGGATGCGTTGCCGTCGTCGCGGCCCGCATGATAGCAAAGGATATGCCAATGCAATGACGGGCGCCGGCGGTCAGCGCCGGGCCGCGCGGCGGGCCTGTACTTCGCCGAGGTAGTCGAGCAGCGCACCGGTCAGCGACTCGCGCGAGAAGCGCTCGATCGAGCGGTCCGGCCGGTACGTCGCGGTCTCGCCGCCCAGCAGCGCGACCAGCCGGTCGGCGATGGCGGCGGTGTCGTGCTGCGGCACCACCGCGCCGGCGCCGCATTGGCCGATCAGCTCGGCCGCGGCGCAGTCGGCCGGGCCGATCATCAGGATCGGCCGGCCGGCGCGCAGGTATTCGAAGATCTTGCCGGTCATCACGCCCTGCACCGACTCGCCGCTGCCGCCGACCACCAGCAGCAGCGCGTCGGCCGACACCATCTCGCGCAGCGCTTCGCGGTGGGCCATGTAGCCGACCCGCTCGAGCACGCCGGGATGGCACGCCTCGAAGCGCTGCAGCGCACCGTCGAAGCGGCTGCCGATATTGCCGATCAGGCGGACCTGCAGCTGCTGCGCTTCGAGCCGGCCCTGTTCCAGCGCGAGGGCGGCGGCATCGAGAAGCGGCTCGGGCGATTGGTGGCCGTAGAAGGTGCCGACATGCACGATGCGCCGGATATGCGGGTTGCGCGGCAAAGGCTGCAAGTCGGCGAAGTCCGCCTCGTCGAAACCGTTGCTGATCGCCCGGACCGGCAGGGCCGTGCGGCTACGCTGGGCGGTCAGGCGGGCTGCAAGTGTCTCGGTGACGGTCGTGACGCCGTCCGCCGCGTCGAGCAATGCGGCTTCCAGCCGCCGGTCCAGCGTCCGCCGCCAGCGCGGTGCCTGGTAAGCGGGGTTCCCCAGCCACAGGTCGCGGAAGTCGGCGACCCAGGCCGTGCCGCTCGCACGCGCCAGCCGCCAGGCCAGCCAGTGGGCCGAGACCGGCGCCGAGGTCGACAGGATCAGGTCGATGCGGCCCGATTCGACCAGCCGCCGCGCCTGCGGATAGGCCGCCGCAGCCCAGGCGCGCTGCTCGTCCGGGTATTGCAGCGCGCTCCACAGCCGCAGCAGCCGCTCGCGCCAGCCGCCCGTGGCGGACAGGGGGGCGGACTGGACGGCGGCGGGCCGGGCCGGCTTGGTCGCCGCGGTGCCGCTGCGGCGGCGCCGCAGCCAGGCCAGCACGCGCGCCGGCAGCGGCGCATGGGCGATCCGGATCACTTCGGCGCCGGCCGGGATCTCGGCCAGCATGCTGGCATCCTGGGTGTAGTGGGGGTTGTCGGCGCAGATCACGGTCAGCTCGACGCCGGCGCGGGCCAGGTACTTGCTGAACTTCAGCGGCCGCTGCACGCCGGCGCCACCGAGCGGCGGGTAGTAGTAGGCGATCAGCAGGATGCGCATCAGCGTCGCTTCGCCAGCAGGGCCTGGTACAGCTCGGCCATGCGGTCCATCTCCTGCGCGCGCGAGGCGCGCGCCGCGACGATCGCGCGGTTGTGCCGGCCCATCTCCGCTCGCCGCGCCGCCGGCGTGTCGAGCACGGCCAGCATCGCGGCGGCGATCGCGTCGACGTCGTGCGGCGGCACCAGCCGGCCGCCGCGCGGGTCGACCCACTGCCGGTTGGCCGCCAGGTCCGACACCAGCACCGGCCGCTCGGCCGCCATCGATTCGAGCAGCGACATCGCGGTGGCGTCGCTGCCGGGGATCGACACCGACAGCTGGGCGCGCTGCAGCAGCGCGATCAGCGCCGCCTCGTCGAGCTGGCCGTGGAAGCTCACCTGCGCGGCGATGCCGAGTTCGTCGGCCTGGCGGCGCAGCGCGGCCTCCAGGGAGCCGCCGCCGAGCAGGTGCAGGTGCATCGGCCGGTCCGGCCGCTGCCTGCTGGCGCGGGCGAAGCCGGCCAGGATGCGGTCGATGTTGTAGAGCGGCTCCCAGCTGCGCAGGCTGACGATGCGGAACACCCCGTCGTCGTCCGCCGCTGGGCCGGCGCCGAAGCGGGCCAGGTCGACGCCCCACTGGATCTGCTCGAGCCGCGCGCGCGGCCGGTAGCGGGCGATCGCCTCGAGCGCATCCTGCGAATCGGCGGTGACCAGGTCGGCCCGGCGCAAGGTCCAGCCGGTCAGCTGGCGCATGAGCCGGCTGCGCTGCGGCGTCACCAGCACGTCCGAACCCCAGGCGGTCAGCACCAGCGGCCGGTGGCCGCTGGCGGCAGCCCAGAATCCATAGGAGGTCAGGTAGTGGCCGTGCACCAGGTCGGGCCGCAGGCGGCGCACCAGGGTACGCATCCGCGCCGCGCGCGCGACCCAGTGCAGCGGACCATGGCCGTGCTCGGTCATGGTGATCACGTCGACGCCGGGCGCCGACCAGCCGCGGCGCGAGATCAGCGTGGCATGGAAGCCGCGCCGCACCATCTCGCAGACCCAGCGCTGGGTGTGGACGCTGCCGCCGTCGCCGAAGAAGCAGAGCCTAGCGGCCATCGCGGACCTCCCGCAGGTTCAGCCAGGGCAGATGGCGTTCGAGCGCGAGGTAGGCGACGCGGCTGGCGCCGAACTTCTCCTTGAAGCGGCAGACGCCCGCCAGCCCGTTGCTGGCGCCGAAGTTCAGCGAGGCATAGCCCTGCTGGCCGTAGTGGCGTAGCGCCTGCCACATCAGCTTGTCCATCGGCGAGGACTTGAGCGGGCTGTCGAGCAGGCCCGAGCCGAAATAGAACACTTCGTCGCGTCCCTTGAGAAAGACCGCCGCGGCGACGCTGCGGTCCTGGTGGCGGGCGAACCAGAAGTCGGCGATGCCGCTGTCGCCGAGCACCTGGAAGAAGCGCTCGCCGTAGAGCCGGGCCGGCCGGTTCGACCAGCGCGTGCTGCCCTGCAGGTAGACGCGGTGGTATTCGGCCGCGCCGGCGCCGTCCTGCCGCTCGATCGCGTAGTGCTCGGCGCTGTGCCGCAACTGGGTCTGCAGGCGCTTGCCGAAGCGCGAGTACAACTGGTCGGGCTCGGGCGACAGGCGCAGCAGGTGGGTGTGGTGCAGCGTGCCGGCCTGGCCATCCGGCGTCGGCATGGCCGGGTCCGCCTGCGGCGGCAGCACCAGCGCGATCTTGAGCCAGTAGCGGGCCGACAGCGCGGCGCGGTAGCCGGCCAGCTGCGCGTCCGCGTCCGGCGGCGTGGCGGCCAGCCAGGGGCTGGCGCCGCCCAGCGGCATGGCCTCGAAGATCGGCAGGCCGAAGCGGTGGCGCAGTGCGCCGGGCAGGTAGAGCGGCCCGTCCGGCCGGTCGACCGCCAGCGCGCAGAATCGGTAGTCGATGTCCTGGTCGGCGGCGACGGCCTGCACCCAGGCCGCGGTCTGGAAACCGTTGCAGGGCAGCGGCTGCAGCGCGGCCTCGGCCTCGGCGCCGAGCAGCAGGGTCACGCGCATTGCAGCCCTCCGCGGAAATCCACCCGCGGCAGCAGGCTGCCCACCGGCAGCCCGGCCGGTGCCGCCAGCCAGATGCGCAGCGTGTCGTCGGCGACCGCGACGTCGAGCCGGCGGCCGCGGCTGGCGCAGACCTGGCCCGGTAGCGCGTCCGCCGTGCGCCGGCCGAGTCGGGCCACGCGGCGGACCGGCAGGCTGCGGCCGTCGTCGAGCCGCACGGCCGGCAGCACCAGCGGCCGCAGCGCGGCGACCCAGCGCAGCAGCGTGGCGGCCGGCAGCTGCCAGGCCAGGTGGCGGTCGCGTTCGAGGCGGGCCTGGCTGCAGTGCGACAGCGGCGCGTCCTGCGGCGCGAAGACCAGCCGGCCGGCGCGCCAGTCGTCGAACAGGCGGTCCAGCGCGCGCGCCATCGCCGGCGCCAGCAGGTCGAACAGCAGCGCGCCGAGGTCGGCCGCCCGCGCCGCGTCGACGCGCTCGGCGGCGACGATCTCGCCGCCGTCGATCGCCGGCCGCATGCGGTGCAGCGTGAAGCCGGCCTCGCCGTCGAGGAACATGTAGGGGCCGGGCACCGCGCCGGCGTAGCGCGGCAGCAGGCCCGGATGCAGGTTGAGCCACAGTCCCGGGCAGCCGTCCAGCGTGCCTTGCGAATACAGGATGCGCGAGGTGACCGTGAGCACCAGCGCCGGCTGCAGCCGCGCGACCAGCGCCGCGACGTCGGCGTCGTCGGCGACCGTCGCCAGCGCGACGCGGTGACGTTGGGCCAGCCGCCGCAGGCGGGCGAAGGCGAGCGCCGGGTGCAGCAGCGGCCAGTGGCGATGGCGGTCGCGCGCCGACAGCAGCCCGCGCAGCCGGCCGCGCAGGCGGGCGACCAGCCCGGCGCCGGCCGGCGGCACGGCCACGGTGAGCGCGCAGCGGCGGGCGAAGCCGAGGTCGAGCAGGTCTTCCAGCGTCCGCGCGCCGAGGCCCGGCTGGGTCAGCAGCAGCACGGTGGGCAGCGCGCCGCTCATGGCGGGCCTCCGCGCAGCATGTCGCGCCGGTCGAAGCCGGCATGGCGCGCGAACACGAACAGCGACGCCAGGATCGAGATCAGGTAGGCGACCGAGGAGGCCAGCGCCGCGCCGGCCAGGCCCAGCCGCGGGATCAGCAGCAGAGACAGCGTCAGGTTGATCACGGTGGAGAAGGCGACCAGCTTGGTCGGGATGTCCGGCCGGCCGAGGTGGTTGGTGTAGAAGGTCGACAGGATGCCGGCCGCGCCGAACAGCACGCTGCCCGGCAACAGCAGCATCAGCGGCGTCAGGCTGGCCTGGTATTCGGCGCCGATCACCCGCGGCAGCAGCAGCCAGGCGCCGAGCGCGAGGCAGGGCGCGGCCAGCGCCAGCAGGACGAAATTGATGCGCATGATGCGCAGCGTCAGCCGGGCCGACTCGCCCGGCTCGGCGGCGCCGATCTTGCGGAAGGCCGCCATGGTCGACGAGGAGGAGATCAGCCACAGCAGCTCGGACAGCGCGACCGCGATCGAGTACACGCCCATCGCGTCGAGGCCGAGCAGCAGCTCGACCAGCAGCAGGTCCATGCGGTAGTTGAGGAAGGCCACCACGTTGGCCAGCCCGACCTGCAGCACGAAGCGGTACTCGGCCAGCAGGCGGCCGATATTGGCGCGCGCCAGGCCGACGTATTTCCACACCGAGCCGAGCGCGTAGCTCGAGGCCAGCACGTTGGCGGCGGCCCAGGAACAGACGATGGAGCCGAGCGTGATCGGCGGCGCCAGCAGCGCGATCAGGCCGCAGCTGGTGACGAAGGCGAACGGCATCAGGATGTTGTTCAGGTTGAACCGCAGCATGCTGCCCTGGCCCAGGTAGAGGCCGTTGGCGATCTGCGGCCACAGCGCGCCGGGCACGATGATGGCGAGCCATTTCAGCTGGTCGTAGGGCGCGGCAGGCGGCCACAGCGCGAGGCCGAGGAAGGGCAGCCCGGCGACCGCGCCGATCAGCGCGCCGAGCGCCATGCCGCTCGAGGCGAGTTCGGGCGCGGCCTCGCCGTGGCGCGCGATGCGGTGGGACAGCAGCGAGCCGAGGCCGGAGAAGGCGGTGGCGAAGGTGGCCACGATCAGCGTCAGCAGCGAATAGACGCCGCGATCGGTCGGCCCGAGCCGGGCGGTGACCACGGTGACGATCACGGTCAGCACCAGGCTCGCGATGCGGAAGCCGAAATTGATCGCGGTGCCCTTGGCGATCGAGCTCATGCGCGCGGTCGCTCCCGGCCGGCCGTGGCCGGGCGCCGGCCAGCCGCCGCCGCGCCGCAGGGCGGCGATGACGGGTGGGGGCATGGTGCGGTCGGCTGGCGGGCATGTGGAGGGCTGGAGTGGGGCCGGCGGAGCGCCGGCCGTCAGCGCAGCGCGGCGCGCAGGCCGTCGGCGATGAAGGTCTGCTGCGCCGGGTCGAGGTAGGGGTGCATCGGCAGGCTGAGCACCCGCCGTGCCAGCCGCTCGGCGACCGGCAGCGCACCGGCCGGCCGGGCCGGGTCGAGGAAGGCCGGCTGCAGATGCAGCGGGGTCGGGTAGTGCACCGCGGTCGGGATGCCGGCCGCCTTCAGCGCGGCGGCGACGCGCTCGCGCTCGTCGAGCTCGATGGTGTACTGCGCCCAGGCCGAGCTGCAGCCCTCTGCGAGCTTCGGCGTCGCCACGCAATCGGCCAGCAGCGCATCGTAGCGGGCGGCGGCCTGGTCGCGCCATGCCAGCTCGCGGTCGAACACCGCCAGCTTGGCCAGCAGGATGGCCGCCTGCAGCGTATCGAGCCGGCCGTTCAGGCCCAGCCGCACGTGGTGGTAGCGGCCGTCCTGGCCATGGGTGCGGATCTGCCGCATGCGGCGGGCCAGCTCGTCGTCGTCGGTGAAGCAGGCGCCGCCGTCGCCGTAGCCGCCGAGCGGCTTGGACGGGAAGAAGCTGGTGCAGCCGACGGTCGACAGGCCGCAGGAGCGGCGGCCGCGGTAGCGCGCGCCGAAACTCTGCGCGCCGTCCTCGACGACGGGCAGGCCGTGGCGGCGGCAGATCGCCTCGATCGCGTCGAAATCGGCGCACTGGCCGTACAGGCTGACCGGCATCACCGCGCGGGTGCGCGGCGTGATGGCGGCCTCGATGGCGGCCGGGTCGATGTTGTAGCTGTGCGGGTCGACGTCGACGAACACCGGCGTGGCACCGACCAGCAGGATCACCTCGGCGGTGGCGGCGAAGCTGAAGGCGGTGGTGATCACCTCGTCGCCGGGGCCGATCTCCAGCGCCATCAGCGCGATCTGCAGCGCGGTGGTGCCGTCCGACACGCCGATGCAGTGGCGCACGCCGGCGTAGGCGGCGAGCTGGCGCTCGAGCTCCGCCACCTCGGGGCCGAGGATGTACTGGCCGTGCGCCAGCACCCGCGCGATGGCGGCGTCGATGTCGGTCTTGAGGGCCTGGTACTGCTGCTTGAGGTCGACGAATTCGATGGTCATGCCGGATCGGTTTCCTGGAAATGGCATTGGCCGGCCTCGATGCGATAGCCGCTGCCGCAGTCGGCGCAGCGCGGCGCATCGCCGGCCGGCAGCTTCTCGCCGCAGCGGCACACCCAGCCGACCCGGCGGGCGGGCACGCCGACCATCAGCGCATAGGCCGGCACGTCGCGGGTGACCACCGCGCCGGCGCCGATCATCGCGTATTCGCCGATCGAATGGCCGCAGACGATGGTCGCGTTGGCGCCGAGGCTGGCGCCGCGGCCGACCGTGGTGGGGCGGTAGGCATGCTTGCGCGAGACGTGGCCGCGCGGGTTGACGACATTGGTGAACACCACGCTGGGGCCGCAGAACACGTCGTCCGCCAGCGTCACACTGTCGTAAATCGACACATTGTTCTGAATTTTGACACCCCGGCCGACGACGGCCTTGCCGCCGACGTAGACGTTCTGGCCGAGCGAGCAGTCGGCGCCGATCTCGGCACCGGCGCTGACGTGAGTCCAATGCCAGATGCGGGTGCCGTCGCCGACGCGGGCGCCGTCGTCGACGATGGCGGTGGGATGGGCCTGGTAGCTCATGGCGCCAGCGGCAGGGTGACGCGCTGGCCGGTCGCGGCGGCGCGGTAGGCGGCCTCGAGCAGTTCCAGCGACTTCAGGCCTTCGTCGCCGCCGACCTCGGCCTCGCCGGCGCCGGCCAGCGTGTCGAGCACGTTGCGGTAGTAGCGGACGTGGCCGAAGCCGTAGACCGAATCGGTGGCGTAGCTGCTGTCGCCGATCGCCTCGTCGCCGGGCTGCGCGTCGGCGAACTGCCAGCGTTCGATCGCGTTGACCGCGGTGCCGCCGATGCGCACCGTGCCGCGCTCGCCGAGCACCGTCAGCGAGCCCTCGAGGTTGGCCGGATAGGTCAGCATCGACACGTTGAGGCTGCCCAGCGCGCCGCTGGCCCAGCGCAGCGCCAGCACGCCGCTGTCCTCCATCTCGATGCGGCGCGCCTGGGTGGCGGTATAGCACTGCACGCTCTCGACCGGGCCGAACAGCCAGGCCAGCAGGTCGACGTAGTGGCTGGCCTGATTCATGAAGGCGCCGCCGTCGAGCGTCCGGGTGCCGCGCCAGGGCGCCTGGTCGTAGTAGGACTGCGGCCGGGTCCAGAACACGTTGGAGGTGATCTGGAAGATGCGGCCGAAACGGCCCTGGTCGATCGCCTGCTTGAGCTGCACGATCGGCGCGTTGTAGCGGTTCTGCTTGACCACGAACAAGCGCACGCCATGCTTCCGTGCCGCTTCGACCATGGCCAGGCCGTCGGCCAGCCGGGTCGCCATCGGCTTCTCGGTGATGACGTGGCAGCCGGCCGCGGCGGCGGCGATGGCCTGCGGCGCATGCAGGCCGGATGGGGTGGCCAGGATCACCACCTCGGCGTCGCCGGCGGCGAGCAACGGGTCCAGGCCGGCATAGGCGGCGCAGCCGAAGCGTTCGGCGGTCCGGGCTAGCAGGGTCGGGTCGGTGTCGCAGACGGCGACCAGCTCGGCGCGGTCCCGGTGCTGGGCCAGGGCGTCGAGGTGGCGTTCGGCGATGCGGCCGCAGCCGACCAGGGCGAAGCGGGTACGGGACACGGTGGGACTCCTCAGGCGCGCACGATATGGTCGGCGCCGTCGCGGAAGCGGCCGCGCGTGTCGACGATCAGGCGCGCGCGTTGGCGGATCAGCTCGTAGTCGAAGGCATCGTGGTCGGTGGCCAGCAGCACGCAGTCGTATTCGGCCAGCGTGGCCGCGTCGAGCGGGCGGCTGGCGAGGTCGAGCCGGTGGCTGCGCTTGGCCGGGAACGAGGGCACGTGCGGGTCGCTGTAGTCGACCTGGGCGCCGAGTTCCTGCAGCTTGACCAAGAGCTCCACCGACGGCGATTCGCGCACGTCGTCGACGTTGCGCTTGTAGGCCAGGCCCAGCAGCAGGATGCGGCTGCCGGCGACCGAGCGGCGGTGCCGGTTCAGCGCCTGGACCAGCTTGCCGATCACGTAGTCCGGCATCGCGCCGTTCACCTCGCCGGCCAGCTCGATGAAGCGCGTGTGCACGCCGTATTCGCGTGCCTTCCAGGTCAGGTAGAACGGGTCGACCGGGATGCAGTGGCCGCCGACGCCCGGGCCGGGATAGTAGGGCACGAAGCCGAACGGCTTGGTCGCCGCGGCGCGGATCACCTCGTAGATGTCGATGCCCATGCGGTCGGCCACCACCTTCATCTCGTTGGCCAGGCCGATGTTGACCGAGCGGTGGATGTTCTCGAGCAGCTTGGCCATCTCGGCGGTCCGCGTCGAGGACACCGGCACGACCTGCTCGAAGGCGCTGCCGTACAGCGCCAGCGCGGCTCGCTGGCAGGCGGCCGTCTGGCCGGCGCAGAGCTTTGGGATGGCGGCCATCGTGATGCTGTCGTTGGCCGGGTCCTCGCGCTCGGGCGAGTAGGCCAGGAAGAAGTCGGTGCCGAGCGTGAAGCCGCGCGCCGCGATGCGCGGGGCCAGCGCCTCGTCGGTGGTGCCGGGATAGGTGGTGCTTTCGAGCGACAGCAGCTGGCCGGCGCGCAGGTGCGGCAGCAGGGCGTCGAGCGTGTCGAGCACGAAGGACAGGTCGGGTTCGCGGTGGCGGTCGAGCGGCGTGGGCAGGCACAGCACCAGCGCATCGACCTCGGCGGCCCGCGCCATGTCGGCGGTTGCCGTCATGCCGGCCTGCTGCGCCGCGGCGATCTGCCCGGCGCCGATATGGCCGATGTAGCTCTGGCCGGCCGCGAGCCGGGCGATCTTGGCCTGGTCGCGGTCGAAGCCGACCACGCGGAAACCTTCCTCGGCAAAGCGCAGCGCCAGCGGCAGGCCGACGTAGCCCAAGCCGACGATGCCGACCACGGCCTGCCGGCCTTCGATGCGCGCCAGGAATCGATCGAGCATGGCTTGCGTTTCCTCTGGGTGGATGGGGAAGAACACGGCATTTTGCTGCGTTTTCATGGCGTTTGCATAGCTCCGTTTCCCGAGCTTGGCACGTTGATTGCTGTAGCCGTTGCCATGGATTGGCGTACGCCTGTGACGGATGGCCCGAGCGGTGCGGTACGTGAGGAACAGCGAAATGAAGAATGGCGTGAGGGTGGCTTATCGCAGCGGTGCCATCGGGCTCGCCGGCCTTCTGGCCGTACCCGCCCAGGCCGCGGTGCTGGATGGCTGCATCAGCGGCGTCTCGGTCGTGGTGGTCGGCGCCCAGGCCAACTACGTGAAGGAAAGCTTCACGCCGCAGTGTTCCAAGGCCATCTCGCTGAAGTACCAGGACAACGGTACGGACATCACGGCCAAGGCCGCTTCCGCAAAAGGCATGCATACCTTCGGCGGCAGCAGCTTCACCGGCTCGGTGTTCCAGTGCGAGAGCAGCAGCGTCGCCCTGCCGCACAGCAGTATCAGTCCGTCTTTGACGGGATGTTGATCGTCAGGCATGCTATTTGCATGTTCGGTGTGAAGCACCAGTCGGTGTGACACGTTCGCTCCACCCCTTTGAAAAAGGAAGCAACCATGAAGCAACTGCAAAAGGGCTTTACCCTGATCGAGCTGATGATCGTCGTCGCGATCATCGGTATCCTGGCCGCGATTGCGATCCCGCAATTCAGCGAATACCAGAAGAAGAGCCAGGACAAGGCCGCCCAGGCCGATGCCCGCAACTTCCTGACCCAGGCCGTGGCGAACTCGGGCGGCTAATCGCTCCCGTATTTCCCCTCAGCCTAGATCGCTCTGCCGCAAGGCGCAGGGCATCGAACCGAATTCCTCTTCTCAGGAGAAAATGAATGGATAAGAGCACTAAGATCGTTGTGATGGGTGGCGTGCTGGCCATTGGCCTGCTGTCCCAGGCACAAGCCGCAGGCAACGCCTGCTCGGTCGGCACCGGTGTCGCGATTGCCGGCAACTCGGCCAGCTTCATCAAGGATTCGTTCACGCCGAAGTGCTCCACCGGCGTGGAAGCTTCGTACTTCCAAAGCACGACCGCCGTTTCGGTGCGTTCGGGCTCGTCCAAGGGCATGCACACCTTCGGTGGCACGTCCGACGGCGGCGGCGTGGCCCAGTGCGAAAGCTCGAGCGTTTCGGCCCCGGCTACCACCGCGGCTACCGCTCCGACGTCCGCCACGAACGGCTGCTCCTAAGCTTCAATCTCGCCCCGGCGAGATCTGCGAAATGCCGGCCCAGGTCGGCATTTCGCTTTTCTATCGGCCGATTCGGCCATCTCCCTCCGCATCGATCCCCTGGTTCCGCACTTGAACCGGAAGGCGGAGCAAGGTTTGATATCGGCTTGGACTCGAGGGATCCGCTTACCGATGAACGGCCTCACGCTTCATTTCCTGGTCGCCCTGAAATCCGGCCTGCGCAGCCACGGCATGCGCCTGATCCTGATCCTGGGCGTCTTCCTCATGTTCGTCGCATTCCTCGCGGCGGCCTTTTCGCTACGCCAGCCCCTGATCATCGCGATGGACGTCGGCCTGTCCGGCATCCGCATCACGGCATTGCTGCTGGCGCTGTTCTGGGTGCAGGAAGTCTTCAGCAAGGACGTCGAGAACAAGACGGTCCTGTTCATGCTGGCCTATCCGTTGCCGCGCTGGCACTACGTGCTGGGCCGCTATGCCGGCATCCTGGCGCTGAGCGCCCTGGCGGTGCTGGTCCAGGGCCTGCTGCTCAAGGGCGTGGTGATGCTGTCGGCCTGGGGCTACGCCGATTCCTCCGCGCCGCAGGGCTGGTTGCCCTATGCGCTGACGCTGGGCGGCATCTTCCTCGACATCGCGGTGGTCACCGCCTTCGCCGTGCTGCTGGCCGTGATCGCCGAAACGCCCTTCCTGCCGGTGGTGGTCGCCTTCGCCTTCGCCATCGCTGCGCGTGGCCTGGGTTCGGTGCTCGACTACCTGCGCTATTCGCCGCGCGCCTCGTCCGAGGAAGTGACCGGCTATCTGCCCTGGCTCGAGATGCTGCAATGGGCGATGCCCAGCCTCGATCGCCTCGACTGGCGCAATACGGTGCTCTACGGCGTCTGGCCGGTCCCGGCCGAGTTCGGCTGGTCGATCCTGATGGCCGGCTTCTACCTATTGCTGTGTCTCGGCCTCGCCATGGTGCTGTTCGAGCGGCGCCAGTTCCAATAATCGACGGCGCTGTCCGGGGATTGCCAAAAAATGTCACTTCTTGACGAGAATCGCACCGAGAGCCTGCTCGATGCCATGCTGGCCCGCCTGCAGGCCGGCGAACCCGCCGTCGTGATCGAGGCGCTGGCCGACTTCGCTGCGGCGGACGAGATCGAGCGCGCGCGCTGCGATTTCCTGCTGGCGCTCGCCTACCACCTGTCGGGCGAGATCGATGCGGCCGAGCGCCACTACCGCGCCTCGCTGGCGCTGCAGCCCGACCAGTCGGGCACCATGCTGAACCTCGCGCTGCTGCTGTACCGCCAGGCCGGCAGGGTCGAAGCCGCAGTCGACGTACTCCACGAGCTGGTCGCCCGCTACCCGGCCTATGTCGATGCGCGCATGCTGCTGGCCGACTGCCTGAACGAGCTGGAGCGGCCCGAGGAGGCGCGCAGGCAGTTGCGCGAGCTGCTCGACATCGATCCCGACGATCGGGTGGTCTGGACGCGCTACATGGATTTCCTGCTCGGCGACCATCCGCTGGAAGCTGCGCTGCTGGAGCGGCTCGCCGGCGACGAAGGGACCGCCGTCGTCGCGGCCGGGCTCGGCCAGCTGGGCCTGGACCAGGCCGCGACCGAGCTGTTCGAGCAGGCCGGTGCCGCCGCCGTCGGCGACCAGCAGGTGGCGCTGGTCGAGCGCCTGTACGGCTACAACCTGATGGTGCGCCGCCGATTCGACGAAGCGATCGAGCGCTACGAGCGGGCCATGGCTCTGGGGCCGGTCGATGCCGGCCTGCACTTCAGTTATGGCTGGTCCCTGCTCAGCACCCGGCGCTATGCCGAAGCCTGGCCGCATTTCGCCCACCGGGCGCGCTCGTTCTGGCTGAACGACCGGCCGATCCCCGAATGGCGCGGCGAATCGCTCGAAGGCAAGCTGCTCTACGTGCACAGCGAGCAAGGCGCCGGCGACGTGATCAACAGCCTGCGCTACCTGCCGGCGCTGCGGCGGCTCGGCGCGCGCGTGGTGTTCGATACTTATGCGGAGGTGCTCGCGCTGCTGGCGCGGACCGACGATGCGGTGCCGACCGATCAGGACTACGACGCCACGCCCGACTACCAGGTCCGCCTGATGGATGTGCCGATGGTGCTTGGCTGGGGTCTCGCCGACATTCCGAACGCCGCCTACCTGCAGCCCTCGGCCGAGCTGGTCGCCCACTGGCGCGGGCAGCTCGACACGCTGCTGCCGGCCGGCCGCAAGCGGGTCGGCCTGGTCTGGGCCGGCAATCCGAAGCAGAAGAACGACGTGAACCGCTCGCTGGCGCTGGCCGACCTGGCGCCGCTGGCGGTGCTGCCGGGCGTGAGCTGGATCTCGCTGCAGAAGGGCGCCGGCGAGGTCGAGCTCGGCACGCTGCCTGACGGCCTTGAACTGCTGCAGCTCGGCGAGCGGCTTGGCTCCTTCGCCGATACCGCCGCGGTCATCGCCAATCTCGACCTGGTCGTCACCGTCTGCACCTCGGTGGCCCACCTGGCCGGTGCCATGGGCAAGCCGGTCTGGGTGCTGGTCACCGCGCGCAATCCCGATTACCGCTGGCACGCCGACGGCGAGTCGAACGAGTGGTACCCGTCGGCGCGGCTGTTCCGGCTGCAGCAGGCCGGTCAATGGCAACAGCTGGTGCGCGGCACGCTGCGGCCAGCGCTGGCCGAATGGCTGGGCGAGGGCGTCGAGCTGCCGGCGCCGCAGCGGTCAGTGCTGGCCTGGCTGGCCGGCGCGACGCCCGAGCCGGCGGCGGTTGCCGACTGGGCTGCAGCCTGCGACGGCGAGGCTGGCTGGCAGGCCGCGGTACGGCTGGCGCACGAGCACGCGCGGGCCTTCGGCGGCGATCGGCTCGGCGCCGGCCTGCGCGCTCACGGCCGCACGCTGGCCGAGGCCCAGCCCGCGCTGCGGCTGGGCCGCATGCGCCGGCTGGCCGAACGGCGCGAATGGCTCGAACTGATCGAGATCGCTGCCGCGCTGCTGGCGGAGGGCCGCCTGAGCCGCGAAGGCTGCCGGTTGTGGTTCGACGCGCTGGTCGAGCTCGGCCGGCTTGACGAGGCGGCCGGCGTACTGGAGCGGCTCGGCGAATACGCGCGCGACGGCGAATGGCATTTCCGCCTGGGCCGCATCGCCTGGCGGCAGGGGCGGTCGGCGGAAGCCGAGGCCGCCTTCGCCGAGGCCGTACGGTGCCTGCCGCGGCATGCGGCGGCCCATAACGGCCTGGCCTTCGTGCTGGCCAGCCGCGGCGAGGAGGCGCGTGCGCTGCTGCTGTACCAGCGCGCCGTGCTGCTCGAGCCGAACCTGGCGCTGGCCTGGCTCAACATCGCCCGGCTGGCGCAGGGCCGCGCCGCACTCAAGCTGTGGGAGGCCGCCGCGCGGCGCTACTACGCGCTCGAGCGCAACGCGACCGGCGCCGAGCAGCTGGCGGTGGCGCTCGATACACAAGGCCGCTTCGAAGAGGCGCTCGACTATCACCGCCGGGCCGCCGAGCTGCAGCCGGACAATATGCTGTCGCAGTTCAACATCGGCGCCGCCCTGGGCCGCCTGCGCCACTACGACGAAGCGCTGCCGCACCTGCGCGCAGCCACCCGGCTGCCCGGCGCGACGGCCACCGCCTGGATGGGCCTGGCCTGGGAGCTGCTCGCGCGCGGCGTGATGGACGAAGGCTGGGACGCCTATGCGCGCGGGCTGTCGATCAAGCACAGCGCGATGCCTGAGTGGGACGGTTCGCCGCTGAACGGCCGCCGCCTGGTGGTGTTCCAGGACCAGGGCTACGGCGACCTGTTCCAGTTCGTCCACCTGCTGCGGGAGATCGACGGCGACGTCACGCTGGCGGCCTTTCCGCTGGCGCGCGAATTGATGCAGCAGCAGGACTTCCCCTGCCGGGTGATCGCGGCCGAGGAGGTGGACTGGATGCAGCCGCAGTTCGACTGCTACATCGCGCAGATGAAGCTGCCGCAGCGCCTGCACGCCGACCTGCTCGAACCGCGCGCGGCGCCGCCCTACCTGCGCGCGCCGGCCGACCGCGTCGCCCACTGGGCCGGGCGCCTGGCCGGCGTCGAGGGGCTCAAGATCGGTTTCGTCTGGTCCGGCAATCCCAAGTTCGCCGGCAATGCCACCCGCTCGACCCGGCTGGCCGACTGGCAGGCGGTCGGCACCGTCGAGGGCGTGCGGCTGTTCAGCATGC
This sequence comes from Chitinimonas koreensis, assembly GCF_014353015.1. Taxonomy (NCBI): domain Bacteria; kingdom Pseudomonadati; phylum Pseudomonadota; class Betaproteobacteria; order Neisseriales; family Chitinibacteraceae; genus Chitinimonas; species Chitinimonas koreensis. The sequence goes on from NZ_CP060704.1 coordinate 814,576, forward strand.
AGAAGGACGAGGCCTCGAACCAGGCGCTCGACATGGCCGGCTTCCCGCTCGAGAACCTGGCGCCCGAGCTCGATTCCTTCGGCGAGACGGCCGCCCTGATGATGAATCTCGACCTGGTCATCAGCACCTGCACCGCGGTAGCCCACCTGGCCGGCGCGCTCGGCCGGCCGGTCTGGGTGCTGGTGCCGTCGCAGGGCCCCGATTGGCGCTGGCTGCGCGAGCGCGACGACAGCCCGTGGTATCCGACCGCGCGGCTGTTCCGCAAGCGGCCCGACCAGTCCTGGCCCGAGCTGCTGGAACAGGTGGCCGCGGCGTTGCGCGACAAGGTGGCGCAGGCATGAGAAAGCCCCTGCGGCTCTGGCCCCTGCTGCCGCTGGCGGCGTTGTTCGCCGGCTTCGTCTACAGCGTGGAGCGCCTGCCGGTCTACCCGCGCGAGCGGACGCAGGCGGCGCTGAGCGTCACCCTGCCGCGACCGGTGCAGGTGATGCTCAGCGGCGGCGACCGTTTCCTTGCCGCCAACCTGGCGACCTGGATCGCGGTGACCATCGGCACCGACCACCTCGATCCGCTCACCGCCAAGGCGCTCGGCCGCGTCCAGACCGACGCGGCCTGGCTCAACCCGGCGCACGAGGACAACTACTACATCGCGGCGGCGGTGCTGCCCTGGGCCGGCCAGGTCGAGGCTTCGCAGCAGGTGCTCGGCCGCGCGGTCGACGGTCGGCCGGCCGACCTGTATCCGCCGTTCTTCCTCGGCTTCAACCGGCAGTATTTCCTCGGCGACTACCTCGGCGCCGCCCGCGCGCTGGAAATCGCGGCCCGGCGCGCGCCCAGCCTCGGCCAGCGCAACATGCTGCTCGACATGGCGGCCAAGTGGAGCGAGCGCGAGGAGAGCCCGGCGCTGGCCAAGGCCACCATCAAGGCGCTGGCGGCGCAATCGCCCGATCCGGGCCTCAAGCAATACCTCGACCTGCGCATCAAGCGGGTCGAGACGGTGCAGATGCTGCGCGACGCCGCCCGGCGTTTCCGCCTCCAATCCGGCAGGCCGCTGAGCCGGCTCGAGGAACTGGTCGAGGCCGGCCTGATCGACCATATCCCGCAGGATCCGCTCGACCAAGGCGGTTTCGTGGTGGTCAACGGCACGGTGGTGCCAAAAATCCAATTGCAGCAGAAACGGGTCGCACAATGAACCAGCCACAGCCCTTCAACGTCCTCGGCGACTGGCGCCACGGCAAGATCCTGTACAACCGGCACGACCGCTACATCGGCCGCAGCCTCGAGGTCTACGGCGAATTCTCCGAAGGCGAGGTCGCGCTGTTCGGCCTCCTGCTCAAGCCCGGCATGCTGGTGCTCGACATCGGCGCCAACATCGGCTGCCACACCGTGCCGATGGCGGCCATGGTCGGTCCGGCCGGCCGGGTCTATGCCTTCGAGCCGCAGCGCATCGTGTTCCAGACCTTGTGCGCCAACCTGGCGCTGAACAGCGTCGCCAACGTGCACGCCATGCAGCTGGCGCTCGGCAGCGCGCCGGGCAGCCTGCGCCAGATGGCGGTGGACTATGACGACGAGAACAACTTCGGCGGCGTGGAGCTGGGCGAGGACCAGCAGGGCGAAGAGGTGGAGGTGCGCCGGCTCGACGACCTGGACCTGCGCGGCTGCGCCTTCATCAAGCTCGACGTCGAGGGCATGGAGCGCGAGGTGCTGGCGGGCGCCACCGCGCTGATCGCCGCCGAGCGGCCCTGGATGTACGTCGAGAACGATCGTCCCGACCGCTCCGCCGCGCTCAAGCAGTACATCCACGACCTCGGCTACGACATGTTCTGGCACACCCCCCGACTGTTCAATCCCGACAACTTCCGCGGCCATCCGGTGGATATCTTCGACGAGATCTGTTCGCGCAACATGCTGTGCATCCCGCGCGAGCTCGGCATCGAGGTGCCGGGCCTGGAACCGGTGCGATTGAGTTGAGGCAGGAACCATGACCCATCACGTGATCCGCCTGCAGGGCATCGGCAAGACCTATCGCGGCAAGCTCGGCCGCCGCACCGAGGCGCTGAGCGACATCGACCTGTCGATCGTCGAGGGCGAGGCCTTCGGCTTCATCGGCCAGAACGGCGCCGGCAAGAGCACCACCATCAAGATCATCACCGGCGGCGTGACCGCCACCCGCGGCGAGGCCTGGGTGTTCGACCGGCCGGTGCACGACCACCGCGCCCGCCAGGGTCTCGCCTACGTGCCGGAGAACCCGCTGCTGTACGGCTACCTGACGCCCTACGAGGTGGTCTCGATGGGCGCCCGGCTCTGCGGCGTGACGAGCGCCGATGCCAAGGCCCACACGATGCGCTGGCTCGAGCGCTTCGACCTCGGCGCGGTGGCGCACAAGCCGATCCGCAGCTTCTCCAAGGGCATGACCCAGCGCACCGCGCTGGCCCACGCGCTGGCCTGCCGGCCGCGGCTGCTGATCCTCGACGAGCCGCTGTCGGGGCTCGACCCGATCGGCCGCAAGGAGGTGGTGGAGATCCTGCAGGAATACCACGAGGGCGGCGGCACGCTGTTCTTCTCGTCGCATGTGCTGTTCGACGTCGAGCGCCTGGCCGACCGCTTCGGCCTGATCCACCACGGCCGCATGCGCGCGGTGAAGTCGCTGCAGGAGCTGTCGGGCCAGGACCCGCGCTACCGCGTGCTGGTGGAGTCCGGGCGCGCGCCGGACGGCTTCGAGCCGGAGCGCCCGGGCCGCTGGCGCGGCGAGATCGCCGCCTCGGCGATGTGGCGGGTGCTCGACGAGGTGCGCGCGCTCGGCGGCCGGGTGGTCGAGGTGCGTTCGGTGCTGTCGCTCGAGCAGGCCTTCGTCGACTTCATCCGGCGCGAGGAGGAAGGCGCGGTGCAGCCGGCCTGACCGTGGGCACCGAATGCAAAATGCCCGATCGCGTGATCGGGCATTTCGTTTTCGAGTGCCGCCGGCGCAGGACGCGCGGCCGGCGATCGGCTGGCGATCAGTCGGCCAGCGCCGCCTTCATCTTCTGCAGCGCCTTGACCTCGATCTGGCGGATGCGCTCGGCCGACACGCCGAACTCGTCGGCCAGCTCGTGCAGCGTCGCGCCGCTGTCGTCGGCCAGCCAGCGCGCCTCGACGATGCGGCGGCTGCGCGCGTCCAGCGTCTCCAGCGCGGCCTGCAGGCCTTCGCCCTGCAGGCGGTCGCTGGCGCGGCGCTCGAGCACGGCGACCGGCTCGTTGTCGGCATCGGCCAGCCAGTCGATCGGCGCGTAGCCGTCCTCGTCGCCGTCCTCGGCCACCAGCGCGATGTCCTGCCCGCTCATGCGGGTTTCCATCTCCAGCACTTCCTCGGGCTTCACCCCGAGATCGTCGGCGATCTGGCGCGCTTCCTTGTGCGTCAGCGCGCTGAAGCCCTGCTTCATGCTGCGCAGGTTGAAGAACAGCTTGCGCTGCGCCTTGGTGGTGGCGATGCGCACCAGCCGCCAGTTGCGCAGGATGTATTCGTGGATCTCGGCGCGGATCCAGTGCACCGCGAACGAGAACAGCCGCACGCCGCGGCTCGGCTCGAAGCGCTTGACCGCCTTCATGAGGCCGATATTGCCTTCCTGGATCAGGTCGGCCTGCGGCAGGCCGTAGCCGGCGTAGCCGCGCGCGATCGAGACCACCACGCGCAGGTGCGACAGCACCAGCTTCCCGGCGGCGTCGAGGTCGTTGTCCTGATGCAGGCGATTGGCCAGGTGGACTTCTTCTTCCTGGCTGAGCAGGGGAATGGCGTTGACCTGCTGGATATAGCGGTCGAGGCTGTCGCCCCCGGCGAGAACCGGCAATGTCATGGTGGTGGCAGTCATGGGTTCGCTCCTTGCGGCCGGAAAGACCGGCCGACTGATATTAGCACTCGACCCGTGGGAGTGCTAGCGGAGGCAAAAGTTCGACTGCGGGGCTCAGCGGTCCAGCGCGCGCAGGTGCTTGCCCACCGACAGGGTGGCGCCCAAGAGGCTCAGCGCGATCACCACCAGGAAGGCCAGCGCCAGCGTTTCGGCCGGCGCCAGCGACAGCGTGAAGTGCTCGCCGTAGAGCACGGCGAGCTGGTCGACCGGCTTGGCGATGCGGCCGAGCGCGAAGGCGACCAGGCCGGCGGCGATCGCGGTGCCGAGGATGCCCTGCAGCGCGGCGAAGTAGAGGAAGGGCCGGCGGATGAAGCTGTCGGTGGCGCCGATCAGCTTGCTGACCTCGATCTCCTCGCGCCGGGTCAGGATCTGCATGCGGATCAGGTTGGCGGTGACCAGCAAGAGGCCGGCGCCGAACAGCACGGCGACGGTGAACGCCGCTTCGCGGCCGAGCGCGACGATGCCGCTGAGGCGGCGCGCCCAGTCCGAATCGAACTGCACCTGCTCGACCGCCGGATCGGCCTGCAGCTTGGTGGCCAGCGCGTCGAGCATGGTCGGCTCCTCGCGGTCCAGCGTCAGGCTGAAGCTCTCCGGCAGCGGGTTCTCGCCGAGGCCGGCCAGCAGATCCTGCATGCCGCTGGAGCGCTCGAGCGACTTCAGCGCCTCGTCCTTGCTCACGCGGTGGACCGACTTGACCGCCGGCGCATCCTGGATCGCCGCCTCGACCCGGGCGATGTCGACCGCGCCGGCATTGGGCCGCAGGAACACGCTGGCCTGCGGATCGGTCGGCAGCTTGTCCGACAGCTGCTGCAGGTTGGCCACCACGGTGTAGAGACCGAGCGGCAGCGCCACCGCGATGCCGACCACCAGCAGGTTGAGCAGCGAGGAGACGGGGCTGGCGGCGAACAGCCGCAGGGTGGCGGCCAGGGCCAGCCGGTGCAGGCGGAGCCAGTGCTTCATGATGGCTTTCTCACTGGGTGAACTGGCCCTGGTTCAGGCGCAGGATGCGGCGGCCGTAGTCGGCCATCAGCGTTTCGTCGTGGGCCGAGATCACGATGGTGACGCCGACCTGATGGAAGCTCTTGAACAGCTCCATGATGTCGAGCGCGTAGGCGCGGTCGAGGTTGCCGGTCGGTTCGTCGGCCAGCAGGATGGCCGGCCGGTGCACCACCGCGCGGGCGATGCACAGCCGCTGCTGCTCGCCGCCCGACAGCGACACCGGGTTCAGCTTCTCGCGGCCCAACAGGCCCACCTTGTCGAGCGCGGCGCGCGCGCGGCGGGCCGCCTCGCGGCGGTCGTAGCCGACGATGTCCAGCGGCAGCATCACGTTGTCGAACACGCTGCGGTCGAACAGGATCTTGTGGTCCTGGAAGATCAGGCCGATGTGGCGGCGCAGGAAGGGCACCGCGCCGCGGCGGATGGCGGCCAGGTTCTGGCCGTTCACCACCACCGAACCGGCGCTCGGCGTGTCGATGCCGGCGATCAGCTTGAGCAGGGTGGACTTGCCGGCGCCCGAGTGGCCGGCCAGGAACACCAGCTCGCCGGTCTCGATCTGGAAGCTCAGGTTCTTCAGCGCCTCGAAGCCGCCCGGGTAGCGCTTGCTGACTTGGTTGAACTGGATCATGGCAGGGGCTTCAGTTGCGCCAGGTTCTGGCGGGCCAGCGCGAAGTGGGCGGTCTCGGCCTCGTTCAGCGGCCGCGAGGGCTGGCCGGCGACCAGCCGCTGCGGCATGGCGTCGCGGCGGCGCTTTTCCATCACCACGATGGAATCGTAGAAATGCAGGCCGGCCAGCTCGCGCGTGTAGTCGCCGACCGGCAGCGAGGCCGGGTCGCGCGACCAGTAGCCGTGCAGGTCGTCGACCTTGTCCTTGCAGTGCTCGATGAAGCTGTTGCGCGCCTTCAGGCCGCCGCCGTAGCTCGGCCAGTAGGCGCAGTGGGTGTCCTCGACGATGTAGACGCCGCCGTCGTTCAGCTGCGGCCAGGCCAGCGCCAGCGTCAGCGTCTGGTGGGCGGACAGGTGCGAGCCGTCGTCGACGATCACGTCGAACGGGCCGTGCTTGGCCAGCACCGGCGCCAGGCTGTCGGCGCGCGACTGGTCGGCGGTCTCGACGATCACGCCGGGCTCGGCATAGGCCTGGCAGCGCGGGTCGATGTCGACGCCGACGATCTGCGCCTCGGGGCCGAGGTAGCTGCGCCACAGCTGCAGCGAGCCGCCGTGGAACACGCCGACTTCCAGGAGCTTGAGCGGCCGGTCGCGGAAGCGCGCCAGGTGGCGCTCGTACACCTCGGGATAGCTCGACCACTTGTCGACCAGGCGGCCCTGGTGGCGCTGGAGCGCGTCGAGGAAGTCGGTGGGGCGCATGCGGGGCTCCGGGCCGGGATTATTCGATCAGCGCGTCGACGTAGTCGCGCGCCTCGAACGGGCGCAGGTCGTCGATGCCTTCGCCGACGCCGATGAAGCGCAGCGGGATCGGCTTCTGCTTGGCGATGGCGGCGATCACGCCGCCCTTGGCGGTGCCGTCGAGCTTGGTCAGCACCAGGCCGGTGAGGCCGAGTGCATCGTCGAAGGCCTTGACCTGCTGCAGCGCGTTCTGGCCGGTATTGGCGTCGAGCACCAGCAGCACCTCGTGCGGGCCGGTCGGGTCGGCCTTGGCGATCACGCGCTTGACCTTGGCGATCTCGTCCATCAGGTGCAGCTGGGTCGGCAGCCGGCCGGCGGTGTCGGCCAGCACCACGTCGATGCCGCGCGCGCGCGCCGCGTTGATCGCGTCGAAGCACACCGCGGCCGAGTCGCCGCCGTCCTGGGCGATCACGGTCACGCCGTTGCGCTCGCCCCAGGCCATCAGCTGCTCGCGCGCGGCGGCGCGGAAGGTGTCGCCGGCGGCCAGCAGCACGCTCTTGCCCTGGCTCTGGAAATACTTGGCCAGCTTGCCGATGCTGGTGGTCTTGCCGGCGCCGTTGACGCCCGCGACCATGATGATGAAGGGCTGGTGACCCTCGACCACCAGCGGCTTCTCGAGCGGCGCGATCAGCTCGTTCAGCGCGCCCTTGAGCGCGCCGCGCAATTCGCTGGCGTCCTTGAGGCCGGCCAGGGTGACGCGGCTGCGCACGTCCTTGAGCAGGTGGACGGTGGCGTCGACGCCCATGTCGGCTGTCAGCAGCACCGATTCGAGGTCTTCGTACAACTCTTCGTCGATCTGGCCGCCGCCGAACAGCGCGGCCAGCTCCTTGCCGAGCTTGTCGCGCGTCTTGGCGAGGCCGGCCTTGAGCTTGTACTGCCAGACTTCCTTCGACGCCTGGGCGACGTCGCGGGCGAGCACCGTGACGTCGGTGTTCAGGACCTCGACGGTCTTCTGCCAGAAGGATTTTTCTTCGGTAGCCGGCGCTGCGGCCGGTGCCGCGGCGGCGAGCGTAGCGGCGACGGGTGCGGGCGTGGCGGCGGGGGCTCCGACGGGGAGGGCGCGGCCGGTGCAGGGGCGGGCGCCGGGGTTCCGGTCGCGGCCGGCGGCTCCGCCGCGTCGGCCGGCTTGCCGCCGACCAGGTCGCCGATATCGGTATTGAGCGCGCGCCAGAGCTTCTTGCCCCAGCCGGATTGTTCGTTCTGCGTTGTCGGGTTATCGGACATCTAAGGATGCTCTAAGCAATTCTGGTACTCGACTTTCAGTTCACCACCCGGCCAAGCCGGGTGCTATCCGCGATCGATGAATCAATCGTATCCCGCTGATTGATCCCACTCCCCCCGCCCTCGCCGCCCCCGGGGCCCCGCCAAGTCGAAGAATTGGGCGAGGTGGGCCAGCGGGAGACTCGCTTCCGCGCGTGCGGTGGATGGTTCGGAGCTTCACCGTTGAACAAATGATTGATATATCGGCTGAAACCGGGACGCCCGGCGAGTTGGGGTAGGATTCTATCTTCTTCGCATTCGCGCCCCAATCGTTTCGCATGCCGAAACCCGCTCACGCTGCTTCCAAGGCCGGTGCCGGCCGCAACCAGGTCCGCATCCACGCCGGCGAATTCCGCCGCCGCATCCTGCATTTTCCCGATGGCGAGGGCCTGCGCCCGACGCCCGACCGCGTGCGCGAAACGCTGTTCAACTGGCTGGGCCAGGAACTGCACGGCCTGGCCTGCCTCGACCTGTTCGCCGGCTCCGGCGCGCTCGGCTTCGAGGCCGCCTCGCGCGGCGCGCGGCGGGTGGTGATGGTGGAGCTGGCGCGGCCGGCGCTGGCCGCGCTGAACGACAACCGCCGCCTGCTCGGCGCCCAGGCGGTCGAGGTGGTGGCGGCCGACGCGCTGGCCTGGCTCGGCCGCGGCGGCGAGCGCTTCGACGTGGTCTTCCTCGATCCGCCGTTCGCCGGCGACCTGCTGCCGCGCGCGCTGGCCGCGCTGCGGCCGCGGCTGGCCGACGGCGCGCGCGTCTACGTCGAATCGGCCGAGTGGCCGGAACTGGCGGGCTGGGAAGTGCTGCGCGAGGGCCGGGCCGGCCTGGTGCGATACGGCTTGCTGCGTGCGCTGGCCGACGACCAGGGCTCGCCGGCCGACGGCGATGGTCACCTGTAGGAGCGGCTTCGGCCGCGAATCGCCTATGGTGACCGCCTCGACCATTCGCGGCTGAAGCCGCTCCTACACGATGCGGCCGGCCGTCACCGGAACTCGTTCAGCCAGGAAATCCACGATGCGCATATCCCGACGCAACTGCCTGCTGGGCTGCGGCCTCGCCGCCGCCAGCCTGCCCGCCTGGGCCGGCGACACGGCCGCCGGCGAACACTTCCTCTGGCTGATGATGCTGCTGCTGCTGGCCCGGCTTGCCAGCCTGGTCGAGCGGATCGGCCAGCCGGCGGTGCTGGGCGAGCTGGCCATCGGCATCGTGCTCGGCAACCTGGCGCTGGCCGGCTTCGGCGGCCTGGCGCCGCTCAAGGGCGACGCGATCCTGCATTTCCTGGCCGAGCTCGGCGTGGTGGTGCTGCTGTTCCAGATCGGGCTCGAATCGGAACTGTCGGCGATGAGGCAGGTGGGCTTGCGAGCCTTCCTGGTGGCGGTGGTCGGGGTGGTGCTGCCCTTCCTGCTCGGCACCTGGCTGGTCGGCCCGCTGCTGCTGCCCGCGGCGCCCTTCGTCGCCCACCTGTTCCTCGGCGCGGCGCTGACCGCCACCTCGGTCGGCATCACCGGCCGGGTGTTCCAGGACGCCGGCCAGCTGCACAGCGCCGAGGCGCGCATCGTGCTCGGCGCGGCGGTGATCGACGACGTGCTCGGCCTGATCATCCTGGCGGTGGTGTCGGCCATCGCCCAGACCGGCTCGGTCGGCCTGGCCGAGGTGGCGATCATCTCGGCCAAGTCGCTGGCCTTCCTGCTCGGCGCGGTGCTGCTGGGCCAGGCGGTGGCGCCGCGGCTGGCGCGGCGGATGGCGCGCATCCACCCGGGGCCGGCCATGCAGTTCACGGTGCTGATCTCGTTCTGCCTGGGCTTCGCCTACCTGGCCCACCAGGTCGGCCTGGCGCCCATCGTCGGCGCCTTCGCCGCCGGCCTGATCCTCGAATCGGCCTATATGCGCGACTTCCGCCGCGACGACCTGCACGTGACGCTCGGCGAGGCGCTGATCCCGGCCGAGCCGGCGCTGCGCGCCGAGCTGGAGCGCGTGCTCGAGCACGAGAACCGCCACCGCATGCAGCGGCTGGTCGAGCCGGTCGGTTTCCTGCTGGTGCCGCTGTTCTTCGTGCTGACCGGCATGCAGGTCGACCTGGTCAGCTTCGCCGATCCGCATACGGTGGCGATCGCGCTGGCGGTGACGGTGGTAGCGGTGCTCGGCAAGATCGCCGCCGGCCTCGCCGCCGGGCCGGTCGACAAGTGGTTGGTCGGCTGGGGCATGGTGCCGCGCGGCGAGGTCGGCCTGATCTTCGCGGCGATCGGCCGCCAGATCGGCGTGGTGTCGGCCGAGCTTTATTCGGTGATCGTGGTGGTGATCGTGCTGACCACCCTGGTCACGCCGCCGGTGCTGGCGTGGCTGTTGCGGCGGCGCGGCCTGGCGTCGTAGGGGAAAGCTTCACCGCGGAGGACGCCGAGGACGCGGAGTAAATGCCTGTTCGGAGCGTCGGTCACGCATGATTTTCCTCCGCGCCCTCTGCGTCCTCCGCGGTCAATCAGTTCGGTTCCGATCGAACCAGGTCGATCAGTCGCGGCACGGCCCGGCATAGCCGGGCAGCCCGGCCGCGGCCGGCTCGCAGGCGAGGCGCACGGCCTCGCGCAGCGCGGCGTCGAGATTGGCGCGCTCGATCGGCCGCCAGCCCATGCGTTCGCCGAAGTAGCGCGCCCAATGGAATTCCTGGAACCAGGCATCGGTGTCGCGGTAGGCGCCGCGGTCCTCGGCCAGCCCGGCCAGCGCGCGGTAGGGATCGTCGGCCATGTCGGCCACGCGGGCCGGCAGCTGGCGCGGCTCGATCGGCCGGCCGTGCGGATCGCGCAGCCAGGCCCAGTGGCGTGCGGCCATGGTGTTCCAGAACTGGGCCGGATCGCCGAGCCGATCGACCACCTTGGCGCCGGCCTGCTTGCGGCCGAGCAGCAGCAGCGCGCGCGCCAGGTGATGGTGGTCGGTCAGGTAGAAACCGCCGTCGGGCCCGATCACCAGCGGGATCGGCCGCTTCTCGAGGTAGCGCTCGAGCTTGGCCGGCGACTTGGCGGCCAGCTCGGCCGCCTTGTCCTCGACCTGCAGCAGGCCGACCACCGGCTGGGTCGGCCGCAGCGCGGCCAGCGCGACCTCGCAGCGCTCGCCGGGCCGGCTGTCGGCGCTGCACGGCGGCAATGCCGCGGCCGGCAGCGCGGCGACCAGCGCCAGCAGGGCGAGGGCGGTCTTCATGCGGTCTCGCGCCGCGAGGCCCAGACGAACATGGCGATGCCGGCCACGATCATCGGCAGGCTCAGCCACTGGCCCATGCTGAAGCCGAGCGCCAGGAAGCCGAGGAAGTTGTCCGGCTCGCGCGCGAATTCGGCGATGAAGCGGCACAGGCCGTAGCCGAGCAGGAACAGCGCCGACACCTGGCCGACCCGGCGCGGCTTGGCCGAGTACAGCCACAGCAGCGCGAACAGCGCCACGCCCTCGAGCGCGAACTGGTAGAGCTGGGACGGGTGGCGCGGCTGCTGGTCGACCAGCGGGAAGATCATGGCCCACGGCGCGTCGGCGCTGGTGACGCGGCCCCACAGCTCGCCGTTGATGAAGTTGCCGATGCGGCCGGCGGCCAGCCCCAGCGGCACCAGCGGCGCGACGAAGTCGCCGACCTCGAGGAAGCGCTTGCCGTGGCGGCGGCCGAACAGCCACATCGCCACCAGCACGCCGAGGAAGCCGCCGTGGAAGGCCATGCCGCCTTCCCACACCTTGAGGATGTCGAGCGGATGGGACAGGTAGAAGGCCGGCTTGTAGAACAGTACGTAGCCGAGCCGGCCGCCGAGGATCACGCCCATCACGCCGTAGAACAGCAGGTCGTCCAGCTGCTGGCCGGTCCAGCCCGATTCGGGCCGCTGGCGAATGCGGCGGTGGCCCAGCGCCAGGAACAGCAGGAAGGCCACGAGGTACATCAGGCCATACCAGCGTATGGCCAGTGGCCCGAGTTGGACGGCGATCGGATCGATCTGCGGATGGATCAGCATGGACGTGGCCTGGGAGTGCGGAACAGGGCGGCATTATAGCCGCCGTCGCCGCGCGGGCCGGCTTCCGCCTGGATCGCAGCTGCAATGATCTGCCATGACCGCGTCCTGGCGTCGCGGGCGGAAGGCCCGGCTCCGCGCCGGGCGAGGCCGTCTCGCGCCTATTGTTTATGCGTATGTCATAAATATGAGAAAATTATATGGAACCATTTTATGACAAATCCATCCCATGCCATCGTGCAGCCATTACCGGGCCGGCCGCGACGCTCGCGCGGCAACCCGGCCAGGAGGAAAACCATGAACCGATACGAAGCGGTGAAGCGACGCGAGTCGCGCGCCCGCACCTATGCCTCGACCTTCGAAGCGGTGTTCGAGACCGCCGAGGGCATCCGCATGCGCGACCAGGACGGCCGCGAGATCATCGACTGCCTGGCCTGCGCCGGCGCACTGCCGCTGGGCCACAACCATCCGGAGGTCAGCGAGGCGCTGCTGCGCTTCATCGGCTCGGGCCAGGTGCAGCAGGTGCTCGATCTCACCACCCCGGCCAAGTTCGAGTTCGTCCAGACGCTGTTCGGCCTCCTGCCGGCCGAATGGGCCGAGCGGGCCAAGATCCAGTTCTGCAGCCCGAGCGGCTCGGACGCGATCGAGGCGGCGATGAAGCTGACGCGCTACGCCACCCGCCGCCATCCGATCATCGCCTTCCACGGCGCCTACCACGGCATGACTGGCGGCGCGCTGGCGGCGATGGGCAACCTCGGTCCCAAGACCGACAGCGGACTGCGCGCCGGCGGCGTCCACTTCGCGCCCTTTCCCTACCGCTTCCGCTGCCCGTTCGGCACCGACGGCGAGCACACCGACCGGCTGTCGATCCAGTACCTGGCCAATATGCTGAGCGATCCCGAGAGCGGCATCTCCAAGCCGGCCGCGGTGATCGTCGAGGTGGTGCAGGGCGAGGGCGGCTGCATCCCGGCCTCGGACGAGTGGCTGCGCGAGCTGCGCCGGCTGACGCGCGAGCACGAGATCCCGCTGGTGATCGACGAGGTGCAGACCGGCTTCGGCCGCACCGGCGGCATGTTCGCGTTCGAGCGGGCCGGCATCGTGCCCGACGTGCTGGTGCTGTCCAAGGCGGTCGGCGGCGGCTTCCCGCTGGCGGTGGTGGTGTACGACCAGGCGCTCGACCTGTGGCCGCGCGGCATCCACGCCGGCACCTTCCGCGGCAACCAGATCGGCATGGTGGCCGGCAAGGTCACCATGGACATCCTCAGGCGCGACGGGCTGGCCGAACAAGCGGCCCGGACCGGCGCGCTGCTGGTCGACGGCCTGCGCGAGCTGGCGCGCCGCCACCCGGCGCTCGGCGACGTGCGCGGCCGCGGCCTGATGATCGGCGTCGAAGTGGTCGGCCCGGACGCCGCCGACGGCAGGCCCGGCCCGCAGGACGGCGCCTTCGCCCAGGCGATCAAGCGTGCCGCCTTCGACCACGGCCTCTTGATCGAGACCGGCGGCCGCCACGGCGCGGTGCTGCGCCTGCTGCCGCCGCTGATCGTCACGCCGCAGGACGTCGGCGAGATCCTCGACCGGCTCGACCGCGCCGTGGGGCAGGCCGAGCAGCGCCGGCCGGGCGGCCGCCGTGACCGCTGAAGCCGGCCGGCCGGTGCTGCTGCGGCCGGCCTTCGCGCTGCTGTGGCTGAGCGAGACGGTGCTCGACCTCGGCTCGGCGCTGATGAGCTTCGCGCTCGGGGTGTGGATCTTCCAGCGCACCGGCTCGGCCGAGCAGTTCTCGCAGGCGGTGCTGTGGTCCGCGCTGCCGGCGCTGCTGATGACGCCGTTCGCCGGCGCGCTGGCCGACCGCTTCGACCGCCGCCGCGTGATCGCCGGCTGCGACGCCGCCTCGGTCCTGACCATCGCCACGCTGGCGGCGCTGCTGTGGCGCGGCCGGCTGGAGCCGGCCCATCTCTACCTGTTCAACGCCGCCGGCGCGGTGATCAACGCGCTGCGCACGCCGGCCTACCGGGCGGCGGTCAGCCAGATCGTGCCGCGCGAGCGGATGACGCAGGCCAGCGGCCTGGTCGGCATGAGCCAGGCGGTGCTGCAGATCGTCGCGCCGCTGGCGGCCGGCTACGTGATGGGCGCCGCCGGGCTCGAAGGCGTGGTGTCGCTCGACCTCTTGCTGGTCGGCGGCGGCGCGCTGGCCGCGCTCGGCGCGCTGGCCCGCGCGCGCCACGCCGTGCGCGGCGGCGCCGATGCCGGCCTGCCGTTCTGGCGCAGCAGCCGCGACGGCTTCGCCCGCGCGCTCGGCCATTTCCGCCGCACCCCGCCGCTGGCCGGCCTGGCCGCCTACACGGTGCTGCAGGAAAGCCTGCTGGTGCTGGCGGTGGCGATGATGACGCCGCTGGTGCTGTCGTTTCGCTCGAGCGACGCGCTCGGGCTGATCCTCGCCTGCGGCGCGCTCGGCGGCCTGGCCGGCTCGCTGCTGCTGGTGGCGCGGCCGATCGAGCGGCGGCTGATGGCCTGGCTGCTGGCGGCCGACGCCGCGCTCGCGCTGTTCGTGCTGCTGGCCGGCTTCGGCACCTCGACCGCCTGGTGGTGCGCCTGCGCCTTCGGCGCGCTGTTCGCCGGCAGCGCCTCGGGCGCCTGCGCCAGCGCGCTGTGGATGCGCAAGACCCCGGCCGGGCAGCGCGGCAGCATCTTCGCCGTGCTCGGCGCGCTCGACCTGGCGGCCACCTGCCTGGTGCTGCTCGGCGGCGGCCATCTCGGCGAGCGGGTGTTCGAGCCGGCGCTCGCCGCCGGCGGCGACTGGGCCGGCACGGTCGGCGCCTGGCTCGGCACCGGCCGCGGCCAGGGCCTGCGCTTCCTGTTCATCGTCAGCGGCGCCGCGGGCTGCCTGATCTCGCTGCTGGCCCTGTTGCATCCGCGCCTGCGCCAGCTCGACAGCCGCGTACCCGATCACCCCGAAACGCCGGCCGGCCCGCTGCCGGCCCACGCCGCCGCCACCTGACCGGCCGGCGGCCGATGCCGCGGCGGCCCGTCCGCCGCCGCCCGCGCGGCCGCTGCGCCGCAATCGAATTCCATGAGGAAGCCCGTGTCCTTCGCAAGCCCCGTTCCGCAAGACCCCGCCGCCGCGACGGCGGCGGAAAGCCTGGCGCTGGCCAGCGTCCAGCAGGTGATCTGGCTCGACCAGGTCCTCGCGCCATCCCTGCCGAGCTACAACGTCGGCGTCGCGCTGCGCATCGACGGCGAATTCGACGCCGGGCGCCTGCTGCTCGCGATCGAGGCGACCGCGGCCGCCCACGATGCATTGCGCCTGGTGCTGCGCCGCGAGGCCGGCCTGCCGGTGCAGGCGGTGCTGCCGCAGGTCGAGGTGACCTTGCCGCTCGACGATTTCAGCGGCCGGCCCGACGCCGAGGCGCAGGCGCGCGCCTGCCTCGCGCGCGCGTTCGCCACCCCGTTCGCACTGTACGACGCGCCGCCGTGGTCGATGCGGCTGGTGCGCGTCGACGCCGGGCGCTGCTACTGGCTGCAGTGCTACCACCACCTGGTGCTCGACGGCATCGGCGTGGCGCTGGTCAACCATGCCGTGCTCGACGCCTATGCGCGGCAGGGCCGCGGCGAGCCGGCCCATACCGGGCCGGCGCCGTCCTACCTCGAATTCCTGGCCGACGACGCGGCCTACCTGGCCTCGCCGCGCTACCGGCGCGATGCCGAATTCTGGGCGGCCCGCTATGCGCAACTGCCGCCGCCGCTGCTGGCGGCTCCGGCCGACGGCGAGGCGGCGCGCGCCGCCGGCAGCGGCCAGTTGTTCCTCGAACTGGCGCGCGCCGACTACGACGCGCTGACCGCCTGCGCCGAGGCGGCCGGCTGCACCGCGCCGCACTTCGTGCTGGCGCTGCTGGCGGCCGGCTTCGCGCGGGCCGGCCGGCTCGACCAGGTGGTGATCGGCGTGCCGGTGCACAACCGCGGCACCGCGCGGCAGAAGCGTACGGTCGGCATGTTCTCGTCGATCATCCCGCTCGGCATCGCGGTCGACCTGCGCCAGTCGTTCGCCGCGCTGATGCAGGGCGTCGCCGCCGAGCTGCGCCGCTGCTACCGCCACCAGCGCTTCCCGGTGGCCGAGATCAACCGCGGCCTGCAACTGGCGCGGCACGGCCGCAAGCAGCTGTTCGACGTCAGCCTGGCGCTCGAGGGCTTCGCCGGCGACGTCTACCTCGACGGCCGCCGGCTCGAGGTCGACAAGATGCACCACGGCTTCGAGCAGACGCCGCTGGCGGTCTGCGTGCGCGACTATCACCGCGGCCATGGCGTGACGGTCGAATTCAACTACAACCGCGCGGCGTTCGAACGCGAGGCGGTCGAGGGCATCCGCCGGCGTTTCGACGCGATGCTGCGGGCGGTGCTGGCCGGCGGCGCCGAGCAGGCGGTCGAGGCGCTGCCGTGGCTCGATGCGCACGAGCGCGCGCTGCTGGCGCAGTGGAACGCCACCGCGCGGCCCTATCCGGCCGGTCTCGGCGTGCACCGGCTGTTCGAGGCGCAGGCGCGCCGCACCCCGGCCGCGATCGCGCTGGAGGCGGACGGCGCGCAGCTCGACTACGCCGGCCTGAATGCGCGCGCCAACCGGCTGGCGCGGCGGCTGGCCGCGCTCGGCGTGGCGGCCGACCGGCCGGTGGCGGTCTGCGCCGAACGCGGCACGGCGATGGTCGAAGCGCTGCTGGCGACGCTGAAGTCCGGCGGCTGCTACCTGCCGCTGGACCCGGAACTGCCGGCCGAACGGCTGGCCGAGCTGCTGCGCGACAGTGCGCCGGCGGCGCTGCTGGTCGATGCGGCCGGCGCCGCGGCGTTGGCCGGCGTGGACTTGGGCGCCGTGCCCCGGCTGCATCTGCTGGTGGATGCCGCGCAATGGTCGGCGCTGGCGGCCGACGACCTGGACCTGCCGTTCGACGACGGCCAACTGGCCTACGTGATCTACACCTCGGGCTCGACCGGCAAGCCCAAGGGCGTGATGAACGCCCATCGCGGCGTGGTGAACCGGCTGCTGTGGATGCAGGAGGCCTACGGTCTCGGCGAGCACGACGTGGTGCTGCAGAAGACGCCGTTCAACTTCGACGTCTCGGTGTGGGAATTCTTCTGGCCGCTGCTGGCCGGCGCCCGGCTGGTGCTGGCGCGGCCCGGCGGCCACAAGGACCCGGCCTACCTGGCCGGGCTGATCGAGGCGGCCGGGGTGACCACGCTGCACTTCGTGCCGTCGATGCTGCAGGCTTTCCTGGCCGGCGACGCGGCCGACCGGTGCCGCAGCGTCGCGCGCATCTTCTGCAGCGGCGAAGCGCTGCCGGCCGCGCTGGCGCGGCAATGCCTGGCGCGGCTGCCGTGGGCCGAGCTGCACAATCTGTACGGCCCGACCGAGGCGGCGGTCGACGTGACGGCCTGGCCTTGCCGGCCGGACGACGCGCGCGCGACGGTGCCGATCGGCCGGCCGATCGCCAACACGCGCATCCACATCCTCGACGAGCGGCTGCAGCCGGTACCGATCGGGGTGGCCGGCGAATTGCACATCGGCGGCGTGCAGGTGGCGCGCGGCTACCTGAACCGGCCGGAGCTGACGGCGGAGCGCTTCATCGACGATCCGTTCGGCGCGGTCGGCGATCGCTTGTACAAGACCGGCGACCTGGCGCGCTGGAACGCCGACGGCACGATCGAGTACTTGGGCCGCAACGACTTCCAGGTGAAGATCCGCGGCCTGCGCATCGAGCTGGGCGAGATCGAGGCGGCGCTGGCTGAAATCGACGGCGTGCGCGAGGCCGTGGTGCTGGCACGGGAGGATGCCGGCACACCGGGCGATCTGCGCCTGGTCGCCTACTGCACCGGTGAGGTGGTCGAGGCTGAGGTACTTCGTCAGCAGTTGGCGCAACGATTGCCGGCCTATATGGTGCCGGCCGCCTATGTGCGGCTGGAGTCATTCCCCCTCACTCCAAACGGCAAGCTCGACCGCAAGGCACTGCCGGCGCCCGACGGCGCCGCCTATGCCCAACGCGAATATGAAGCGCCGCAGGGCGAGGCCGAAACCACGTTGGCGACCCTGTGGGCCGAGCTGCTCGAACGCGAGCGCATCGGCCGCCACGACAACTTCTTCGAACTCGGCGGCCACTCGCTGCTGGCGGTCGGCCTGATCGAACGCCTGCATCGGCACGGCTGGCAGGCCGACGTCGGCGCCGTGTTCGGCGCGCCCACGCTGGCCCGGCTGGCGGCCGCGCTGACGCCGGCCGCGTCGCAGCAGGCCTTGCCGCCGTGCGCGGTCCCGGCCGGCGCCACGCGCATCACGCCGGCGATGTTGAACCTGGTCGCGCTCGACCAGGCCGCGATCGACGCGGCGGTGGCCGGCGTCGACGGCGGCGCCGCCAACGTGCAGGACCTCTACCCGCTGGTGCCGCTGCAGCAGGGCATCCTGTTCCACCACCGGCTGGCAGCCGACGGCGACGCCTATCTGCTGACGGCCCTGCTCGGCTTCCGCGACCGCGCGCGGCTCGAGCGCTTCGTGGCGGCATTGCAGCAGGTGATCGACCGCCACGACGTGCTGCGCACCGCCTTCGCCTGGCAGGGCCTGACCGAGCCGCTGCAGGTGGTGTGGCGGCGGGCGGCGCTGCCGGTCGATTTCCACCGGTTCGAGCCGGCCGCCACCTCGGTGCGCGAGCAGCTGGAAGCCTGCTTCGATGCTCGCCGCCATCGCCTCGACGTGCGCCGCGCCCCGCTGCTGCGCGGCGACGCGGCGCACGATGCCGCAGCCGGCCGCTGGCTGCTGCGGCTGGCCTTCCACCACCTGGTGGTCGACCACGCCACGCTGGAACGCCTGCTCGCCGAAGCGCGCGCGATCGAGCGCGGCGAGGCGGCGCAGCTGCCGGCGCCGGTGCCGTTCCGCAACTTCGTGGCGCAGGCGCGGCTCGGCGTGAGCGAGGCCGAGCACGAAGCGTTCTTTCGCCGGATGCTCGGCGACGTCGAGGCGCCGACCGCGCCGTTCGGCCGGCTCGCCGCGCACGGCGACGGCGCGGGCCTGGCCGAGGTGCAGCGGCTGCTACCGCCCGAACTGGCGCAGGCCCTGCGGCAGCAGGCGCGGCGGCTCGGCGTCGGCGCGGCCGGCCTGCTGCACCTGGCCTGGGCGCGGGTGCTGGCGCGGCTGGCCGGCCAGCGCACGGTGGTGTTCGGCACCGTGCTGTTCGGCCGCATGCACGGCGGCGCCGAGGCCGACCGTGCGCTCGGCCTGTTCATCAACACCTTGCCGCTGCGCTTCGATGTCGACGGCCGCAGCGTCGAGCAGGCGGCGCGCGACATGCAGGCGCTGCTGGTGCAGCTGCTGCGCCACGAGCACGCGCCGCTGGCGCTGGCCCAGCGCTGCAGCGCGCTGCCGGCGCAGACGCCCCTGTTCAGCGCGCTGCTCAACTACCGCTACAGCGCGGCCGACCCGGCCCAGGCGCTCGGCGAAGGCATCGACTACCTCGGCGGCGAGGAACGCAGCAGCTACCCGGTCAGCCTCGACATCGACGATCTCGGCCAGGATTTCCGGCTGACCGCGCAGGTGGGCACGGCGGACGAGGCTCGGCGGCTGTGCGATTTCATGGAGACGGCGGTGGCGTCGCTGGTAGCGGCCCTGGAACGCGATCCCGTCCAGCCGCTGCATGCGCTCGATACGCTGCCGGCTACCGAACGCGCGCAACTGGACCGCTGGGCCGGCCATGCGGCCGAGCTGCCGCGCGAGGCCTGCCTGCACGAACTGTTCGAAGCGCAGGCGCGCCGCGCGCCGGAGGCGATCGCCCTGCTGCACGGCGAGCGGCAACTGAGCTACGCCGAACTCGACGCCCGGGCCGAACGGCTGGCGCAGCGGCTGCGCCAATTCGGCGTGGCGCCCGATGCGCGGGTGGCGCTGCATGCGCGGCGCAGCCCGGAGCTGGTGGTGGCGCTGCTGGCGATCCTCAAGGCCGGCGGCGCCTACGTGCCGCTGGACCCGGACTACCCGGCCGAGCGGCTGGCGCAGATGCTGGCCGACAGCGGGCCGGTGGCGCTGCTGTACCAGGGCGGCTTGCCGGACGAGCTGGCGCGGGCGCTGGACCCGGCGTTGCCTAAGTTGGATCTGGACCAGCCTGATTTCGGTGACACCGATCCGGTCTCTGCCAAGGCAGCCGAACGACCTGTCGCGCACGCCGGCAACCTCGCCTACGTGATCTACACCTCGGGCTCGACCGGCGTGCCCAAGGGCGTGATGGTCGAGCATCGCAGCGTGGTGAACCAGGTGACGGCATTGGCTGCGCGGCTGGGCCTCGAAGCAGGCCAGCGCATGCTGCAGTTCGCCTCGCCATCGTTCGACGCCTCGGTCGAGGAGGTCTTCGCCACGCTGGCCAGCGGCGCGACGCTGGTGCTGCGCAGCGATGCCTGGCTGGCCGACGCGGCGACGTTCTGGGACCTGTGCGCGGCGCAGCGCATCGCGGTGGTCGACCTGCCGACGCAGTTCTGGACCCAGCTGGCGCTGGCGCGCCGGCCGATCCCGACCTGCGTGCGCTGGGCCATCATCGGCGGCGAGGCGGTCGGCGAGGCGGCGCTGCGGGCGTGGTTCGACGGCCCCGGTTCGCGGCCGCGCTTGCTCAATACCTACGGCCCGACCGAGGCGACCGTCAGCGCCACCGCGCTGGAAGTGGCCGGCGTGGGCGACTGGCGCAGCATCGGCCGGCCGAGCGCCAAGGTCGTGGTCCGCATCCTCGATGCGCTCGGCCAGTTGGTGCCGGTCGGCGTCGCAGGCGAGCTGCATATCGGCGGCGTGCAACTGGCGCGCGGCTACCTGAACCGGCCGGAGCTGACGGCCGAGCGCTTCGTCGACGATCCGTTCGGCGAACCGGGCGAGCGGCTGTACAAGACCGGCGACCTGGCGCGCTGGAAGGCCGACGGCACGATCGACTACCTCGGCCGCAACGACTTCCAGGTGAAGATCCGCGGCTTCCGCATCGAGCTGGGCGAGATCGAGGCCAGGCTGGCCGAGGTGGACGGCGTGCGCGAGGCCGTGGTGCTGGCCCGCGAAGAAGCGCCGGGTGCGGCTGCGTCGAGCGATGTACGGCTGGTGGCCTATTACCTGGGCGAGGCGGTCGAGGCCGAGCAACTGCGCCGGCAATTGGCGCAGCGCCTGCCGGCCTACATGGTGCCGGCCGCCTACGTTTGGCTCGACGCTTTCCCGCTGACGCCGAACGGCAAGCTCGACCGCAAGGTACTGCCGGCGCCCGACGGCGCCGCCTATGCCCAACGCGAATATGAAGCGCCGCAAGGCGAGACCGAAACCACGCTGGCCGCACTGTGGGCCGAGCTGCTCAAGCTCGACCGCGTCGGCCGCCACGACAACTTCTTCGAACTCGGCGGCCATTCGCTGCTGGCCGTCAGCCTGATCGAGCGGCTGCGCCAGGCCGGCCTGCACAGCGACGTGCGCGGCCTGTTCGCCGCGTCGACGCTGGCCGAACTGGCGACCCGGCTCGGCCGCGACAGCCAGGCGGTCGCCGTGCCGCCGAACCTGATCGAACCGGGCGCCGAACGCATCACGCCGGCCATGCTGCCGCTGGTGCAACTGAGCCAGGCCGAGATCGACGTGGTGGTGGCCGGCGTCGACGGCGGCACCGCCAACGTGCAGGACATCTACCCGCTGGCGCCGCTGCAGGAGGGCATCCTGTTCCACCACCTGTCGGCGCGCGAAGGCGACCCCTACCTCGTCTACAGCCTGCTCGGCTTCAAGGATCGCGCGCGGCTGGACGGATTCCTCGCCGCGCTGCGGCAGGTGATCGCGCGGCACGACATCCTGCGCACCGGCATCGTCTGGCAGGGCTTGCCGCAGCCGGTGCAGGTGGTGTGGCGGCAGGTGGAACTGCCGCTCGAACACCTCGTGCTCGACCCGGCCGACGGCGAGATCGCCGACCAACTGGCCGCGCGCAACGACCCGCGCCGGCAGCGGCTCGACGTCGGCCGCGCGCCGCTGCTGCGCTGCCAGGTCGCCGAGGACGCCGCCCACGGCCGCTGGCTGCTCGGCGTGCTGTCGCACCACCTGGCCGGCGACCATGCCTCGCTGCGGCTGCTGCTGGCCGAGGCCGATGCGCTCGAACGCGAACCGGCGGCCGTCCTGCCGCCGCCGGTGCCGTTCCGCGACTTCGTCGCCCAGGCACGGCTCGGCGTCGGCGCGGCCGAGCACGAAGCCTTCTTCGGCCGGCTGCTCGGCGACATCGATGCGCCGACGCTGCCGTTCGGCCTCGCCGCCGAGGCCGAGCCGGCCGGCGGCGAAGCGCGCCTGCCGCTGCCGGCCGAGCTGGTCCGGGCCATGCGGGCCCAGGCGCGCCGGCTCGGCGTCGGCATGGCCAGCCTGCTGCACCTGGCCTGGGCGCTGGTGCTGGCGCGGGCCGCCGACCGCCGCGCGGTGGTGTTCGGCACCGTGCTGTTCGGCCGCATGCATGGCGGCGCCGGTGCCGAGCGGGCGCTCGGGCTGTTCATCAATACGCTGCCGCTGCGCTTCGACGTCGACGGCCGCCCGGTCGAGCAGGCGGTGCGCGACATGCAGGCGCTGCTGGCCGAACTGCTGCGCCACGAGCACGCCTCGCTGGCGCTGGCCCAGCGCTGCAGCGCGCTGCCGGCGCAGGCGCCGCTGTTCGCCGCGCTGCTCAACTACCGCCAGGGCGAAGCCGCGCCGGAGGCCGGCATCGAACTGCTGGCCGGGCGCGCGCGCGCCGGCTACCCGCTGACGCTGTCGGTCGACGACCTCGGCGACGCGATCGAGCTGACCGTGCAGGCCGCCGCGCCGCTGGCGCCGCAGCGCGTCGGCGGCTTCGTGCAGGCGGCGCTGGCCGCCTTGCTGCAGGCGCTGCGGCAGGCGCCGGCCGGCCCGCTCGATGCGATCGACGTGCTGCCGGCCGCCGAGCGGCAGGCGCTGCAGGCCGACTGGGACGCTACCGCCATGCCGGCCGCGGCCCGGCCCGTGCACCGGCTGTTCGAGGCCCAGGCGGCGCGCACGCCCGATGCGCCGGCGATCGACGACGGCGAACGCTGCCTGAGCTATGCCGAGCTGAACGCCCGCGCCAACCGGCTGGCCCGCCGGTTGCGCGCCCACGGCGTCGGGCCGGAGCGGCTGGCGGCGCTGGCGGTCGACCGCAGCATCGAGATGATGGTGGGCCTGCTGGCGATCCTGAAGGCCGGCGGCGCCTACCTGCCGCTGGACCCGGCCTATCCGCCCGAGCGGCTGGCCCGCATGCTCGACCAGGCCGGCCCGGTCTGCCTGCTGGCGCCCGAGGCGCTGGCCGCGCGACTGCCGGCCACCGGCCTGCCGCGGCTGGATGCCGCCGTCGTGCCGGACGAGGCCGACGGCAACCTCGACGGCGCCGACGACGCGGCCGCGCTGGCCTATGTGATCTACACCTCGGGCTCGACCGGCGTGCCCAAGGGCGTGATGGTCGAGCACCGCCAGCTGGCCAACCTGTGGACGGCGCTCGAAGCGGCGATCTACCGCCGCCATCCGGCCTGCCGCCGCGTCGGCGTCAATGCCCCGCTGGCCTTCGATTCCGCCGTCAAGCAATGGCTGCAGCTGCTGTCGGGCCGCACGCTGGTGCTGGTGCCGGCCGAGGTGCGGCTCGACGGCGCGGCGCTGCGCGATTTCGCCGCGGAGCAGCGCATCGATGCGCTCGACTGCACGCCGTCGCAGCTCGGCCTCCTGCTCGACGCCGGCCTGGGCCGCGCGGCAGGCGCGCCGGCGGTGCTGCTGGCCGGCGGCGAGCCGATCGGCCCGGCGCTGTGGCAGCGGCTGGCCGGGCTGCCGGCCACCGCCAGCTACAACGTCTACGGCCCGACCGAATGCACGGTCGACAGCACGGCGGCGCGCGTAGCGGCCGACGAGCCGCCGCACATCGGCCGCGCCGTCGCCAACGCCCGCGTCTACCTGCTCGACGCGCAGCGGCGGCCGGTGCCGGTCGGCACGGCCGGCGAGATCCACATCGGCGGCGCCGGCGTGGCGCGCGGCTACCTCGGCCAGCCGGCGCTGACGGCCGAGCGCTTCCTGGCCGATCCCTTCGGCCCGCCCGGCGCGCGCATGTACCGCACCGGCGACCTGGCGCGCCGGCTGCCCGGCGGCGCGCTCGAATACCTCGGCCGCAACGATTTCCAGCTGAAGATCCGCGGCTTCCGCATCGAGCCCGGCGAGATCGAGGCGCGGCTGGCCGAGGTGGCCGGCGTGCGCGAGGTGGCGGTGCTGGCACGCGAGGATGCGGTGCCGGGCGACCTGCGGCTGGTGGCCTACTTCACCGGCGCGGCTACGGCCGAGGCGCTGCGCCGCCATGCCGCCGGCCAGTTGCCGCCGTACATGGCGCCGGCCGCCTACGTGCGGCTCGACGCCTTCCCGCTGACCCCCAACGGCAAGCTCGACCGCCGGGCGCTGCCGGCTCCCGACGGCGCCGCCTATGCCCGGCGCGACCACGCGGCGCCGCAGGGCGAAACCGAAACTGCGCTGGCCGCGCTGTGGGCCGAGCTGCTCGGGCTCGACCGGGTCGGCCGCCACGACAACTTCTTCGAACTGGGCGGCCATTCGCTGCTGGCGGTGAGCCTGATCGCGCGCATGCGCCAGGCCGGGCTGCCGGCCGACGTGCAGGCCCTGTTCACCGCGCCGACGCTGGCCGAGCTGGCCGCGCGGATCGAACCCGCAGCCCTGGCCGGCGCCGCGCACCGCCTGGTGGACGTGCCGCCGAACCTGATCCCGTACGGCGCCGAGACGCCGCTGAACGACCTCGAGGAATTCCGACTGTGAACGTTGAAACGCTGTTGAACCGGCTCCAGGAGCGCGGTGTCCGCCTGCATGCCGAGGCGGACGAACTGGTGGTGCGCGCGCCGCGCGGCGCGATCGATGCCGAACTGGCCGCGCAGTTGCGCGAGCACAAGGCGGCCGTACTGGCGGCGGTCCGCGCCGCCGCGGCGCAGCCGGCCCGCATCACGCCGGCCATGCTGACACTGGTGACGCTGACCGAGGCCGAGATCGACGCGATCGTGGCCGGCGTCGACGGCGGCGCCGCCAACGTGCAGGACATCTACCCGCTGGCGCCCTTGCAGGAGGGCATCCTGTTCCATCACCTGCTGGCGCGGCAGGGCGATGCCTACCTGCAGTCCAACCTGCTCGGCTTCCGCGACCGCGCGCGGCTCGAGCGCTTCGTGGCGGCGCTGCAGCAGGTGGTCGACCGCCACGACATCCTGCGCACCGGCTTCGCCTGGCAGGGCCTGGCGCAACCGGTGCAGGTGGTGCGGCGGCGCGCCGCGCTGCCGGTCGAGTGGCTCGACGCCGAGCCGGCCGGCGATGCCGCGGTCTGGCTGCAGGAGCGCTACCACCCGCGCCGGCTGCGGATCGGGATCGACGCGCCGCCGCTGCTGCGCTGCCAGGCGCTGCACGATGCGGCCGGCGGCCGCTGGCTGCTGCACATCCTGGCCACCACCTGGTCAGCGACCACGCCACGCTCGAACGGGTACTCGCCGAAGCACGCGCGATCGAGCGCGGCGAGGCGGCGCAATTGCCGGCGCCGGTGCCGTTCCGCAACTTCGTGGCGCAGGCGCGGCTCGGCGTGAGCGAGGCCGAGCACGAAGCGTTTTTCCGCCGGATGCTCGGCGACGTCGAGGCGCCGACCGCGCCGTTCGGCCGGCTCGCCGCGCACGGCGACGGCGCGGGCCTGGCCGAGGTGCAGCGGCTGCTGCCGCCCGAGCTGGCGCAGGCCCTGCGGCAGCAGGCGCGGCGGCTCGGCGTCGGCGCGGCCGGCCTGCTGCACCTGGCCTGGGCGCGGGTGCTGGCGCGGCTGGCCGGCCAGCGCACGGTGGTGTTCGGCACCGTGCTGTTCGGCCGCATGCACGGCGGCGCCGAGGCCGACCGTGCGCTCGGCCTGTTCATCAACACCTTGCCGCTGCGCTTCGACGTCGACGGCCGCAGCGTCGAGCAGGCGGCACGCGACATGCAGGCGCTGCTGGTGCAGCTGCTGCGCCACGAGCACGCGCCGCTGGCGCTGGCCCAGCGCTGCAGCGCGCTGCCGGCGCAGACGCCCCTGTTCAGCGCGCTGCTCAACTATCGCTACAGCGCGGCCGACCCGGCCCAGGCGCTCGGCGAAGGCATCGACTACCTCGGCGGCGAGGAACGCAGCAGCTACCCGGTCAGCCTCGACATCGACGATCTCGGCCAGGATTTCCGGCTGACCGCGCAGGTGGGGACGGCGGACGAGGCTCGGCGGCTGTGCGATTTCATGGAGACGGCGGTGGCGTCGCTGGTCGACGCTCTGGAACGCGATCCCGTCCAGCCGCTGTATGCGCTCGATACGCTGCCGGCTACCGAACGCGCGCAACTGGACCGCTGGGCCGGCCATACGGCCGGGCTGCCGCGCGAGTCCTGCCTGCACGAACTGTTCGAAGCGCAGGCGCGCCGCGCGCCGGAGGCGATCGCCCTGCTGCACGGCGAGCGGCGACTGAGCTATGCCGAACTCGACGCCCGGGCCGAACGGCTGGCGCAGCGGCTGCGCCAATTCGGCGTGGCGCCCGATGCGCGGGTGGCGCTGCATGCGCGGCGCAGCCCGGAACTGGTGGTGGCGCTGCTGGCGATCCTCAAGGCCGGCGGCGCCTACGTGCCGCTGGACCCGGACTATCCGGCCGAGCGGCTGGCGCAGATGCTGGCCGATAGCGGGCCGGTGGCGCTGCTGTACCAGGGCGGCTTGCCGGACGAACTGGCGCGGGCGCTGGACCCGGCGTTGCCTAAGTTGGATCTGGACCAGCCTGATTTCGGTGCCACCGATCCGGTCCCTGCCGAGGCGGACGCGCTGCCTCGGCTCGTTACGGCAGCCGAACGACCTGTCGCGCACGCCGGCGACCTCGCCTACGTGATCTACACCTCGGGTTCGACCGGCGTGCCCAAGGGCGTGATGGTCGAGCATCGCAGCGTGGTGAACCAGGTGACGGCATTGGCGCAGCGGCTGGGTCTGGAACCGGGCCAGCGCATGCTGCAGTTCGCCTCGCTGTCGTTCGATGCCTCGGTCGAGGAGGTCTTCGCCACGCTGGCCTGCGGCGCGACGCTGGTGCTGCGCAGCGATGCCTGGCTGGCCGACGCGGCGACGTTCTGGGACCTGTGCGCGGCACAGCGCATCGCGGTGGTCGACTTGCCGACACAGTTCTGGACCCAGCTGGCGCTGGCGCGCCGGCCGATCCCGGCCTGTGTGCGCTGGATCATCATCGGCGGCGAGGCGGTCGGCGAGGCGGCGCTGCGGGCGTGGTTCGACGGTCCCGGTTCGCGGCCGCGCTTGCTCAATACCTACGGCCCGACCGAGGCGACCGTCAGCGCCACCGCACTGGAAGTGGCCGGGGCGGACGACTGGCGCAGCATCGGCCGGCCGAGCGCCAACGTCGTGGTCCGCATCCTCGATGCGCTCGGCCAACTGGTGCCGGTCGGCGTCGCCGGCGAGCTGCATATCGGCGGCGTGCAACTGGCGCGCGGCTACCTGAACCGGCCGGAGCTGACGGCTGAACGCTTCATCGACGATCCGTTCGGCGCACCGGGCGAGCGGCTGTACAAGACCGGCGACCTGGCGCGCTGGAAGGCCGACGGCACGATCGACTACCTCGGCCGCAACGACTTCCAGGTGAAGATCCGCGGCTTCCGCATCGAGCTGGGCGAGATCGAGGCGCGGCTGGCCGAGGTGGACGGCGTGCGCGAGGCCGTGGTGCTGGCCCGCGAAGAAGCGCCGGGTGCGGCTGCGTCGAGCGATGTACGGCTGGTGGCCTATTACCTGGGCGAGGCCATCGAGGCCGAGCAACTGCGCCGGCAATTGGCGCAGCGCCTGCCGGCCTACATGGTGCCGGCTGCCTATGTGCGGCTCGAAGCGTTCCCGCTGACGCCGAACGGCAAGCTCGACCGCAAGGCGCTGCCGGCGCCCGACGGCACGGCCTACGCCCAGCGCGAATACGAGGCGCCGCAGGGTGAGGCGGAGACGACGCTGGCCGCGCTGTGGGCCGAGCTGCTGAAGCTCGACCGCGTCGGCCGCCACGACCATTTCTTCGAACTCGGCGGGCATTCGCTATTGGCCGTGCAACTGCTGTCGCGCGTGCGCAAGGCGTTCGGCGCCGAGGTGGCGCTGGCCGAGCTGTTCGCCCGGCCGGTGCTGAGCGAGCTGGCCGCCCATCTCACCGGCGCGGCGCCCGCGTTGGAAGAGGCGATCGCACCGGCCGACCGCAGCGCGCCGCTGCCGCTGTCGCTGGCGCAGCAGCGGCTGTGGTTCCTTGCCCGGATGGACGAGGCCGGCACGGCCTATCACCTTGGCGGCGCGGTGCGGCTCGACGGCGAGCTCGACGTCGCGGCCTTGCAGCATGCGCTGCAGGCCATCGTCGACCGTCACGAGGCGCTGCGCACCTGCTTCCCGCTGGTCGACGGCCAGCCGGAGCAGCGCGTGCTCGGCCGCTTCGAACTGGCGATCGAACAGGCGGATCTGCGCGGTGGCGACGAAGCCGGATCGCGTCGCGAACTGGCCGGCCATTTCGCGCGGCCGTTCGCGCTGGAGCGGACGCCGCCCTTGCGCGTGCTGCTGTTGCAGGTGGCCGACCAATCCTGGCTGCTGCAGGTGGTGATGCACCACATCGTCTCGGATGGCTGGTCGGTCGGCCTGTTCCTGAACGAGCTGAGCCGCCTGTACGCGGCCGCGCTGGCTGGCGAGTCCAACCCCTTGCCGCCGCTGGCGATCCAGTACCCCGACTACGCGGCCTGGCAACGCGGCTGGCTGGCCGGCGGCCGCTTCGAACGCCAGCAGGCGTTCTGGCGCGACACATTGGCCGGCGCACCGACGTTGCTGGAACTGCCGTCCTACCGGCCGCGGCCTGCCCGGCAGGATCATGCCGGCGCGAGCCTCGACCTGCGGCTCGATGCCGCGCTGAGCCGCGGCCTCAAGGCGCTGAGCCAGCGCCACGGCACCACGCTCTACACGACGCTGCTGGCGAGCTGGGCCGCCGTGCTGGGCCGCCTGGCCGGCCAGGACGAAGTCGTGATCGGCAGCCCGGTCGCGGGTAGAAACCGCGCCGAGATCGAACCCTTGATCGGCTTCTTCGTGAACACGCTGGCGCTGCGCATCGACCTGGCCGGCGAACCGACCGTGGCCGAGCTGCTGCAGCGGACCCAGGCGCAAGTCCTTGCCGCCCAGCAGCATCAGGACCTGCCGTTCGACCAGGTGGTCGAGGCCGTGCAGCCGTTGCGCAGCCTGTCCCATACGCCGCTGTTCCAGACGATGCTGGCCTGGCAGAACACGCCGGCCGGCGAGCTGGCGATGCCGGGACTGACGCTGACCGAGCTGGACACTGCGCAGACCACCGCCCAGTTCGACCTGACCTTGTCGCTGCAGGAATCGGGCGACGGCATCGCCGGCACGTTGAACTACGCGACCGCGCTGTTCGACGCCGGCACGGTGCAGCGCTACCTCGGCCACTGGATCACGTTGTTGACGGCGATGGTGGCTGACCCGACGCAGGCGGTCGACCGGTTGCCCTTGCTGGATGCGGCACAGCGGCGGCAACTGCTGCTGGACTGGAACGACACGACGGTCGGCGAAGCGACGACCGCAGCGGTAGCCGACCGCTATCCGGCCGAAGCCTGCCTGCACCAGCTGTTCGAAGCCCAGGCCGCCCGCACGCCCGATGCGATCGCGGTGACCTTCGGCGCGCAGCGACTGGGCTACGCCGAATTGAACGCACGCGCCAACCAGCTGGCCCATCACCTGCGCGCGCAGGGTCTCGGCCCCGACCGGCTGGCCGCCATCTGCGTCGAACGCGGGCTGGAGATGGTGGTGGCGATCCTGGCCGTGCTGAAGGCCGGCGGCGCCTACGTACCGCTCGACCCGGCCTATGCCTCGGACCGGCTGGCGGCGACGCTGGCCGATAGCCGGCCGGTGCTGGCCCTGGTCGACGAGGTCGGCCGTGCGGCGCTCGGCGCGGATGTCGATCTGCCATTGATCGACCTACGGGACGACGATCGCTGGGCCGACGCGTCGATCGAGAACCTTGCTGACATCGGCGTGAAGCCCCAGCACCTGGCCTACGTGATCTACACCTCGGGCTCGACCGGCGTGCCGAAGGGCGTGATGGTCGAGCATCGCAACGTGGTGCGGCTGTTCGGCGCCACCGACGCCTGGTTCGGCTTCGGCGCCGACGACGTCTGGACGCTGTTCCACTCGTTCGGCTTCGACTTCTCGGTATGGGAAATCTGGGGCGCATTGCTGTACGGCGGCCGCCTGGTGGTGGTGCCGCTGGCGACGGCGCGCGCGCCGGCCGAGTTCTACCAGCTGCTGTGCGACGAGGGCGTGACGGTGCTGAATCAGACGCCGAGCGCCTTCCAGCAGCTGATCGCTGCGCAGGGCGAGGGGGGATCGGCGCACCGGCTGCGTACCGTGGTGTTCGGCGGCGAAGCGCTGGAGCTGCGCACGCTGCGGCCGTGGTACGCCCGGCCCCTCAATCGCGCGACCCAACTGGTCAATATGTACGGCATCACCGAGACCACGGTGCACGTGACTTATTGCCCGCTGCAGCCGGCCGACGTCGAACGGCCCGGTCCGAGCCCGATCGGCGTGCGGATTCCCGACCTGCGGCTCTACGTGCTGGACGGCCAGCGCCAGCCAGTGCCGATCGGCGTGGCCGGCGAGTTGTACGTCGGCGGCGCCGGCGTCGCACGCGGCTACCTGAACCGGCCGGAGCTGACGGCCGAACGCTTCGTCGACAACCCGTTCGGCGCGGCCGGCGATCGCC
The DNA here is from genome assembly GCF_014353015.1 of Chitinimonas koreensis. Taxonomy (NCBI): domain Bacteria; kingdom Pseudomonadati; phylum Pseudomonadota; class Betaproteobacteria; order Neisseriales; family Chitinibacteraceae; genus Chitinimonas; species Chitinimonas koreensis. The sequence continues at coordinate 844,865 of NZ_CP060704.1, forward strand.
TGTACAAGACCGGCGACCTCGCGCGCTGGCGTACCGACGGCACGATCGAATACCTGGGCCGCAACGACTTCCAGGTGAAGATCCGCGGCTTCCGCATCGAGCTGGGCGAGATCGAGGCCAGGCTGGCCGCGCTCGACGGCGTGCGCGAAGTGGTGGTGCTGGCACGCGAGGACGTGCCGGGCGACAAGCGCCTGGTGGCCTACTACCTCGGCGGCGAGGCAGCCGATGCCGAGACCCTGCGCCGCCACGCGGTGCAGCAATTGCCGGCCTATATGGTGCCGGCCGCCTATGTGCGGCTGGAGTCCTTCCCGCTGACGCCGAACGGCAAGCTCGACCGCAAGGCGCTGCCGGCGCCCGACGGTACGGCCTACGCCCAGCGCGAATACGAGGCGCCGGAAGGCGAGACCGAAACCACGCTGGCCGCATTGTGGGCCGAGCTGCTCAAGCTCGACCGCGTCGGCCGCCACGACAATTTCTTCGAACTCGGCGGCCACTCGCTGCTGGCTGTCAGCCTGATCGAGCGGCTGCGCCAGGCCGGCCTGCACGGCGACGTGCGCAGCCTGTTCGCCGCGCCGACGCTGGCCGAGCTGGCGACCCGGCTCGGCCGCGACAGCCAGGCGGTCGCCGTGCCGCCGAACCTGATCGAACCGGGCGCCGACCGCATCACGCCGGCCATGCTGCCGCTGGTGCAACTGAGCCAGGCCGAGATCGACGCGGTGGTGGCCGGCGTCGACGGCGGCGCCGCCAACGTGCAGGACATCTACCCGCTGGCGCCCTTGCAGGAGGGCATCCTGTTCCATCACCTGTCGGCGCGCGAAGGCGACCCCTACCTCGTCTACAGCCTGCTCGGCTTCAAGGACCGCGCGCGGCTGGACGGCTTCCTCGCCGCGCTGCGGCAGGTGATCGCACGGCACGACATCCTGCGCACCGGCATCGCCTGGCAGGGCCTGCCGCAGCCGGTGCAGGTGGTGTGGCGGCAGGTGGAACTGCCGCTCGAACACCTGGTGCTCGACCCGGCCGACGGCGAGATCGCCGACCAACTGGCCGCGCGCAACGACCCGCGCCGGCAGCGGCTCGACGTCGGCCGCGCGCCGCTGCTGCGCTGCCAGGTCGCCGAGGACGCCGCCCACGGCCGCTGGCTGCTCGGCGTGCTGTCGCACCACCTGATCGACGACAACACCACGGTGCGGCTGCTGGCCGCCGAGGCCCGCGCGATCGAACAGGGCAGGGCGGCGCAGCTGCCGCCGCCGGTGCCCTTCCGCAACTACGTGGCGCAGGCGGCATCCGGCCTGGGCCGGCACGAGCACGAGCTGTTCTTCGCCCGCCTGCTCGGCGACATCGATGCGCCGACCGCGCCGTTCGGCCTAGGCGACGCCCACCGCGACGGCCGCGACATCGCCGAGCTGCGCCGGCCGCTGGCGTCCGGGCTGGCGCAGGCGCTGCGCGGCCAGGCCCGCCGGCTCGGCGTCAGCGCGGCCAGCCTGTTCCACCTCGCCTGGGCGCTGGTGGTGGCGCGCGCCAGCGGCCGCCGCGCGGCGGTGTTCGGCACCGTGCTGCTCGGCCGCATGCAGGGCGGCGCCGAGGCCGACCGCGCGCTCGGGCTGTTCATCAATACGCTGCCGCTGCGCCTGGACGTGGACGACCGGCCGGTCGAGCAGGCGGTGCGCGATGTGCAGGCGCTGCTGGCCGAGCTGATGCGGCACGAGCATGCCTCGCTGGCGCTGGCCCAGCGCTGCAGCGCGCTGCCGGCGCAGGCGCCGCTGTTCACCGCGCTGCTCAACTACCGCCACGGCGAGGAGGCGCCGGCGCTCGACGGCGGCATCGAGCAACTGGCCGGCAGCGAACGCAGCAACTACCCGCTGACGCTGTCGGTCGACGACTTCGGCCGCGATTTCGCGCTGACCGTGCAGGCCGCCGCGCCGCTGGCGCCGCAGCGCGTGCACGACTTCATGGCGGCCGCGCTGGCCGCGCTGCTCGATGCGCTGCAGCAGGCGCCGGGCCGGCCGCTGGCCGCGCTCGACGTGCTGCCGCCGGCCGAGCGCGCGCTGCTGCTCGACGGCTGGAACGACACCGCGGCCGACTACCCGCGCGAGGCCTGCCTGCACCGGCTGGTCGAGGCCCGGGCTGCGCGCGCGCCCGACGCCGTCGCGCTGGAGCAGGGCGGCCGGCGCATCGCCTACGCCGAGCTCGACGCCGAGGCCGGCCGGCTGGCGCGCCACCTGCGCCGGCTCGGCGTGGGGCCGGACGTGCCGGTGGCGGTCTGCCTCGACCGCAGCCCCGAGCTGGTGATCGCCCTGCTGGCCGTATTGAAGGCCGGCGGCGCCTACCTGCCGCTGGACCCGGCCTACCCGGCCGAACGGCTCGACCAGTTGCTGCACGACGCCGCGCCGCGCGCGCTGCTGACCCACGCCCTGCTCGGCGCGGCGCTGGCGGCGCAGCTGTGCATCGGCGCGGCGCGGCTCGACGCAGCCTGCCCGGTGATCGACCTGCAGGCCGACGCCGGCCGCTGGCAGGACGAGCCGGCCGGACCGCTGCCCGACGACGGGCTGCGGCCGCGCCACCTGGCCTGCGTGATCTACACCTCGGGCTCGACCGGCGTGCCCAAGGGCGTGATGGTCGAGCACCGCGGCCTGGTCAATCTGGTCGCCTGGCACGGCCGCGCCTTCGGCCTCGGCCCGGACAGCCGCTGCAGCAGCACGGCCGGGCTCGGCTTCGACGCCAGCGGCTGGGAGATCTGGCCGGTGCTGTGCCATGGCGGCCGCCTGCTGCTGCCGCCGCCGGCCGCGCACGATCCGCAGGCGCTGCTGGACTGGTGGCGGGCGCAGCCGCTCGACGTCGGCTTCCTGGTCACGCCGCTGGCCGAGTTCGCCTGCGCCAGCGGCCGGGCCAATCCGCGGGCGCACACGCTGCTGATCGGCGGCGACCGCCTGCGGCGTTGGCCCGACGGCCTGCCGGCCGGCCAGGCGCTGGTCAACAACTACGGACCGACCGAGGCCACGGTGGTGGCCACCTCGGGCCGGCTGCAGCCCGGCGGGCCGGTGCACATCGGCCGGCCGATCGCCAACACCCGCATCTACCTGCTCGACGCGGCCATGCGGCCGGTGCCGGTCGGGGTGGCCGGCGAGCTGTACATCGGCGGCGACGGTCTGGCGCGCGGCTACCTGAACCGGCCGGCGCTGACCGCCGAGCGCTTCGTCGACGATCCGTTCCGGCCCGGCGAGCGGCTGTACCGCAGCGGCGACCTGGCGCGCTGGCTGCCGGACGGGACGATCGAATACCTGGGCCGCGACGACTTCCAGGTGAAGATCCGCGGCTTCCGCATCGAACTGGGCGAGATCGAGGCGGCGCTGGCCGCGGTCGACGGCGTGCGCGAGGCGGCGGTGCTGGCGCGCGGCGCGGCGGCGGGCGGCGGTATGCCGGACGACCTGCAGCTGGTGGCCTACTACAGCGGCGCGGCGCTGGCGGCCGAGACGCTGCGCCAGGCGCTGGCGCGGCGGCTGCCGGCCCATATGCTGCCGGCCGCCTACGTGCGGCTCGAGGCCTTCCCGCTGACGCCGAACGGCAAGCTCGACCGCCAGGCGCTGCCGGCGCCCGACGCCGCCGCCTATGCCCAGCGCGAATACGAAGCGCCGCAGGGCGAGACCGAAACCAGGCTGGCCGCGCTGTGGGCCGAGCTGCTGAAGCTCGACCGCATCGGCCGCCACGACGATTTCTTCGCGCTCGGCGGCCACTCGCTGCTGGCGGTGCAATTGCTGTCGCGCCTGCGCACCGCCTTCGCGGTCGAGCTGCCGCTGGCCGAGCTGTTCGCCCGGCCGGTGCTGAGCGAGCTGGCCGTCCGGCTCGCCGCCGCGGCGCCGGCGCCGATGGAGCCGATCGCGCCGGCCGACCGCAGCGCCCCGCTGCCGCTGTCGCTGGCCCAGCAGCGGCTGTGGTTCCTCAGCCGGCTCGACGACGGCGGCGCGGCCTACCACCTGAGCGGCGCGGTGCGGCTGCGCGGCGTGCTCGAGCGCGATGCGCTGGCGCGCGCGCTGCAGGGCGTGGTCGAGCGCCACGAGGCGCTGCGCACCTGCTTCCCGCTGGTCGACGGCCGGCCGGTGCAGCAGGTGCTGGCCGGCGCCTGCCTGGCGATCGAGTGGGACGACCTGCGCGGCCGGCCCGAGGCCGAGGCGCAGCGGCGGTTGGCCGGCCATGCGGCCGCGCCGTTCGCGCTGGCCGAGGCGATGCCGCTGCGCGTGCTGCTGCTGCAGCTGGACGAGCGCGAGCACCTGCTGCAGGTGGTGATGCACCACATCGCCGCCGACGGCTGGTCGGTCGGACTGTTCCTGGACGAGCTGAGCCGGCTCTACGCCGCCGCGCTGGCCGGCGAGCCGGACCCGCTGCCGCCGCTGGCGATCCAGTACGCCGACTACGCGGCCTGGCAGCGCGGCTGGCTGGCCGGCGGCCGCTTCGAACGTCAGCAGGCGTTCTGGCGCGACACCCTGAAAGATGCGCCGACGCTGCTGGAGCTGCCGTCCGACCGGCCGCGCCCGGCCCGGCAGGACCACACCGGCGCCAGCCTCGACGTGCGGCTCGACGCCGCGCTGAGCCGCAGCCTCAAGGCGCTGGGCCGCCGCCACGGCAGCACGCTGTACATGACGCTGCTGGCGAGCTGGGCCGCGGTGCTGGGCCGCCTGGCCGGCCAGGACGAAGTCGTGATCGGCAGCCCGGTCGCCGGCCGCAACCGCGCCGAGGTCGAGCCGCTGATCGGCTTCTTCGTCAACACGCTGGCGCTGCGCATCGACCTCGGCGGCGAGCCGACGGTGGCCGAGCTGCTGCAACGAACCCGGGAACAGGTGCTGGCCGCCCAGCAGCACCAGGACCTGCCGTTCGACCAGGTGGTCGAGGCGGTGCAGCCGCCGCGCAGCCTGGCCCACACGCCCTTGTTCCAGGTGATGCTCGACTGGCACAACACCCCGCGCGGCCGGCTCGAGCTGCCGGGCCTGGCGGTGGCCGAGGTCGAGGCCGAGCTGCCGACCGCCCAGTTCGACCTGATGCTGTCGCTGCGCGAGGACGGCGAGACGATCGCCGGCGCGCTGAACTACGCCACCGCGCTGTTCGACGCCGCCACCGCCGCGCGCTACCTGCGCCACTGGACCGTGCTGCTGGCCGCGATGGCGGCCGACGACGGCCGGACCGTGTCGCGCCTGCCGCTGCTCGACGCCGCCCAGCGCCGCCAGCTGCTGGTCGACTGGAACGACACCGCCCGCGCGCTGCCGCTCGAGCGCTGCGTGCACGAGCTGTTCGAAGCGCAGGCGGCGCGCACGCCCGCTGCGATCGCGATCGACGACGGCGAGCGCCGGCTGAGCTATGCCGAGCTGAACCGCCAGGCCAACCGGCTGGCCCACCACCTGCGCGCGCTCGGCGTGCTGCCCGACGCCCGGGTGGCGCTGTGCGCCGAGCGCGGCGCGCCGATGCTGGTCGGCCTGCTGGCCATCTTCAAGGCCGGCGGCGCCTACGTGCCGCTCGATCCCGACTACCCCGGCGAACGCATCGCCTACATGCTGCGCGACAGCACGCCGGTGGCGGCGCTGTGTTCGAGCGCCGCCCGGCCGGCCTTGCAGCGCTGGCTCGAACGGCCGCTGCCGGTGCTGGACCTGGAGGCCGACGCGGCGCAATGGCAGCGCCAGCCCGAGCACGACCCGAGCCCGCGCGCGGTCGGCCTGAACGCGCGCCACCTGGCCTACGTGATCTACACCTCCGGCTCCACCGGCCGGCCCAAGGGCGTGATGATCGAGCACCGCGGCCTGGTCAACTACACGCTGGCGGCGATCGACTGGTTCGGCCTCGGCCCGGGCGAGCGGGTACTGCAGCAGAACTCGCTGAACTTCGACCTTTCGATCGAGGAGAGCCTGCCGGCGCTGCTGTCCGGCGCCACGCTGCTGCCGAGCGCCGAGCTGTTCGGCCTGGTGCGCGGCCAGGACCGGCCGGGCCCGGCGCCGACCATGGTGCACCTGACCGCGGCGCACTGGCACAGCCTGGTCGGCGAGTGGAGCCGGCCGGGCGCCGATACCGGCCAGCTCGACGGCGTGCGGCTGGTCAACGTGACCGGCGACGCGCTGTCGCCGCACAAGCTGCAGCAGTGGGATGCGCTGCGGCCGGCCGCGACCGGCCTGATCAACACCTACGGCCCGACCGAGATCACCGTCTCGTGCAGCGCCGCCTACGTCCGCCACGACCCGGCCGCCAGCCGCGTCAGCATCGGCCGGCCGTTCGCCAACACCCGCATGTACCTGCTCGACGCGCACGGCGAGCCGGTGCCGGTCGGCGTCGCCGGCGAGCTCCACATCGCCGGCGAGGGCGTGGCGCGCGGCTACCTCAACCTGCCCGAGCTGACCGACGCGCGCTTCCTGGCCGACCCGTTCGTGCCTGGTGCGCGCATGTACCGCACCGGCGACCTGGCGCGCTGGCGGCCCGACGGCGAGGTCGAGTTCATCGGCCGCAACGACTTCCAGGTGAAGGTGCGCGGCTTCCGCATCGAGCTGGGCGAGGTCGAGGCCCGGCTGGCGCGCGCCGACGGCGTGGAGGAGGTGGTGGTGCTGGCGCGCGAGGACGCGCCCGGCGACAAGCGCCTGGTCGCCTACTACACCGGCGCGCAGGCGCCCTCGGCCGAGGCGCTGCGCCAGCACGCGCTGCAGGGCCTGCCGCAGTACATGGTGCCGGCGGCCTGGGTGCGGCTCGCCGCGCTGCCGCTGACCCCCAACGGCAAGCTCGACCGCCAGGCGCTGCCGGCGCCCGACGGCGCGGCGCTGGCCAAGCCGGCCTACGCGGCGCCCGAGGGCGAGACCGAGGCCGCGTTGGCGCGCATCTGGGCCGAGCTGCTCGGCGTCGAGCGCGTTGGCCGCCACGACAACTTCTTCGAACTGGGCGGCCATTCGCTGCTGGCGGTGAGCCTGGTCGAGCGCATGCGGCGCGAAGACCTGCAAGCCGACGTGACGCTGCTGTTCACGGCGCCCACCCTGGCCGAACTCGCGGCCGGAACCCGCAAACTGAAGGAAATCCTGCTGTGACCGCTATTCCCGCGACCGTTACCGAACTGCTGGCCCGGCTGGAGGCGCGCGGCGTGGCGCTGGCCCTCAAGGGCGACAAGCTCGCCGTCAGCGGCGACGAGGCCGCGCTGGCCGATGCCGCCCTGATCGCCGAGCTGCGCGCCAACAAGGCGGCCCTGGTCGAACTGCTGCGGCAGGGCGGCGCCGGCCGCGCCGCGCCGCCGCGGCTGATCGCGCCCGGCACCCAGCGCATCACGCCCGAGCTGCTGAACCTGGTGAAGCTGGAGCAGGCCGAGATCGACGCGATCGTGGCCGGCGTCGACGGCGGCGCCGCCAACGTACAGGACATCTACCCGCTGGCGCCGCTGCAGGAGGGCATGCTGTTCCACCACCTGCTCGACCCGGCCGGCGATGTCTACGCCGAGTCCTACCTGCTGGGCTTCGCCGCGCGGCCGCGGCTGGACCGCTTCCTGGCGGCGCTGCAGCAGGTGGTCGACCGCCACGACATCCTGCGCACCGGCATCGTCTGGGACGGCTTGCCGCAGCCGGTGCAGGTGGTGCGGCGGCACGCCGCGCTGCCGGTCGAATTCGTCGCGCTCGACCCGGCCGGCGGCGACGCGGCCGAGCAATTGCAGGCGCGCTACCACCCGCTGCGCTACCGGCTGGACCTGGCCCGGGCGCCGCTGCTGCGCTGCCACGCGGCGCAGGACCCGGCCAGCGGCCGCTGGCTGCTCAGCGTGCTGGTCCACCACCTGGCGATCGACCATACCGCGCTGCAACTGCTGATCGAGGAGGCGCAGGCGATCGAGCAGGGCCGGCTGGCGCAGCTGCCGGCGCCGGTGCCGTTCCGCGACTTCGTCGCCCAGGCCCGGCTCGGGCCCGGCCAGGCGGCGCACGAGGCCTTCTTCCGGCAGATGCTCGGTGACGTCGACGCGCCGACGGCGCCGTTCGGCCTGCTCGACGTGCAGGGCGACGGCAGCGCCGTCGCCGAGGCACAGCGCCGGCTCGACCCGGCGCTGGCGCGCGCGCTGCGGCAGGGTGCACGCGCGCACGGCATGGGGCCGGCCAGCCTGGTGCACCTCGCCTGGGCGCTGGTGCTGGCACGCGCCAGCGGCCGCCGCGCGGTGGTGTTCGGCACCGTGCTGTTCGGCCGCATGCAGGGCGGCGCCGAGGCCGACCGTGCGCTCGGCCTGCTGATGAACACGCTGCCGCTGCGCATCGACGTCGACGCACTCGGCGTGGCGGAACGGCTGCTCCGGACCCATGCGCAACTGGCGCAACTGCTGCGCCACGAGCATGCGCCGCTGGCGCTGGCCCAGCGCTGCAGCGCCGTGCCTGCGCAGGCGCCGCTGTTCACCGCGCTGCTCAACTACCGCTACAGCGAAGCGGCCGCACCGGCCGCGGCGGCCGGCGGCGACGACGAGATCGAGATCCTGCTCGGCCGCGAGCGCACCAACTACCCGCTGACGCTGTCGGTGGACGATTTCGGCGAGGATTTCGGCCTGACCGTGCAGTCCGCCGCGCCGGTCGCGCCCGAGCGCGTCTGCGACTTCATGGTCGCCGCGCTGGCGCAGCTGGTCGCGGCGCTGCGCGACGCGCCGCAGCGTCCGGCGGCGGCGCTCGACGTGCTGCCGCCGGCCGAGTCGGCGCAGTTGCAGCAGTGGAACGCCACCGCGCGGCCGTATCCGGCCGGTCTCGGCGTGCACCGGCTGTTCGAGGCGCAGGCGCGCCGCACCCCGGCCGCGATCGCGCTGGAGGCGGACGGCGCGCAGCTCGACTACGCCGGCCTGAACGCGCGCGCCAACCGGCTGGCGCGGCGGCTGGCCGCGCTCGGCGTGGCGGCCGACCGGCCGGTGGCGGTCTGCGCCGAACGCGGCACGGCGATGGTCGAAGCGCTGCTGGCGACGCTGAAGGCCGGCGGCGGCTACCTGCCGCTGGACCCGGAACTGCCGGCCGAACGGCTGGCCGAGCTGCTGCGCGACAGCGCGCCGGCGGCGCTGCTGGTCGATGCGGCTGGCGCCGCGGCGCTGGCCGATGTGGCTCTGGGCGGCGTGCCCCGGCTGCATCTGCTGGCGGATGCCGGGCAATGGTCGGCGCTGGCGGCCGACGACCTGGACCTGCCGTTCGACGACGGCCAACTGGCCTACGTGATCTACACCTCGGGCTCCACCGGCAAGCCCAAGGGCGTGATGAACGCCCATCGCGGCGTGGTCAATCGGCTGCTGTGGATGCAGGAGGCCTACGGTCTCGGCGAGCACGACGTGGTGCTGCAGAAGACGCCGTTCAACTTCGACGTCTCGGTGTGGGAATTCTTCTGGCCGCTGCTGGCCGGCGCCCGGCTGGTGCTGGCGCGGCCTGGCGGCCACAAGGACCCGGCCTACCTGGCCGGGCTGATCGAGGCGGCCGGGGTGACCACGCTGCACTTCGTGCCGTCGATGCTGCAGGCCTTCCTGGCCGGCGACGCGGCCGACCGGTGCCGCAGCGTCGCGCGCATCTTCTGCAGCGGCGAAGCGCTGCCGGCCGCGCTGGCGCGGCAATGCCTGGCGCGGCTGCCGTGGGCCGGGCTGCACAATCTCTATGGCCCGACCGAGGCGGCGGTCGACGTGACGGCCTGGCCCTGCCGGCCGGACGACGCGCGCGCGACGGTGCCGATCGGCCGGCCGATCGCCAACACGCGCATCCACATCCTCGACGAGCGGCTGCAGCCGGTACCGATCGGGGTGGCCGGCGAATTGCACATCGGCGGCGTGCAGGTGGCGCGCGGCTACCTGAACCGGCCGGAGCTGACGGCCGAGCGCTTCATCGACGATCCGTTCGGCGCGGCCGGCGATCGCCTGTACAAGACCGGCGATCTGGCGCGCTGGAATGCCGACGGCACGATCGACTACCTCGGGCGCAACGACTTCCAGGTGAAGATCCGCGGCCTGCGCATCGAGCTGGGCGAGATCGAGGCGGCGCTGGCTGAAATCGACGGCGTGCGCGAGGCGGTGGTGCTGGCACGGGAGGACGGGTCGGTCGCTGGCACGCCAGGCGATCTGCGCCTGGTGGCCTACTGCACCGGCGATGCGGTCGATGCCGAGACCTTGCGCCAGCAGCTGGCGCAACGATTGCCGGCCTATATGGTGCCGGCCGCCTATGTGCGGCTCGAAGCGTTCCCGCTGTCGCCGAACGGCAAGCTCGACCGCAAGGCGCTGCCGGCGCCCGACGGCACGGCCTATGCCCAACGCGAATACGAAGCGCCGCAGGGTGAGGCGGAGACGACGCTGGCTACCCTGTGGGCCGAGCTGCTCGAACGCGAGCGCATCGGTCGCCACGACAATTTCTTCGAACTCGGCGGCCATTCCTTGCTCGCGGTGCAATTGCTGTCGCGCGTGCGCAAGGCGTTCGGCGCCGAGGTGGCGCTGGCCGAGCTGTTCGCCCGGCCGGTGCTGAGCGAGCTGGCCGCCCATCTGGGCGGCGCGGCGGCGTCGCAGGAAGAGGCGATCGCGCCGGCCGACCGCGGCGGCCGCCTGCCGCTGTCGCTGGCGCAGCAACGGCTGTGGTTCCTGGCCCGGATGGACGAGGCCGGTGCGGCCTATCACCTCGGCGGCGCGGTGCGGCTCGACGGCGAGCTCGACGTCGCGGCCTTGCAGCATGCGCTGCAGGCCATCGTCGACCGTCACGAGGCGCTGCGCACCTGCTTCCCGCTGGTCGACGGCCAGCCGGTGCAGCGCGTGCTCGACCGTTTCGAATTGGCGATCGAACAGGCGGATCTGCGCGGCGGCGACGATGCCGGATCGCGGCGCGAACTGGCCAGCCATTTCGCGCGGCCGTTCGCGCTGGAGCAGGCGCCGCCCTTGCGCGTGCTGCTGCTGCAACTGAGCGAGCACGAGCACCTGTTGCAGGTGGCGATGCACCACATCGTCTCCGATGGCTGGTCGGTCGGCCTGTTCCTGAACGAGCTGAGCCGACTGTACGCGGCCGGGCTGGCCGGCGAGCCGGACCCGCTGCCGCCGCTGCCGATCCAGTACGCCGACTACGCGGCCTGGCAACGCGGCTGGCTGGCCGGCGGCCGCTTCGAACGCCAGCAGGCGTTCTGGCGCGACACATTGGCCGGCGCACCGACGTTGCTGGAACTGCCGTCCGACCGGCCGCGGCCTGCCCGGCAGGATCACGCCGGCGCGAGTCTCGACCTGCGGCTCGATACTGCGTTGAGCCGCGGCCTTAAGGCGCTGAGCCAGCGGCACGGCACCACGCTGTTTACGACGCTGCTGGCGAGCTGGGCCGCGGTGCTGGGCCGCCTGGCCGGCCAGGACGAAGTCGTGATCGGCAGCCCGGTCGCGGGTAGAAACCGCGCCGAGATCGAACCCTTGATCGGCTTCTTCGTGAACACGCTGGCGCTGCGCATCGACCTGGCCGGCGAACCGACCGTGGCCGAGCTGCTGCAGCGGACCCAGGCGCAAGTCCTCGCCGCCCAGCAGCATCAGGACCTGCCATTCGACCAGGTGGTCGAGGCCGTGCAGCCGTTGCGCAGTCTGTCCCATACGCCGCTGTTCCAGGCGATGCTGGCCTGGCAGAACACGTCGGCCGGCGAGCTGGCGATGCCGAGACTGACGCTGACCGAGCTGGACACTGCGCAGACCACCGCCCAGTTCGACCTGACCTTGTCGCTGCAGGAATCGGGCGACGGCATCGCCGGCACGCTGAACTACGCGACCGCGCTGTTCGACGCCGCCACGGTGCAGCGCTACCTCGGCCACTGGATCACGCTGCTGGCGGCGATGGTGGCCGACGCGATGCAGCCGATCGACCGGCTGCCGCTGCTGGATGCGGTGCAGCGGCGGCAACTGCTGCTGGACTGGAACGACACGACGGTCGGCGAAGCGACGACCGCAGCGGTAGCAGACCGTTATCCGGCCGAAGCCTGCCTGCACCACTTGTTCGAGGCCCAGGCCGCCCGCACGCCCGATGCGATCGCGGTGACCTTCGGCGCGCAGCGACTGCGCTATGCCGAATTGAATGCACGCGCCAACCAGCTGGCCCATCACCTGCGCGCGCAGGGCCTCGGTCCCGACCGGCTGGCCGCCATCTGCGTCGAACGCGGGCTGGAGATGGTGGTGGCGATCCTGGCCGTGCTGAAGGCCGGCGGCGCCTACGTACCGCTCGACCCGGCCTATGCCTCGGACCGGCTGGCGGCGACGCTGGCCGATAGCCGGCCGGTGCTGGCCCTGGTCGACGAGGTCGGCCGTGCGGCGCTCGGCGCGGATGTCGATCTGCCGCTGATCGACCTGCAGGCCGATGCCGGGCTTTGGGCGGAAGCCTCGATCGGCAATCCGGACAGCACGAACGTCACGCCCCAGCACCTGGCCTACGTGATCTACACCTCCGGCTCGACTGGCGTGCCCAAGGGCGTGATGGTCGAGCATCGCAACGTGGTGCGGCTGTTCGGCGCCACCGACGCCTGGTTCGGCTTCGGCGCCGACGACGTCTGGACGCTGTTCCACTCGTTCGGCTTCGACTTCTCGGTATGGGAAATCTGGGGCGCGCTGCTGCACGGCGGCCGCCTGGTGGTGGTGCCGCTGGCGATGGCGCGCGCGCCGGCCGAGTTCTACCGGCTGCTGTGCGACGAGGGCGTGACGGTGCTGAATCAGACGCCGAGCGCCTTCCAGCAATTGATCGCTGCACAGGGCGAGGGGGGATTGGCGCACCGGCTGCGCACCGTGGTGTTCGGCGGCGAAGCGCTGGAGCTGCGCACGCTGAAGCCTTGGTACGCCCGGCCCCTCAATCGCGCGACGCAACTGGTCAATATGTACGGCATCACCGAGACCACGGTGCACGTGACCTATTGCCCGCTGCAACCGACAGATACCGAACGACCCGGTCCGAGCCCGATCGGCGTGCGCATCCCCGACCTGCGGCTCTACGTGCTGGACGGCCAGCGCCAGCCGGTGCCGATCGGCGTGGCCGGCGAGCTGTACGTCGGCGGTGCCGGTGTCGCACGCGGCTACCTGAACCGGCCGGAGCTGACGGCCGAACGCTTCGTCGACAACCCGTTCGGTGCGGCCGGCGAGCGCCTGTACAAGACCGGCGACCTCGCGCGCTGGCGTGCCGACGGCACGATCGAATACCTCGGCCGCAACGACTTCCAGGTGAAGATCCGCGGCTTCCGCATTGAGCTGGGCGAAATCGAGGCCAGGCTGGCCGCGCTCGACGGCGTGCGCGAAGTGGTGGTGCTGGCACGCGAGGACGTGCCGGGCGACAAGCGCCTGGTGGCCTACTACCTCGGCGGCGAGGCAGCCGATGCCGAGACCCTGCGCCGCCACGCGGTGCAGCAATTGCCGGCCTACATGGTGCCGGCGGCCTATGTGCGGCTGGAGTCCTTCCCGCTCACGCCGAACGGCAAGCTCGACCGCAAGGCACTGCCGGCGCCCGACGGCACGGCCTACGCCCAGCGTGAATACGAGGCGCCGCAGGGCGAGACCGAAACCACGCTGGCCGCGCTGTGGGCCGAGCTGCTCAAGCTCGACCGCATCGGCCGCCACGACAACTTCTTCGAACTCGGCGGCCACTCGCTGCTGGCCGTGCAATTGCTGTCGCGCCTGCGTACCGCCTTCGCGGTCGAGCTGCCGCTGGCCGAGCTGTTCGCCCGGCCGGTGCTGAGCGAGCTGGCCGCGCAACTGGGCGGCGCGGCGCCGGCGCAGCTCGGCGCCATCGTCCCGGCCGACCGCGGCGCGCCGCTGCCGCTGTCGCTGGCCCAGCAACGGCTGTGGTTCCTCGGCCGGCTCGGCGACGCCGGTGCGGCCTACCACCTGAGCGGCGCGGTACGGCTCGACGGCGAACTCGATGCCGCGGCCCTGCGGCATGCGCTGCAGGCCATCGTCGACCGCCACGAGGCCTTGCGCACCTGCTTCCCGCTGGTCGACGGCCAGCCGTTGCAGCGCGTGCTCGACCGCTTCGAACTGGCGATCGAGCAGGCCGATCTGCGCGGCGCGGACGCCGCCGCGGCGCAACGCCGCCTGGAGGCCCATTCCGCCGCGCCGTTCGCGTTGGAACAGGCGCCGCCGCTGCGCGTGCTGTTGCTGCAGGCCGCCGACCGCTCCTGGCTGCTGCAGGTGGTGATGCACCACATCGTGTCCGACGGCTGGTCGGTCGGGCTGTTCCTGGACGAGCTGAGCCGGCTCTACGCCGCCGCGCTGGCCGGCGAGCCGGACCCGCTGCCGCCGCTGGCGATCCAGTACGCCGACTACGCGGCCTGGCAGCGCGACTGGTTGGCCGGCGGCCGCTACGAACGCCAGCAGGCGTTCTGGCGCGACAATCTGAAAGATGCGCCGACGCTGCTGGAGCTGCCGTCCGACCGGCCGCGCCCGGCCCGGCAGGACCACGCCGGCGCCAGCCTCGAAGTGCGGCTCGACGCCGCGCTGAGCCTCAGCCTCAAGGCGCTGGGCCGCCGCCACGGCAGCACGCTGTACATGACGCTGCTGGCGAGCTGGGCCGCGGTGCTGGGCCGGCTAGCCGGCCAGGATGAGGTCGTGATCGGCAGCCCGGTCGCAGGTAGAAACCGCGCCGAGGTCGAGCCGCTGATCGGCTTCTTCGTGAACACGCTGGCTTTGCGCATCGACCTCGGCGGCGAGCCGACGGTGGCCGAGCTGCTGCAACGGACCCGGGAACAGGTGCTGGCCGCCCAGCAGCACCAGGACCTGCCGTTCGACCAGGTGGTCGAGGCGGTGCAGCCGCCGCGCAGCCTGGCCCATACGCCGCTGTTCCAGGCCATGCTGGCCTGGCAGAACGCGCCGGCCGGCGAACTGGCGATGCCGGGGCTGCAACTGGCGGCGCTGGAGACCGGCCAGGCCGGCGCCCACTTCGACCTGACGCTGTCGCTGCAGGAGGTCGACGGCGCGATCGCCGGCACGCTGAACTACGCCACCGCGCTGTTCGACGCCGCCACCGCCGCGCGCTACCTGCGCCACTGGACCGTGCTGCTGGCCGCGATGGCGGCCGACGACGGCCAGGCGGTGTCGCGGCTGCCGCTGCTCGACGCCGACCAGCTGCAACAGCTGGCGGGCTGGAACGATACCGCGGCCGACTATCCGCACGAACGCTGCATCCACCAGCTGTTCGAGGCGCAGGCCGCGCGCACGCCGCTGGCGCCGGCCGTGGTGCTCGGCGCGCGCAGCCTCGGCTATGCCGAGCTCAACGGCCGCGCCAACCGGCTGGCCCGCCACCTGCGCGCGCGCGGCGTGGGGCCGGACCGGCTGGTGGCGATCTGCGCCGAGCGCAGCATCGAGCTGGTGGTGGCGATCCTGGCGGTGCTGAAGGCCGGCGGCGCCTATGTGCCGCTCGACCCCGGCTACCCGGCCCAGCGCCTGCGCGACATGCTCGAGGACGCGGCGCCGGCGCTGCTGCTGACCCAGTCGCACCTGGCGGCGACGCTGCCGCAGGGCGCGGCCGAGGTCTTCGCGCTCGATGCCGACTGGCCGCTGCTGGCCGGCCTGCCCGACGGCGACCTCGATGCCGCGGCGATCGGGCTGAACCCGCGCCACCTGGCCTACGTGATCTTCACCTCGGGCTCCACCGGCCGGCCCAAGGGCGTGATGATCGAGCACCGCTCGATCGTCAACTACGCGGTCGACATCGCGCGCCGCTTCGACGTGGCCGCCGGCGAGGGCTCGCTGATCTTCACCTCGTTCAGCTTCGACCTGACGCTGACCAGCTTCTACCCGCCGCTGATCGCCGGCCGGCCGGTGCGGCTGTGCCCGAGGGCAACGACCTGCAGCAATGGCAGCAGGCGCTGCTGGCCGGCCGCGCGCTGTCGCCGGTCAAGCTGACGCCATCGCACCTGGCGCTGCTGCAGCAGGCGCTGCCGGCCGAGGGGCTGGACGGCAAGGTCGCCGCGCTGGTGCTCGGCGGCGAGGCGCTCAAGGGCCCGGCGCTGGCCTGGTGGCGCGCGCATGCGCCGTCGACGCGCATCTACAACCACTACGGCCCGACCGAGACCACGGTCGGCTGCGTGGTCGACGCGGTCGAGGACCCGCTGCCGGCCGCGGCGCCGATCGGCCGGCCGATCGCCAACATGCGCATCCACATCCTCGACCGCCACGGCCAGCCGGTGCCGGTCGGGGTGGTCGGCGAGCTGCACATCGCCGGCGTCGGCGTGGCGCGCGGCTACCTCGGCCGGCCCGATCTCAGCGCCGAGCGCTTCGTCGCCGACCCGTTCGCCGCCGAGGCGGGCGCCGCCATGTACCGCACCGGCGACCTCGGCCGCCGGCGCGCCGACGGCCGCATCGAATACCTCGGCCGCAACGACCACCAGGTCAAGCTGCGCGGCTTCCGCATCGAGCTCGGCGAGATCGAGGCCTGCCTGCTGGCGCTGCCCGGCGTGCGCGAGGCGGCGGTGATCGCACGCGAGGACGCCTCGGGCGAGCCGCGGCTGGTGGCCTACTACGCCGGCGAGGCGGCGGCCGAGGCGCTGCGGCAGGAAGCGGCGCGGCAATTGCCGCACTACATGCTGCCGGCGGCCTGGGTGCGGCTCGATGCGCTGCCGCTGACGCCGAACGGCAAGCTCGACCGCAAGGCGCTGCCGGCGCCGGACGGCGCGGCGTTCGGCCAGCGCGACTACGCGGCGCCGCAGGGCGAGACCGAAGCCACGCTGGCCGCGCTGTGGGCCGGGCTGCTCGGGCTCGACCGGGTCGGCCGCCACGACAATTTCTTCGAGCTCGGCGGCCATTCGCTGCTGGCGGTGAGCCTGGTCGAGCGCATGCGCCGCGCCGGCCTGCAGGCCGACGTGCGCGCGCTGTTCACCGCCGCCACGCTGGCCGAGCTGGCGGCCGCCACGGCGCCCGCCGCAACCGCCGTGGCGGTGCCGCCCAACCTGATCCCGGCCGGCGCCGCGCGCATCGAGCCGGCCATGCTCACCCTGGTCGCGCTCGACCAGGCCGCGATCGACGCGGCGGTGGCCGGCGTCGACGGCGGCGCTGCCAACGTGCAGGACATCTACCCGCTGGCGCCGCTGCAGGAGGGCATGCTGTTCCACCACCTGCTCGACCCGGCCGCCGACGCCTACCTGGAATCGCACCTGCTGGCCTTCGGCAGCGCGGCCCGGCTCGAGCGGCTGCTGGCGGCGCTGCAGCAGGTGGTCGACCGCCACGACATCCTGCGCACCGGCATCGCCTGGGACGGCCTGCCGCAGCCGGTCCAGGTGGTGCGGCGGCGGGTGGCGCTGCCGATCGAGCGGGTCGCGCTCGACCCGGCCGGCGGCGATGCCGCCGCGCAACTGGAGGCTGGCCAGCCGCGGCTCGATGTCGGCCAGGCGCCGCTGCTGCGCTGCCGGGTGGCCGAGGACCGCGCCGGCGGCCGCTGGCTGCTGCAGGTGCTGGCGCACCACCTGGCGGTCGATCACACCACGCTGGCGCTGCTGGTCGAGGAGGCGCAGGCCATCGAGCACGGCGAGCTGGCGCGGCTGCCGGCGCCGGTGCCGTTCCGCAACTTCGTGGCGCAGGCTCGGCTCGGGGTGAGCACGGCCGAGCACGAGGCCTTCTTCCGCCGCATGCTCGGCGACGTCGACGAGCCGACCGCACCGTTCGGCCTGGTCGATGTGCAGGGCGACGGCCGCGACGTCGCCGAGGCGCGTCGGCCGCTGCCGCCGGCGCTGGCGCAGGCGCTGCGGCGGCAGGCGCGCGCGCTCGGCACCGGCCCGGCCGCGCTGGCGCACTTGGCCTGGGCGCTGGTGCTGGCGCGGCTGACCGGCCGCGCGACGGTGGTGTTCGGCACCGTGCTGTTCGGCCGCATGCAGGGCGGCGCCGAAGCCGACCGCGCGCTCGGCCTGTTCATGAACACGCTGCCGCTGCGCGTCGAGATCGATGCGCGCGGCGCGGCCGAGGGCGTGCAGGCGGTGCAGGCGCTGCTGGCCGAGCTGCTGCGCCACGAGCACGCGCCGCTGGCGCTGGCCCAGCGCTGCAGCGCGCTGCCGGCGCAGGCGCCGCTGTTCACCGCGCTGTTGAACTACCGCTACAGCGCGGCCGACGACGACACGGCGGACGACGGCGGGATCGCCTTCCTGTCGGCCCGCGAGCGCAACAACTACCCGTTGACGCTGGCGGTCGACGACCACGGCGAAGGCTTCTCGCTGACCGCCCAGGCCTGTGCGCCGATCGCGCCGGAGCGGCTGTGCGACTTCATGGAAACGGCGCTGGCCGCGCTGGCCGAGGCGCTGGCCGAGGCGCCGCGACGGCCGCTGGCCGCGCTCGACGTGCTGCCGGCGGCCGAGCGCGCACAACTGCTGGACGGCTGGAACGACACCGCCGCCGACTACCCGCGCGAGACCTGCCTGCACCGGCTGATCGAGGCGCAGGCGGCGCGCACGCCGGCGGCGATCGCGCTGGAGCACGACGGGCGGCGGCTCAGCTATGCCGAGCTCGACGCGCGCTCGAACCAGCTGGCGCGCCACCTGCGCGCGCACGGCCTGCCGCCCGGCGCGCCGGTCGCGCTGGCGGTCGAGCGCGGGCCCGAGATGGTGGTCGGCCTGCTCGGCATCCTCAAGGCCGGCGGCGCCTACCTGCCGCTGGACCCGGCCTACCCGGCCGAGCGGCTGGCCTACATGCTGGCCGACGCCCGGCCGGCGCGCGTACTGGCCCAGGCCGCGACGGTGGCCGCGCTGCCGGACGCCGGCCTGCCGCTGACGCGGCTCGACGCCGACTGGCCCGAGATCGCCGGCCACTCCGCCGCCGCGCTGCCGGCCGACGGCGAGCATGCGCGCCAGCTGGCCTACCTGATCTACACCTCGGGCTCGACCGGCCGGCCCAAGGGCGTGATGGTCGAGCACCGCAGCCTGGTCAACTTCCTCTGCGCCATGCGCGCCGAGCCGGGGCTGGCGGCCGACGACACGCTGCTGGCGGTCACCTCGCTGTCGTTCGACATCGCCGCGCTGGAGCTCTTCCTGCCGCTGCTGTGCGGCGCCCGGGTGGTGATCGCCGCGCGCGAGGAGGCGGCCGACCCGCTGCGGCTGCGAGCGCTGGCCGAGCGCTGCGGCGCCAGCGCGATGCAGGCCACGCCGTCGACCTGGCGCATGCTGGTGGAGCAGCCGTGGCCCGAGCTGCCGCGGCCGCTGAAGGTGCTGTGCGGCGGCGAGGCGCTGCCGCCGGGCCTGGCCGCCCGCCTGCTGGAGCGCGTGCCGGTGCTGTGGAACCTGTACGGGCCGACCGAGACCACGGTCTGGTCGACGCTGCGGCGGCTATCGGCGCCGCGGCCCGACATCGGCCGGCCGATCGCCAACACCCGCGTCCACGTGCTCGACGCGGCGCTGCGGCCGGCGCCGGTCGGCGTGGCCGGCGAGCTGTACATCGGCGGCGACGGCGTGGCGCGCGGCTACCTGGGCCGGCCGGAGCTGACCGCCGAGCGCTTCGTCGACGATCCGTTCCGGCCCGGCGAGCGGCTGTACCGCACCGGCGACCTGGTGCGCTGGCAGACCGACGGCAGCCTCGACTACCTCGGCCGCAACGACTTCCAGGTGAAGATCCGCGGTTTCCGCATCGAGCTGGGCGAGATCGAGGCGGTGCTGGCGGCGGCCGACGGCGTGCGCGAGGCGGTGGTGCTGGCGCGCGCGGACGCCGCCGGCGACGCGCGGCTGGTGGCCTATTACTGCGGCGGCGCGGCCGATGTCGACCACCTGCGCCGGCACGCCGCCCAGCGCCTGCCGGCCCATATGGTGCCGGCGGCCTATGTGCGGCTGGAGTCCTTTCCGCTCACGCCGAACGGCAAGCTCGACCGCAAGGCGCTGCCGGCGCCCGACGGCGAGTCGTTCGGCCGGCGCGGCTACGCGCCGCCGCAGGGCGAGGCCGAGACCACGCTGGCCGCGCTGTGGGCCGAGCTGCTGAAGCTCGACCGCATCGGCCGCCACGACAACTTCTTTGAGCTCGGCGGCCATTCCTTGCTCGCAGTGCAATTGCTGTCGCGCGTGCGCAAGGCATTCGGCGCCGAGGTGGCGCTGGCCGAGCTGTTCGCCCGGCCGGTGCTGAGCGAGCTGGCCGCCCATCTCGCCGGCGCGGCGCCCGCGTTGGAAGAGGCGATCGCGCCGGCCGACCGCAGCGCGCCGCTGCCGCTGTCGCTGGCGCAGCAACGGCTGTGGTTCCTGGCCCGGATGGACGAGGCCGGCACGGCCTATCACCTCGGCGGCGCGGTGCGGCTCGACGGCGAACTCGACGTCGCGGCCTTGCAGCATGCGCTGCAGGCCATCGTCGACCGCCACGAGGCCTTGCGGACCTGCTTCCCGCTGGTCGACGGCCAGCCGGAGCAGCGCGTGCTCGACCGCTTCGAACTGGCGATCGAACGGGCGGACCTGCGCGGCGCGGACGAGGCCGCGGCGCAAGGTCGGCTGGATGCCCATTTCGCCGCGCCGTTCGCGCTGGAACAGGCGCCGCCCGTGCGCGTGCTGCTGCTGCGGGTCGGCGACCAGGCCTGGCTGCTGCAGGTGGCGATGCACCACATCGTTTCCGATGGCTGGTCGGTGGGCCTGTTCCTGGACGAGCTGAGCCGGCTGTACGCGGCCGGGCTGGCCGGCGAGTCGGACCCGCTGCCGCCGCTGCCGATCCAGTACGCCGACTACGCGGCCTGGCAGCGCGGCTGGCTGGCCGGCGGCCGTTTCGAACGCCAGCAGGCGTTCTGGCGCGACACGCTGGCCGGTGCGCCGACGCTGCTGGAGCTGCCGGCCGACCGGCCGCGGCCGGCGCTGCAGGACCATGCCGGCGCGAGCCTCGAGGTGCGGCTCGATGCCGCGCTGAGCCGCTCCCTGCGCGAGCTGAGCCGGCGCCACGGCACTACGCTCTACATGACGCTGCTGGCGAGCTGGGCGGCGCTGCTGGGCCGCCTGGCCGGCCAGGACGAAGTCGTGATCGGCAGCCCGGTCGCCGGCCGCAACCGCGCCGAGATCGAGCCGCTGATCGGCTTCTTCGTCAACACGCTGGCTTTGCGCATCGATCTGGCCGGCGAGCCGACGGTAGCCGAACTGCTGCGGCGGACCCGCGCGCAGGTATTGGCTGCCCAGCAGCACCAGGACCTGCCGTTCGACCAGGTGGTCGAGGCGGTGCAGCCGCCGCGCAGCCTGGCCCACGCGCCGCTGTTCCAGGCGATGCTGGCCTGGCAGAACGCGCCGGCCGGCGAGCTGGCGATGCCGGGGCTGGC
This sequence comes from Chitinimonas koreensis, assembly GCF_014353015.1. NCBI lineage: Bacteria > Pseudomonadati > Pseudomonadota > Betaproteobacteria > Neisseriales > Chitinibacteraceae > Chitinimonas > Chitinimonas koreensis. The sequence goes on from NZ_CP060704.1 coordinate 866,041, forward strand.
CCTGTCGGAGATCGCGACCGAACGGCCTACCGCGCAGTTCGACCTGGCGCTGTCGCTGCATGAAGAAGGCGACGGCATCGCCGGCACGCTGAACTACGCGACGGCCCTGTTCGACGCCGGCACGGTACAGCGCTACCTCGGCCACTGGACGACCCTGCTCGCCGCGATGGCGGCCGACGCCGGGCAGGCCGTCGCCCGGTTGCCCTTGCTGGATGCGGTCCAGCGCCGCCAGTTGCTGGCGGACTGGAACGACCCGGCGGCAGGCATCCCTGCGATCGGCGAATCGACGAGCGGCGGAGCGACCGCCGGCGCCGGCCTGCACGCGCTGTTCGAGGCTCGGGCCGCCGGGGCGCCCGACGCCGTCGCGCTGGTGCACGGCGACGCGCGACTGAGCTATGCCGAACTGAACGCACGCGCCAACCGGCTGGCGCGCTACCTGCGCCGGCTCGGCCTGCGGCCCGACGACCGCGTCGCGTTCTGCTTCGAACGCGGTTTCGACAGCGTGGTCGCCATGCTGGCCATCCTCAAGGCCGGTGGCGCCTACGTGCCGCTGGACCCGGACTACCCGCCGGAACGGCTGGACCGCATGCTGCAGGACAGCGCGCCGGTCGCGGTGCTGACCCACGCCCCGGTCGATGCGGCGGTGCAGACCCGGCTCTGCATCGCGGTCGCCCGCCTGCGCGGCGAGGTGCCGCTGCTCGACCTGCAGGTCGACGAGCCGCGCTGGCGGCACGAGGACGCGACCGACCCGGCGCCGGCCGGCGACGCGCGCAGCCTGGCCTATGTGATCTACACCTCGGGCTCGACCGGCGTGCCCAAGGGCGTGATGGTCGAGCATCGCAGCGTGGTGAACCAGGTGACGGCATTGGCGCAGCGGCTGGGTCTGGAACCGGGCCAGCGCATGCTGCAGTTCGCCTCGCTGTCGTTCGACGCCTCGGTCGAGGAGGTCTTCGCCACGCTGGCCAGCGGCGCGACGCTGGTGCTGCGCAGCGATGCCTGGCTGGCCGACGCGGCGACGTTCTGGGACCTGTGCGCGGCACAGCGCATCGCGGTGGTCGACCTGCCGACGCAGTTCTGGACCCAACTGGCGCTGGCGCGCCGGCCGATCCCGGCCTGCGTGCGCTGGGCCATCATCGGCGGCGAGGCGGTCGGCGAGGCGGCGCTGCGGGCGTGGTTCGACGGTCCCGGTTCGCGGCCGCGCTTGCTCAATACCTACGGCCCGACCGAGGCGACCGTCAGCGCCACCGCGCTGGAAGTGGCCGGCGTGGGCGACTGGCGCAGCATCGGCCGGCCGAGCGCCAAGGTCGTGGTCCGCATCCTCGATGCGCTCGGCCAGCTGGTGCCGGTCGGCGTCGCCGGCGAGCTGCATATCGGCGGCGTGCAACTGGCGCGCGGCTACCTGAACCGGCCGGAGCTGACGGCCGAGCGCTTCGTCGACGATCCGTTCGGCGAACCCGGCGAGCGGCTGTACAAGACCGGCGACCTGGCGCGCTGGAAGGCCGACGGCACGATCGAATACCTGGGGCGCAACGACTTCCAGGTGAAGATCCGCGGCTTCCGCATCGAGCTGGGCGAGATCGAGGCGCGGCTGGCCGAGATCGACGGTATCGGCGAGGTGGCGGTGCTGGCGCGGGAAGACCGGGCCGGCGACCTGCGGCTGGTGGCCTACTACAACGGCGAAGCGGCCAGGACCGAGGCGCTGCGCGGCCAGCTGGCGCAACGGCTGCCGGCCTATATGGTGCCGGCCGCCTATGTCTGGCTGGAGTCCTTCCCGCTGACGCCGAACGGCAAGCTCGATCGCAAGGCGCTGCCGGCGCCGCACGCCGCGGCCTATGCCGAGCGCGCCTACGAGGCGCCGCAGGGCGAGCTCGAGACGGAGCTGGCCGGCCTGTGGGCCGAGCTGCTGCAGCGCGACCGGGTCGGCCGCCACGACGACTTCTTCGCGCTCGGCGGCCATTCGCTGCTGGCGGTGCAACTGGTCGCCCGCCTGCGCGCGCGGCTCGGCATCGAGGTGGCGCTGCGCGAGCTGTTCGCCGCGCCCACGCTGCAGGCCTTCGCCGCGGCCATCGGCCGCTCGGTGCCGGACCCGCTGCCGGCCAACCTGGCGACCTTCCGGCGCGAGGGCGGCGAGCGGCCGCTGTTCTTCATCCACCCGGGCCTCGGCGAGATCGGCTACGTCGGCGCGCTGCTGCCCGGCATCGATCCCGCCATCCCGGTCTACGGGCTCGCCGCGATCGGCTTCCTGCCGGGCGAGCAGCCGCTGCGGTCGGTGGAGCAGATGGCCGCCGCCTACCTCGCGGCGATCCGCCGCGTGCAGCCGCACGGGCCGTACCGCCTCGCCGGCTGGTGCGCCGGCGGCACCGTCGCCTGGGAAATGGCCTACCAGTTGCTCGGCGTCGACGAGACGGTCGAATTCCTCGGCCTGATCGATTCGCCGAGCCGGGCGCCGGTCGACCCGTCGGTGCTGGCCAGCGTGCTGTCGCGGCTGCCGGACGAGATCCCGGCCGCGCTGCGCGCCGAGCTCGACGCCTGCGCCGCCGTCGACGACCGCCGCGGCATGCTGCGGGCCAGCCAGGCGGCGGGCTTCCTGCCGGCCGAGCTGCCGATCGAGACGCTGGAGCGCTACCTGGCGGTGCAGTACACGCTCAAGCTGGCGCTGAAAGACTACGTCCCGCCGCCGTTGCCGCTGCGTGCCACGCTGTTCCCGGCCAGCGAGAACCTGCAGGCCGACTGGGAGATGGACGGCTGGGACGCGCTCGCCGATGCGGTGGTGCGCATCCCGGTCGGCGGCGACCATATGTCGATGGTGGCGCCGCCGCATGCCGAGCCGCTGGCCAGGCGCATCTGCGAGCAGCTCGCGGCGGCCGGCGAGGGTGCGGCGGTGGAACGCCATGCGCCGCGCATCGCCATCCAGACCGGCCGGCCCGGCGGTGCGACGCTGCACTGCATCCCGGGCGCCGGCGCGAGCGTGACGGCCTTCTTCGGCCTCGCCCAGGCGCTGCCGCCGGGCCTGGCGGTGCACGGGCTGCAGCCGCGCGGGCTATGCGGCCGGCTGGTGCCGCACCACGACGTACCGGCGGCGGCGCGCGCCTATCTGCAGGCGCTGCGGGCGGCCGAGCCGCACGGCCCGTACCACCTGCTCGGGCATTCGTTCGGCGGCTGGGTGGCCTACGAGATGGCGCGCCAGCTGGTGGCGGCCGGCGAAGAGGTCGGCACGCTGGTGCTGCTCGATACCGAGCCGCCGGGCGGCGAGGCCGTGCATCGCGGCCGGCTCGATGCGCTGGTCGCGCTGGCCGAGCTGTTCGCCCTGCTGCCCGGCGCGCCGCTCGGAGTCGGGCGGGCCGAGCTGGCCGGCCTGGCGCCGGACGCGCAACTGGCGCGGCTGCATGCGGCCCTGCTGGCGAGCGGCCGGCTGCCGGCCTCGACCGGGCCGGAGACGCTGCAGCGCATCGCCCGGGTGTTCGCCGTCAACCTGAACACCGCCTACCGGCCCGACGGCGTCTATCCCGGCGTGCTGCACCTGTTCGCCGACGGCGACGGGGCGGCGCTGCTGGACGGCTGGCGGCCGTTCGCGCTGGAGCCGCGGCTATGGCGCAGCGGCGGCAACCACCTGACGATGCTGCAGCCGCCGTACGTCGACCGGGTGGCGGCGCTGCTGGCGCGCTGGCTGGCGCCGGAACGGGCCGGCGCCGGGCGGCCCTTGTCCGATGCCTGGCGCTGAAGCACGGTGGCGCGTGCCACGGCGGGGCCGCTCCCCGCCGTGGCCGGCCCGGCGGTCAGCTGCCGAAGTCGAACACGATGCGCCAGCCGTCGGCTTCGAGCCGCCAGACCGAGTTGTAGCGGCCGACTTCCTTGCCGGCCGGGTCGAATACCGGGCCGCGGCTCAGCGCCAGCGTGCCCGATTCGAGCACCTGCACCGATTCGGGCCGCCAGGAGAACGGCGCGGCCGGCTCGGCGTAGAAGCGCTTCCAGGCCTCGGCCACCGCCGCCTTGCCACGCAGCGGCTTGTTGCCCGAGTTGAACACCGTCTCGTCGGCGAGGAAGCGCTGGAAGCCGGCGAAATCGCGGTCTGCCATGGTCTTGGCGAAGGCCCGCTCGGTATCGGCGACCTGCTGCTCGAGTGCGGCGATGTCGGCGGCGCCGGCCAGCAGCGGCAGGGTCAGGAGGCAGGCGCCGGCGAGGCGCTGGATGTAGCGGTACACGGTTGAATCCTTTCGGTAGGGCCAGTGGGGCTGGAGCGTGTTATGGACTTGAGCGTGAGCCAATTCAAATCGCCGACGAGCGTTCGCGAGGCTTCCCGCAGCGGCGGGGACGGGAGGGGGAATGAAGCAAGGGAGCCGTTGTTTCAGCGTTCGCGGGACGTGAAGCCCCGGCTCTCCCGGGGCCTGGACGACCGTATCCCACACACGGCTCCCAGCGACCTCACCCTAGGCGATGCTCGGGGCAGAAGCTGCCGATGCGGCGTTCCCACGCGGCGATCGCCACCAGCACCAGGGTGGCCAGCGCCGACAGCAAGAGCGGCGGCAGCGCCGGCGCCGGCCAGGCCAGCGCGGCCAGCACCGCGATGCCGATGAAGGGCGAGACCGGCGGCCGCGGCCGGTTGGCGATCGCCCACTTGAACAGCGCGCAGCCCAGCAGGTAGAGCGCCGGGCCGCCGAGCACGGTCAGCACGGTGCGCGTGTCGCTGTGGCCGGTCGGATGGGCCAGCACGAATTCGTCGGCCACCGCGGCGACGATGATGCCGGCCACGATCGGCAGGTGGAGGTAGGTATAGGCCAGCCGCGCCAGCCGGCCCGGATCGGCCGAGTGGCTGATGGTGTGGCTGCCGGCTTCGGCGCTGACGTCGAAGTACAGCCACCACATCGCCAGGCTGCCGACGAAGGAGACCGCGAAGGCGGCGAGGCCGGCGGCGTTCCAGTCCTGCGCGCTGAAGGTGGCGCCGGTGACCAGGATCGACTCGCCCAGCGCGATGATGATGAACAGCGCGGCGCGCTCGGCCAGGTGACCGCCCTCGATGTTCCAGTCGGCGGTGGACGAGCGGCCCAGGCCCGGCGTCCAGAAGCCGGCCGCCGGCGAGGCATAGTCGATCGCCAGCGCGATCAGCCAGCAGGCCAGCCGCTGCTCGTCCTCGAGCAGGCCGCCGGCGATCCAGAACACCGCGGCCGCCGTCAGCCAGGCCTGGATGCGCACGAAGTTGCGGTACAGCCCCGGCTGGCCGTGCCGCAGCGACCACAGCACGAACAGGTTGCGGCCGACCTGCATGGCGACGTAGGCGCCGGCGAAGGCCAGGCCGCGCTGCTCGAACGCCGCCGGGATGGACGAGGACAGCAACAGGCCGGCCAGCATCAGCGCCAGCAGCAGGCAGCGCACCGGAATGCGCTCGGGATCGAACCAGTTGGTGACCCAGGAGGTGTAGATCCACACCCACCACACCGCCAGCAGCAGGAGCAGCGTGTGCAGCGCGCCGGCCGCGCCGAAATGGGCGATCAGGCCGTGCGACAGCTGGGTGATGGCGAAGACGAAGACCAGGTCGAAGAACAGCTCGACGAAGGTGACCTTGTGATGGCCGTGGGCGGCGGGGCCGCGCAGCAGGTTGGAACGCATCGGGTTTTCTCTGAGCCGATCGATTGGGCGGGAACGCGGCCCGGCGTGCGGCGCCGGGGCGTCCCGCGGAGTGTAGTCCAGCCGCCTCGGCGCTGCCCGCCCGGCCGCGCGGCCGTCTTCGTGGTGCGGCCCGACCTGCGCGGCCCGACCTGCTTTCAGGCTAGAATCGACCATCCAGAGACCCGGGAAGCGCCGCGCCCCACCCTGCGCCGCTACGCCGGCCGCGGCCACCCAGCCGCGCGTCCGCGAGCCGTTTCCACCCGCGATCAGACGGGCCCGTCCAGCCGAACCGTACTCCGCCATTTCGGCGTGCGCCGCCACGCCAAGGATTCCCGAGCATGCCCGTCTACCGTTCCCGCACCACCACCCACGGCCGCAACATGGCCGGCGCGCGCTCCCTGTGGCGCGCCACCGGCATGAAGGACGAGGATTTCCAGAAGCCCATCATCGCCATCGCCAACAGCTTCACCCAGTTCGTGCCGGGCCACGTGCACCTGCAGAACCTGGGCCAGCTGGTCGCCCGCGAGATCGAGCGCGCCGGCGGCGTCGCCAAGGAATTCAACACCATCGCGGTCGACGACGGCATCGCCATGGGCCACGGCGGCATGCTCTACAGCCTGCCCAGCCGCGAGCTGATCGCCGACTCGGTCGAATACATGGTCAACGCCCACTGCGCCGACGCGCTGGTGTGCATCTCCAACTGCGACAAGATCACCCCGGCATGCTGATGGCCGCGCTGCGGCTCAACATCCCGGTGGTGTTCGTGTCGGGCGGGCCGATGGAGGCCGGCAAGGTCAACTGGCGCGGCGTCGAGCGCGGACTGGACCTGGTCGACGCGATGGTCGAGGCCGCCAACGCCTCGGTCAGCGACGAGGAGGTGGCGGCGGTCGAGCGCAGCGCCTGCCCGACCTGCGGCTCCTGCTCGGGCATGTTCACCGCCAACTCGATGAACTGCCTGACCGAGGCGCTGGGCCTGTCGCTGCCCGGCAACGGCTCGGCGCTGGCCACCCACGCCGACCGCAAGGAACTGTTCCTCAAGGCCGGCCGGCTGATCGTCGAACTGGCCAAGCGCTACTACGAGAGCGACGAGGCCGCCGTGCTGCCGCGCGCGATCGCCACCTTCGAGGCGTTCGAGAACGCCATGAGCCTCGACGTCGCCATGGGCGGCTCGACCAATACCGTGCTGCACCTCCTGGCCGCCGCGCGCGAGGCCGGCGTCGACTTCACCATGGCCGACATCGACCGCATCAGCCGCCGCGTGCCCTGCCTGGCCAAGGTCGCGCCGGCCACCCAGAAGTACCACATGGAAGACGTCCACCGTGCCGGCGGCGTGATCGGCATCCTGGCCGAGCTGGACCGCGCCGGGCTGATCCACCGCGAGGTCGGCACCGTGCACGCGCCGACGCTGGCCGCGGCGATCGAGCAGTGGGACGTGGTCCGCCAGCCGACGGATTCGGACGCGCACCGCTTCTTCCGCGCCGCCCCGGCGGCGTGGCGACCACCATCGCCTTCAGCCAGAGCATGCGCTACCCCGACCTGGACCTCGACCGCGCCGAGGGCTGCATCCGCTCGAAGGAGCACGCCTACAGCCAGGACGGCGGCCTCGCGGTGCTGTACGGCAACATCGCCGAGCGCGGCTGCATCGTGAAGACCGCCGGCGTCGACGACAGCATCCTCAAGTTCACCGGCCGCGCCCGCATCTTCGAAAGCCAGGACGCGGCGGTCGAGGCCATCCTGGCCGACCGGGTGGTCGCCGGCGACCTGGTGCTGATCCGCTACGAAGGCCCCAAGGGCGGACCGGGCATGCAGGAAATGCTCTACCCGACCAGCTATCTCAAGTCCAAGGGCCTGGGCAAGGCCTGCGCCTTGCTCACCGACGGCCGCTTCTCCGGCGGCACCTCCGGCCTGTCGATCGGCCACGTCTCGCCCGAGGCGGCCGAGGGCGGCCTGATCGGCCTCGCTGCGGAGGGTGACACCATCGAGATCGACATCCCGAACCGGCGCATCCACCTGGCCGTCGACGAGGCCGAGCTGGCCCGCCGCCGCGCCGCGATGGAAGCGCGCGGCGTCGAGGCCTGGAAGCCGGTCGGCCGCGAGCGGGTGGTCAGCCCGGCGCTGCGCGCCTACGCCGCGATGACCACCTCGGCCGATACCGGCGCGGTGCGCGACGTCAGCCAGATCGAGCGCCGCTCTTGATCCTGGAGATCGCGCCGCTGCAGATCCGGCCCGGCCAGGCCGCCGCGTTCGAGGCGGCCCTCCGCCGGGCGCAGGCCCTCATCGCGGCCATGCCGGGCCATCTGTCGCACGAGCTGCAGCGCTGCCTCGAGCACGGCGACCGCTACGTGCTGCTGGTGCGCTGGCGCTCGCTGGAAGATCACGAGCAGGGCTTTCGCCAGTCGCCGCAGTACCAGCAGTGGAAGGCGCTGCTGCACCGCTTCTACGACCCTTTCCCGACCGTGCTGCACTACGAGGCGGTCGAGGGCGTGCCGGCCTGATCGGCGATGAACGCGCAGCACGCCGCCTTCATCGCCGTGATCCGCGGCATCCCGCCCGGCTGGGTGATGAGCTACGGCGCGATCGCCCGCGCGGCCGGCCTGCCGCGCCATGCGCGCCACGTCGGCGTGGCGCTCAAGCTGCACGTCGGCGGCGACGAGGTGCCGTGGTGGCGGGTGGTCAACGGCGAGGGCCGCATCAGCCCGCGCGGGCTCGACGGCAGCGACGATCTGCAGCGCGTGCTGCTCGAGGGCGAGGGCGTGGTCTTCGGCGACAACGGCCGGATCGACCTGCGCCGCTTCGGTTGGGGCGAATGAATCGCATTTCTCGGACAAACGGCCATCCCACATTCGGCCCGGGCGGACTAGAGTCAAAGCTCTCGCGGCGTTGATGGCCGTCCACTGCGGATTGGAGGTCGGATGCAGGAAAGTCCCCCGATGATCGACACAAGCAGTTACCGTGGTCCGGACCGTCGCCTGCAGGAGAGGCGAGCGCCGATACACCAGGAAGACCGCGATTGGCGCGTGCTCAACCTGGCGCTGGTGGGCAGTGAACAGCGCGCCTCGCTGGGCCGGCGATTCGAAGACTACGCGTTCCTGACGGGCCTGCATGTCTAGCCCGTGATTGCGCGGCATGCCTGAATGCCGCAGCCGGCCTGGCCGGCAACCGACAAAGGCGATCGAGACCGATCGCCTTTCGTCTTTTCCGGGCCTGCCGTTTTCCGATGCTTTCCGCCGGCCGCGCTTTGCGGCATTCTCGGCCGCAGCGATCGCCGTCGCGGCGCGTTTCGGCGCCTCGGCCCGCCACAGGCAAGGATCTCCATGGACTACACCCAACTCGGCGGCTGGCTGCTCGCCATCGCGCTGATGCTGGCCGGCCTCGCCGGCAACCTGCTGCCGCTGATCCCGGCGGCGCCGCTGCTGCTGGCCGGCTTCGTGCTCGGCGCCTGGATCGACGGCTTCGAGCGCGTCGGCTGGGGCTGGCTGGCGCTGCTGACCGCGCTGGCGGTGATCATGCAGGTGATCGACTTCGTCTCCGGCGCCTGGGGCGCCAAGAAGATGGGCGCCAGCCGCCAGGCGGTGATCGGCGCCACGCTCGGCGCCATCCTCGGCCTCTTCTTCGGCATTCCCGGCCTGGTGTTCGGCCCCTTCGTCGGCGCTGCGCTGGGCGAATTGCTGGCGCGCGGCGACCTGGCCCACGCCGGCCGCGTCGGCGTCGCCGCCTGGCTCGGCATGGCGGTCGGCACGGTGGCCAAGCTCGCGCTCAGCATCATGATGATCGGCCTGTTCGCCTTCGCCTATTTCGTCTGACGTCCATCCGCCGGGCCGCCGCGCCCGGCTTCATCCTTCATTCCGGAATCCGCCATGCCCGTCCTGCTGACGCCCGACCAGTTCGCCGGTTTCCTCGCCGCCGCGCTGCTGATCACGCTCTCGCCCGGCCCCGACAACCTGATGGTGCTGAGCCTGGGCGCCGCCCGCGGCCGCCTGGCCGGCATGGTGTTCGGCCTCGGTTGCGCGCTCGGCTGCCTGAGCCACACGGTGCTGGCCGTGCTCGGCGTCAGCGCGCTGATCGCCGCCTCGCCGACCGCCTTCACCGCGCTCAAGCTGGCCGGCGGCCTGTATCTGGTCTGGCTCGGCATCCAGGCGCTGCGCAGCAGCGGCGTCAACGCGCCGGGCTCCGCCGCGGCCCGGCCCGAACGGCTGCGCGCGCTGTTCGCGCGCGGCCTCCTGGCCAACGCGATCAATCCCAAGGTGGTGCTGTTCTTCCTGGCCTTCCTGCCGCAATTCGTCGATGCCGGCCGTGGCGGCGCGGCCTGGCAGATCGGCCAGCTGGGCCTGCTGTTCACGCTGCAGGCCGCGGTGCTGTTCGGCGCGCTCGGCTACTTCGCCGGCCGCATCGGCCAGTGGCTGGTACGCAGCCCGCGCGCGGGCGTCTGGCTCGACCGGGTGGCCGGCACGGTGTTCGTCGCGCTGGGCGCCCGGCTGATCGTGGCGCGCTAGGCCGCGGACTGCGCGCGCGATCCGGCGCGGCGCCGTGCTAAGGTGCGCCGGCCGGCGCCCGGCAATGTCCGGTCGGCCGGCCCTGCCTCTCATTCCTTTGCCATCGCCATGCTCAATCACATCAATCAACTGACCGAGTCGCACGGCCCGATGCGCCGCGGCCACGGCCTCGTCTCCGGCATCTTCGCGCTCGGCCTGGCCATCCTGTGCTTCCTCGGCGTGCTGGCCTTCCATTTCCCGGCCTACCTGACCACGCCCGAGCTGCGCCACGCCTACGACGTCCATACCATCCGGCTGATCATGTTCTGGAGCCTGGCGATCGCCGGCGCCGTCTCGCTCGCCAACATCGTGCTGGGCCGCGTGCGCTGGCTGTCGGCCTGGGCCTTCGCCTTCGTCGCGCTGACCGCCCTCCTCGGCGGCCACAAGGTGCCGGTGCACGACTTCGCCGACCATACGCCCTATATCGGGCTCGACTGGTTCATCCTCGACCTGCTCGGCTCCAGCCTGATCTTCATCTTCATCGAGAAGCTGTTCCCGCTGCGCGGCGAGCAGCCGGTGTTCCGGGCCGAGTGGCAGACCGACCTGCACCACTTCATCGTCAACCACATGGTGGTCGGCTTCATCCTGCTGGCGACCAACCTGCTGGTGCACCGGCTGTTCGGCTGGGCGGTCCACGGCGGCGTGCAGGACTGGGTCAAGGATCTGCCCTTCGCGGTCGAGCTGTTCCTGATCGTCCTGGTCGCCGACCTGGTGCAGTACTGGACCCATCGCGCCTACCACGAGGTGCCGCTGCTGTGGCGGCTGCACGCCGTGCACCACAGCGTGAAGAGCATGGACTGGCTGGCCGGCTCGCGGCAGCACATCCTCGAATTGCTGATGACGCGCACGCTGGTGCTGGCGCCGATCTTCGTGCTCGGCTTCAGCAAGGAAGTGATCGACGCCTACATCGTGGTGGTCGGCTTCCAGGCGGTGTTCAACCACAGCAACGTCAGCGTGCGGCTGGGGCCGCTGCGCTACCTGATCGTCACGCCCAACTTCCATCACTGGCACCACAGCCAGGACCAGGAGGCGCTGGACCGCAACTACGCGGCCCATTTCGCCTTCCTCGACTACCTGTTCGGCACCGCGGTGAAGAGCGACCGGGCCTGGCCGACCGCCTACGGCGTGCTGGGCGATTACGTGCCGAACGGGTTCTGGAAGCAGTTCAAGTTTCCGTTCGGCTGGAAGGGCTGAGGCGGCGACGGGCGAGGCTGGCTATATATTTTCGCCATGGGATAATGCGCGCCGCCGCGACCGGCGGTGCCTCTCCCGTGCCTTGCTGGCGCCGGTCCAGCCAGCTCCCGATTACGTCTCCCATCTGTTCGGATACCTGCTCATCATGTCCTTCGCAACGCTGTTGCCCGCCCGTTTCGTCGCCTCCGCCCTGATCGCCGCCTGCGCCGTGTTCTCCACCGCCGCGACCGTGGAGGAAGATACCGATCGCTATCTGAAGGTCGTCCAGGGCGACGTCGCCCAGCACGCGCTCGAACTGCAGGACATGGCCTGGATGGGCCTGTCCGATCCGCGCCTGTTCGACGCCATCGAGCAGCGGCTGCTGGCTGACCACGTGGCGGCCGACCGCAAGGAGGGTAAGGACGGCAAGCTGGACCGGCTGCGGATCGCGCGCTATATCCTGGCGCTCGGCTTTTCCGGCCAGTCCAAGTACGTCCCCACCCTGCAGAAATTCAGGGGTGATCTGGATTACGGGCGTTTCGCCAAGGACGCGCTGGAGGACATGCCGGTCTACGCCAAGTGGAATCCGGTGATCTCCAACCGCGCGACTTTCGATCCGAAGCTCGGCGACGAGGCGAACCGGGCGATCAACATGCTGCGGTCCGACGACATGATGCTCAAGCGGCTCGGCGCCAAGCGGGTGTTCTTCCAGGTGCGCGACGATGCGGTGCTCGACGTGCTGGCCCAGCAGGTCGAGCAGAACTACATGTCCACCAAGGACGAGAACGAGGATGCGGTGGCCTGGCTGGTCAAGGCGCTGAGTCAGGCGCGCCGTACCGGTGATTTCACGCTGCTGCGCAAGGTGCAGACCCAGGCGCCGAGCGGCAAGATTCGCAGGTACGCTTATTACCAGCGCTGATCGCCGTTCCCGCCGCAAGACATGAAAAAGGCCTGCATGAATGCAGGCCTTTTTTCTTACCGGAACGAGCGCAGGCCGGGTTTCGCGTCAGGCCGCCTTGCCCGGCTTCACCAGGCCCTCGCACACCGGCTTCTGCGGATCCTTGGCCGGCAGCTTGCCGCAGATGCCGCTCAGCTGGCCCAGCACCCGCTTCACCGCCGCGTCGTGCTTCTTGTCCTTGTTCCAGCCCTGCAGCTTGGCGACCAGCTTTTCCAGCGAGCGGCGGTTGCGTTCGTAGAAGGCGTTCTGGGTGCCGGCCAGCTCGCCGATCACGCTGCTGGCGGCCTTCTCGATGCGCGCCTCGTCCTGCGGCGCCAGCTCGACCGCGCCGCTGACGTAGGTGGTGCCCCACTGCAGGCGGGTCGCCGGGCCTTCCGAGCTGGCATAGGCCTTCTCGTACCAGTCCACCGCCGCCGCCTTGTCGCCGCGCTGCTTGGCATTGCTCGCCAGCGCCAGCATGAAGTAGTAGGGCGAGTGCGAGCGCTTGAGCTCGGCCTGCAGCAGCTTGTCCGACTCCTCGAGCAGGCCGGCCTGGGCCAGCGTATAGCCGGCGGTGCTGATCACCGACTGGCGTTCGTAGCCGTTGGTGGTGCGCTTGTCGGCGTCGGCCACCGCGGCGCGCACGGTCTTCAGCAACGGTTCGGACAGCGCGCCTTCGGGCTTGCCGAGCCGGGCCAGCGCGATCTGCGCGGTGACGGCGCCGAGGCGGTCGTTGGTCGACAGCGTGGCGTCGATCGCCAGCCGCTGCAGCGCCTGGTCCCAGGCCTTGACCAGCGCATCGCGCGCGGGGCCGGATTCGCTGACGAAGCCGGCGATGTCGCCGGCGTAGTTCACCAGCACGTCGAAGTTGTCGCGCGCCAGCTTCGGATTGCCGAGCACCTTGGCCAGCGCGGCCTGGGCGGCCGGCTTGTCGAGCGCCGGCGCCTTGTCGGCGGTCGCCGCGGCGGCCAGCGCCTTCAGCTGCAGCCGCGCGGCCAGCGCCTCGTTGCCGGCCGGCACGGCGCGCGCCAGTTGCAGCAGCGTGGCGGCCAGCTTGTCCTCGGGGACCAGCTGGGCCTGGTCGGTATCCCACGAGTAGTCGGCCAGCAGTTGCCAGTCGCCGAGCGCCAGCTTGTCGCCCTTGAGGGCCGCGGCCAGCAGCGCCTTGACCGGGCGGGCGGCGGTCAGGCCGAGTTCGAGCGTGCTCAGGTAGCGCTCGCCGTCGACCTCGCCGGGCAGCCGGGTGATCTCGGTGCCGTCGGGCTTGAACAGGATCATGGTCGGATAGCCGCGTACCTTGAACTGGGCGCCGAGCTTCTGCGCGCCGGGGCTGTCGCCGTCGAGGTAGACCGGGATGAACTGGCGGGTGCGGTCGATGAAGTCCTGCCGGTTGAACAGCGTCGCCTTCACCTGATTGCACGGCGGGCACCAGACCGCGCCCCAGTAGAGGAACAGCGGCTTGTTGCTGGACTTGGCCAGCGCGAACGCGGCGTCGACGTCGCCCTGCTGCCAGGCGATGCCGGGCGGCAGCTTGTGGTCGGCGCCGGCCGGCGGCGTGACGGCCAGGGCAGGGCCGGCGGCGATCAGCCACGCGGCGATCAGGGGAGGTGGCGCTTCATGGGCGTCCTTTATGCTGGATTGGGTGATCGGATGCTAGCGCATCCGGTGTTCCGGCATAAAGGATCAGTTGGCGGCTGTTGCGGCGCCGCCGCTGACGAGCGCTTGGCCGTGTACCGCTGCCGCACAGGCGGCAGCCGGCTCACACGACGGCCAGTCCCTCGTCCTTGTCCTTTTCCTCGCTGACCAGGCTCAGGTGGTCGAGCCCGTCGGTGACCTTGCCGCTCTCGCCGAGCTTGCTCTCGAGCTTGATCTTGAGCCGCAGCTCGTTGACCGAGTCGGCGTTGCGCAGCGCCTCCTCCATGCTGATCTTGCCGGCCTCGTACAGCTCGAACAGCGCATGGTCGAAGGTCTGCATGCCGAGTTCGCGGCTCTTGCCCATCACCGTCTTGATGCCGCCGATGTCGCCCTTGAAGATCATGTCGGCCACCAGCGGCGTGTTGAGCAGGATCTCGATCGCGGCGACCCGGCCCATGCCGTCGCGGGTCGGCACCAGCCGCTGCGACACGAAGCCCTTCATGTTCAGCGACAGGTCCATGTAGAGCTGGGCGTGCCGCTCCTCGGGGAAGAAGTTGATGATCCGCTCGATCGCCTGGTTGCTCGAGTTGGCGTGCAGCGTGCCCATCGCCAGGTGGCCGGTCTCGGCGAAGGCCATCGCGTATTCCATCGTCTCGCGATCGCGGATCTCGCCGATCAGGATCACGTCGGGCGCCTGCCGCAGCGTGTTCTTCAGCGCGGCGAACCAGTGCTTGGTGTCGCGGCCGACCTCGCGGTGGGTGATCAGGCAGTTCTTCGACTTGTGCATGTACTCGACCGGGTCTTCGATCGTGATGATGTGGCCGAAGCTGTTCTCGTTGCGGTAGTCGATCATCGCCGCCAGCGTGGTCGACTTGCCCGAGCCGGTGCCGCCGATCAGGAGGATCAGGCCGCGCTTGGTCATCACCACGTCCTTGAGCACCGGCGGCAGCTTGAGGTCGTCGAAGGTCGGGATCTTGGTGGTGATGGTGCGCAGCACCATGCCGACCTGTTCCTGCTGGACGAAGACGTTGACGCGGAAGCGGCCGATGTCGGCCGGGGCGATGGCGAAGTTGCATTCCTGCTCACGCTCGAATTCGGCGCGCTGGGCCTCGCTCATCACGCTGTAGGCCAGCGCGCGGGTGTGCATGCCGCTGAGCTTCTGGCCGCCGACCGGGGTCATCTTGCCGTTGATCTTCATCGCGGGCGGGAAGTCGTCGGAGATGAACAGGTCGGACGCCTTGCGCGCCAGCATGGCGCGCAGCAGGTCGTGCATGTACTTGTGGGCGACTTCGGGCGTCATGGCGGCCTCGTGCAGGCGGGTGGCGGGATCGGACGGGTATTTTTCCCTGCGGGCGCGGCATGGTTCGAAGGCCGGGCGGAGCGCTACTCGTGCCGCTGCCGAGGAATGCGTGCTCGGCCGTCCACAGCCTCTATAGTGAATCGAACGTCCGCCGACAAGCACCGCCCCGAGGAAACGCCATGGCCACGCCCATCCAGCCCACCATTCCGCCCAACGACTACCAGCTGGCCGGCGCCGGCGGCGAATTCCTCAGCGAACTGCGCGGCCAGTTCGGCGAATCGCCGCTGCTGCGCATGTTCGACGACGCGGCGATCGAGATCCTGGCCGACTACATGCAGGTCTACCGCGTGCCGGCCGGCAAGACGCTGCTGCGCGAGGGCGAGAAGAGCGATTTCGCGCTCCTGATCCTGTCGGGCGCGGTGAACGTGATGAAGTCGCATGCCGACGGCGGCCAGCACCAGATCGCCACGGTGCTGCCGGGCCGGCTGATCGGCGAGATGTCGCTGATCGACGGCGAGCCGCGCTTCGCCAGCTGCGTGGCGGCCACCAACGCACTGGTGGCGGTGCTGGCGCGCCGCTCGGTGCTGGCGCTGCTGGACGAGCACCCCAAGCTCGGCTCGCTGCTGCTGATGCGGCTGACCGCGCTGGTCAGCAACCGGCTGCGCCAGACCAGCGCCAAGCTGG
This sequence comes from Chitinimonas koreensis, assembly GCF_014353015.1. Classification (NCBI taxonomy): domain Bacteria; kingdom Pseudomonadati; phylum Pseudomonadota; class Betaproteobacteria; order Neisseriales; family Chitinibacteraceae; genus Chitinimonas; species Chitinimonas koreensis. Next base: position 881,906 of record NZ_CP060704.1, read on the forward strand.
TCGACCTGATGGCGTCGGCGCAGGCGGACAAGGCCGCCGCGCATTAGACGGATCGCTACCGAATAAATGAGCCAGGTTTTCCGTAGGTCGGGCTTTATGCCCGACTGCGGTCTAGATTGGCGGCGCTGTCGGGCGTAAAGCCCGACCTACGCTGGGGTTCGCCAAACGATGTCTATCGATTGATGACTCACCCCATTTCAAAGAGGTCGTTGACGAGCGCTAGCGAGGCTCCCTCTGGACCCCCACAAAGTCTCCGACTTTGCGGGGGCCCCGGTGGCGGCGAGGGCGGGGGAGTTGGGGTGAATCAGGGGGAGATCCCGCGGTTCAGCCTGCACGAATAATGAACGCCCGGCTTTGCCGGGCGTTGCGCTGCCATCCGAGCCTGGCAACAGGCCGGGAGACCTACGGGACCGACGGGTGCGTCATCTCCAAGGGCACCATCCACGCCGCGAACTGCGCCTCGGTCAGGTAGCCGAGCTCCAGCGCGGCCTCCTTCAGCGTGCTGCCGTCGTGGTGCGCCTTCTTGGCGATCGCCGCGGCGCGGTCGTAGCCGATGTGGCGGTTCAGCGCCGTCACCAGCATCAGGTTGCGCTCGAGGTTGGCGGCGATCTTCTCGCGCGCCGGTTCGATGCCGACCGCGCACTGGTCGTGGAAGGCGTCGCAGGTGTCGGCCAGCAGCGCGATGCTCTCCAGCACGTTGTGCACCATCACCGGCTTGTAGACATTGAGCTGGAAATTGCCCTGGCTGCCGGCGAAGGCCACCGCCGCGTCGTTGCCGAACACCTGCACGCAGACCATGGTCATCGCCTCGCACTGGGTCGGGTTGACCTTGCCCGGCATGATCGACGAGCCCGGCTCGTTCTCCGGGATGGTCAACTCGCCGATGCCGCAGCGCGGCCCGCTGGCCAGCCAGCGCACGTCGTTGGCCATCTTCATCAGTCCGCCGGCCAGCGTGCGCAGCGCGGCCGAGGCGTTGACCAGCGCGTCGTGGGCCGACAGCGCGAAGAACTTGTCCGGCGCGGCGCGGAACGGCTGGCCGCTCAGCGCCGCGATGCGCGCCGCGGCGCGGTCGCCGAAGGCCGGATGGGCGTTGAGCCCGGTGCCGACCGCGGTGCCGCCGATGGCGAGGTCGTACAGGCCCGGCAGCGCGTTGCGCACGGTGGCCAGGCCGAAGTCGATCTGCGCCACCCAGGCGCCGATCTCCTGCCCCAGCGTGATCGGGGTGGCGTCCTGCAGGTGGGTGCGGCCGGTCTTGACCAGGCCGGCGTGCTCGGCGGCCTTGGCCGCCAGCGTGTCGCGCAGCCGGCCCACGGCCGGGAACAGCCGGCGCTCCAGCTCCTCGACCACCGCGATGTGCATGGCGGTCGGGAAGGTGTCGTTGGACGACTGGCCGCGGTTGACGTGGTCGTTCGGGTGCACCGGCTTCTTGCTGCCGAGCTGGCCGCCGGCCAGCTCGATGGCGCGGTTGGCGATCACCTCGTTGGCGTTCATGTTCGACTGGGTGCCCGAGCCGGTCTGGAACACCACCAGCGGGAAGTGGCCGTCGAGCCGGCCGTCGATCACCTCGTCGGCCGCGCGCACGATCAGTTGCGCCAGCTCGGCCGGCAGCTCGCCGAGCTCGGCATTGGCCTCGGCCGCTGCACGCTTGAGCAGGCCGAGCGCGCGGATGACCGGGCGCTGCCAGCGGAAGCGGTCGACCCCGATCGGGAAGTTGTCGATCGAGCGCTGCGTCTGCGCGCCCCAGTAGCGGTCGGCCGGTACGGCGACGGCGCCCATCGAGTCGGTTTCGGTACGTGGTTTGTTCGGCATGATCTTCTCCCGGTCGATCGGCTGGTCGATCGCCTTGGGGTTGCGAGGGATGGATGAGTTCCCGCGCGCTGGATGACGCGAGAGGATGTAGGTCGGAATTCATCCCGACAGCCCATGCTGGCCTGCAGCGAGGTCGGAATGCCTGGTGAAGCGGGGCCGGCCCTGAACGCCGACCTGCAGAACGCCCGCGACGCGCCGGACGGTCACGGCGCCACGAACACCGCGCCGTAGTCGCCGCGGCGGATCGCATCGTAGCTGAGCCCGATCGCTGCGCGGTAGCGCGCCTCGAGCTCGCCGCCGCGGATCAGCGCCTGTACCGCCTGCTCGTAGCGCTGCATCAGCGGCGCGGCGTCCGGGTGGTACCAGTGCAGCTGCGGCTGGGCCGCCACCAGCGGTTGCAGCAGGCGGATCTTCAGCCCCAGCTCGCGCTGCTTGTCGCGGCCCCACAGCACGTCCTCGAACTGCACGTCGACGCGCCGCGCCGACAGCTGGCGCAGGCCGTCGATGGCGTCGCCGACCATCACCGGCCGCCAGGCGCGGTAGCCGGCGATCGGCTCGGGATACAGGTAGTCGGTGACCATGGCGACGCGGGCGCCCCTGAACTGCTCGATCCGCTCGTAGCGGACCTGCGGCGACCCCGCCTGGACCCAGGCGCCGACCAGCCAGAATTCGGTCGGCACCTGGGTGCTGCGCCAGCCGGCCGGCAGCAGCTCGCGGTCGGCGAACAGCATGACGTCGATCTTGCCGGCGCGCGCCGCGGCCGCGCAGCGGCTCTGGGTGGCCGACTGGAAGCGCAGGCCGACGTCGAGCTCGGCGAACACCTCGCGCATCAGCTCGAGCGTAAGGCCGTGGTAGCCCCTGTCCGGCGTGAAGGCGGCGTAGGGCGCCCAGTCGTCGAAGCAGACGGTCAACTGCTCGCGCGCCTGCGCCGCGCCGAGCAGCAGGAGCGGCAGCAGCGCGGGCAGCAGCCGGTTGCGCGCGCGGCGCCAGGATGCGGTCGATCGGAGGGAAAGGGCGCGGACGGTGGGCATTCCTTTAGATGTATGCCCATTTGCAGCCGAAGAGAAGGAAAACCCGTCGCCTGGCGGCGCCTGGCGCCGGGCGTCCATCGCGCCGCACCGCGCCGTGGACTATGATTGCGGCAATGCCCGGCGGGCAAGGGAGAAGCAAGCACGTGAGCAAACAGGTGTTGATCGTGGACGACAGCCGGGTGTCGCGCATGTTGGCGCGCGCCTACCTGGAGGAGCGGCGGCCGCAATGGACCTTTTTCGAGGCGTCCAGCGGCGAGGAGGCCATTGCCCTGGCCGAACGCGAGGAACTCGAGCTGGTGACGCTCGACGTGAACATGCCCGGCATGTCGGGCCTGGCCGCGGGTGAACGCATCCTGCAGATCCGGCCGTCCGCCCAGGTGGTGGTGCTGACCGCCAACGTGCAGAGCAGCGTGCGCCAGCGCGCCGAATCGCTCGGCATGCGTTTCTTGCAGAAGCCGATCACCGAGGCCACCATCTCGCGCCTCCTGGAACTGGTGGACGGCTGATGTCGATCGCGCTCACCTCGTTGCAGCACGACGCGCTGAACGAGATCTTCAATATCTCGGTCGGCCGCGCGGCCGATGCGTTGAGCCAGATGGTGGGCGAGGAGATCAGCCTCAGCGTGCCGGCCATGCGCTTCTGCCTGCTGCAGGAACTCGATGCGCGCGCCGGCCTGTCGCGCTGGCGCCGCGTCGACGCGGTGGTGCAGTCGTTCAAGGGCAGTTTCGAGGGCGACGCGGTCCTGATGTTCCCGGATGACGGCGGCGACGAGGTGATCCGGCTGGTGCTGGCCGGCCTGAAGAAGCCGGTCGACATCGAGGCGCTCGGCAGCGATGCGCTGGCCGAGGTCGGTAACGTGCTGCTCAACGCCTGCCTGTCGGCGCTGGCCGACGTGCTGGCCGAGCGCTTCGATACCGGCCTGCCCAGCCTCCATGCCGGCCGCGCGCTCGACGTGCTGGTGCAGCAGGCCGGCGACGCGCGCGATCCGGTGCTGTTCCTGCACATCCAGTTCGAGCTGTGCGAGCGCCAGGTCGAGGGCTGCCTGGCCTTCCTGATGAACCTGCCTTCGCTCGAGGCGCTGCGCGACGGCGTCGACCGTTTCCTGCTGCGGCTGGGCCAGGAGCATGGCTGAGATGCAGGTCACCCCGCACGAGCTGACCATGACGGTGCTGATGACGCCCGACATGGCCAATTTCTCCGGCAACGTCCACGGCGGCGCGGTGCTCAAGCTGCTCGACCAGGTGGCCTATGCCTGCGCCAGCCGCTATGCCGGTTCCTACGTGGTCACGCTGTCGGTCGACCAGGTGACCTTCGCCCAGCCGATCCACGTCGGCGAGCTGGTCACCTTCCTCGCCTCGGTCAACTACACCGGCCGCAGCTCGATGGAGATCGGCATCAAGGTGCTGGCCGAGCACGTGACCCATGGCGTGATCCGCCATACCAACAGCTGCTTCTTCACCATGGTGGCGGTCGACGAGGACGGCAAGTCCAAGCCGGTCTCCGCGCTTGAGCTCAAGACCGACGAGCAGCGCCGCCGCTGGCGCGAGGCCGAGCTGCGCCGCCAGCATCGGCTCGACTACGCCGCGCAGCGGCAGGTGCTGAAACAGCAGGCATCCTGAGCGCCGGTCGCCTCCATGCTTCTGCCGGTTCGGGTGCCGTAGGCCGGGCTTTATGCCCGACGGCTCTCTTTGATCGACGGCGCTGCCCGGCGTAAAGCCCGACCTACCGACCGGCCCCGTTAGCCGTTGCCGCTCCTGTAGGACCGGTTCGCGCTGCTGAACCCGTTCAATTGTCGTACCAACCCGCCTCGTCGACGCCGATCACCGGCAGCCGCATGCCCGGATCCTGCCGGTAGAACTCGCGCAGCTGGGTGTAGATGGCCGGGTATTCGGTGTGCAAGAGGTGCGGCAGCTCGAAGAAGCATTCCGACAGCACGGCGAAGAACTCGGCCGGGTTCTCGGCCGCGTAGGGGTCGATCGCCATCCGCTCGCCGCGGTCGAGCCGGCGGCAGAAGTCGCGGTAGCCGCGCTCGAAGGCGCGCGTCCAGTCGGTCTGGCTCATGCCGGCGTGCAGCGGCGGGAAGCCGTTGGCGGATCCGTTCAGCATGTCGAGCTTGTGCGCGCATTCGTGGATCACCAGATTCCAGCCGTCGAGCGCCGGGCCGGCCTGGCTGTCGGCCAGGACAGCAGCAGCGGGCCGTCGCTGCGCGCCATGCCGGCGTATTCGAATTCGCCCTCGTGCACCAGGCCGATCTCGTCGCGCCAGGCGTCGCGGCTGACGAAGGCGGTCGGGTAGACCACCACGTCGAACCAGCCGTGGTAGGCGCTGTCGTCGAGGTTCATCACCGGCAGCGCGGCCTGCGCCGCGATCACCAGCAGCTTGTCCTGGTCCAGCGCCAGCCCTTGCACGGCATTGAACGACTTGTCGGCCAGGAAGGTACGCATGCGCTGCTCGAGCCGCTCCCATTCCTCCGCCGTCAGGCCTTGCAGCAGCGGCATGGCGCGGCCGATGGCGGGCCAGCGCGGCGAGGCGAGCGGATCGGGGTGGGCTTGCGGCGCAGGAAGGAGAGCATGGCGGCCATCGGTCGGGATCGGTTCTTCCCTAGATGCCGCCGTGCGACGGCAATCTCAAGTGCCGGCGTCGAGCGCCGCGATCCAGCCCTCGGCCAGCCACTGGCCCAGCAAGGCGCCGGCGCGGGCCGGCGCCGCGTCCTCGTCGTGCCAGGCGAGCAGGCTTTCGCAGGCCATGCCGAACGGCTGGCCGGCTTGCAAGGCCGCCAGCAGGGCGGCTTCGTCGCCGGCCAGCGAGCGGTAGTGCGGTTGCAGCCCGGCGCGCCAGATCGCCCAGTCAAACGCTTCGCGCGTCGGCGCGGGCGGCGCTGCATCTGCGTCGAGCGCACGCCAGACCGCTGGTGCGTTCCATTGCAGCGACAACCGCGCGAATCCCGGCTGGAAGTGCACGCGCAGCACGGGCCAGGCTTCGTCGGCGACGGCGGCCAGCGCTTCGATGCCCAGGCTCGGCGCATCGGCCGCGTCGAAGGCCAGGCCCAGCGCCCATTCGAACCGCGCCAGCTCGGCCAGCGCCGGCGTCGCGGCATAGGGCGAGGTGGCGGCCAGGAAGCCGTCCAGCCCGGCGCCGAACCAGCGGATCGAGGCCTGCCGCGACGGCTGTCCGGCCAGGTAGGCGCGCGTCAGCGCCAGGAAATCGTCGTCGCCGAGCAGCAGGTGCAGCTTGGGATAGTTGGCGCGCAGGGCCTCGTCCAGCCGCAGCAGGTAGGCGTCGGCATAGATGCCGAGCCGGGTGGCGCGCGGCACGCGCGGACTGTCGGCGACCAGGTCGGCCAGCGGATCGTCGCCGTGGCGGATCGCGGCTGCGACGCGGCGCTGCAGGGCTTCGAGCGCGCTCATGCGGCGACCTCGGCATCGGCCGTGGCCTCGCCGGCGATCGCGCGGGCGATGGCCAGCTCGTCGAGCAGTTCGGCCAGCGGCGGGATGTCGGCATCGCGCTCGATCATCGCCGCCACGCCGGGAAAGCGCCGCACCGCCTCGCGGTAGAGCGCCCACACCGGCGGCGGCACCGGCCGGTCGTGGGTGTCGACCAGGTAGTCGCCGTGGTCGCTGTGGCCGGCCAGGTGGATCTGCCGCACGCGCGCGGCCGGCAGGGCGGCCAGGTAGGCGTGCGGATCGAAACCGTGGTTCACGCTGGAGACGTGGACATTGTTGACGTCGAGCAGGATCAGGCAATCGGCGCGACGGGCGATCTCGGCCAGGAAATCCCATTCGGCCATCTCGTCGACGGTATAGCTGAGGTAGCTCGACACGTTCTCCAGCAGCAGGCGCTGGCCGATCGCGTCCTGCACGCGCTGGACGCGATCGACCACGTGGCCGATCGCCGCCTCGGTATAGGGCAGCGGCAGCAGGTCGTGCAGGTTGACGCCGTCGATGCCGGTCCAGCACAGGTGGTCCGACACCCACATCGGCTCGACGCGGTCGACCAGCGCGCGCAGATCGCGCAGGTAATCGGCCGACAGCGGCTCGGTGCCGCCGAGGTTCAGCGCCACGCCGTGCAGCGCCATCGGGTAGTCGTGGCGCAGGCGGTCGAGGAAATGCAGCGGCTTGCCGCCGGGCACCAGGTAGTTGTCGCTCAGCGCTTCGAGCCAGTCGACGCAGCCGGGCGCGGCCAGCAGGTCGTGGTAGTGCTCGGGCCTCAGGCCGAGGCCGAAGGCTGGCGGGGGAACTGCGGGACGTTCATGGCGATCGCTGGGCGAGCGGCGCGGCCGGGCATGGCCGCGCCGCCTGGCGCCTTATTCCTTCACGACCTTGCCGTTCTTGGCCTTGCATTCCTTCTCGGTCGCTTCGACCCAGCCGTGGCCCTTGCACTTGTTCTGGCCCTTGCAGCCGTTCTCGGCGGTCTTGCAGGCCGACTGGCCCTTGCAACCGTTGATGCCTTCGCACTTGACCTTGGCTTCGGCGGCCATCGAGGGCAGGGCGGCGACCGAGAAGGCGGCGGCGGCAGCGGCGGCGAGTGCGGCGGAACTGAACTTCATGGTGGTTCTCCTTTGACGGGGGATGGCGAAGCGGTGTGCTTCTGCAGCCTTCGTCGCGGGCCGGCGGCGTTCTTACGGTTGCGACGAGATTTTTTTATACGCTGTTTCGGGCAGCTCGGCAGCCGGCGAGGGAAATGGCGCTGCGGCCGCCTTGGCGCGGCTGCGGCCGGTACGGACCGGCTCCTCTTCGCGCTGTTGCCAAGTCACGATGCGCAGCTCGCCGTCCATGGTCTCGACCAGCGCGGTCAGGCTTTCCACCCAGTCGCCGTCGTTGCAGTAGAGGATGCCGTCGATGTCGCGCATCTCGGCCTTGTGGATATGGCCGCAGATCACCCCGTCGAGCCCGCGCGTCTTGGCTTCGCGCGCCACCGCCTGCTCGAACTGGCTGACGAAGTTCACCGCCTTCTTCACCTTGTGCTTGAGGAACTGCGACAGCGACCAGTAGCCCAGGCCGAGCTTGGCGCGCAGGTGGTTGAACCAGCGATTGAGCTTGAGCGTGACGGTGTAGGCATGGTCGCCGACGATGGCCAGCCAGCGCGCGCACTGGATCACGCCGTCGAACAGGTCGCCGTGCAGCACCAGAAAGCGGCGGCCGTCGGCGGTGGTGTGCACCACCTCGTCCTCGATGTCGATGCCGCCGAAGGCCAGGCCGATGAACTGGCGCACCACCTCGTCGTGGTTGCCGGCGATATAGACCACCCGGGTGCCCTTGCGCGCCTTGCGCAGGATCTTCTGGATCACGTCGTTGTGCTGCTGGTTCCAGTACCAGGAACGCTTGAGCGCCCAGCCGTCGATGATGTCGCCGACCAGATAGAGGTGATCCGAATCGTTGTGCTTGAGGAAGTCGAGCAGATAGGCCGCCTGGCAGCCGGCGGTGCCCAGGTGCACGTCGGAGATCCAGATGGCGCGGTAGTGGTGGGTGGCCTTGTCGCTCACGATGATCGCAGGTGGTGGATTGGCGCGATCATGCGGGGCGAATGTGACAGGGCGTTGAAGCCGGAAGCGGCCGCTTCGCCCTTTGCGGACAAGGGCTTGCGCGGCCGGCCGGGCAGCCCGGCCGGCACGTGCTATGGTGGGTTGAGCCTCCCTGGAACCCGCCGCGTGATGCCCTTCCTTCTCCGCCTGGCCTGCCTGCTGTGCGCGCTGCTGCTGCCGGCGCTGGCCGCCGAGCGCATCGTCCTGGCCAATGGCGAATGGCCGCCTTACCTCTCCGCCAAGCTGCCGCACTACGGCTACGCCAGCCATATCGTCAGCGAGGCCTTCCGCCAGGCCGGCATCGAGGTGCGCTACGACTTCTACCCCTGGGCCCGCGCCCAGGAGATGGTGCGCGCCGGCACGGTCGCCGGCTCGCCGGTCTGGACCGCCACGCCGGAGCGGCAGGCCTTCGCGCTGTTCAGCGAACCGGTGATCAGCGACGACGAGGTGGTGTTCCACCTGCGCAGCAAGCCGCTGCGCTGGACCCGCATGGAAGACCTGCGCGGCCTGGCCATGGTCACGCCGCTCGGCTCCAAGCTCGGTGCCTGGGAGGCGCCGATCAGGGCAGGCATCCTGAGCAATGCCTATACGCTCGACATCCGCACCGGATTCCTGCAGTTGCTGGCCGGCCGTACCGATTTCTTCCCGCTGGCCAAGGGCGTGGGCCTGCATGCGCTGAACCAGGGCTTGCCGCCGGAAGTGGCGCAGCGCATCACCTATTCGCCGACGGTGTCGGAGCGCAACGAGTACCGGCTGATGCTGAGCCGCGCTCGGCCCGACGGCGAGGAGCTGCTGCGGCGCTTCAACGACGGCCTGCGGCGCCTGCGCGACAGCGGCCGGCTGGCGCAGATGGAGCGCGAGTTCGAATCCGGCGCCTACTCGCGGCCGGGCTGGTTGCCCTGAACTTGGGCCCGGGCCGCGCGGCCCTCGCGCATGCGGTTCGAGGCCGGCCTGCGGCAAGGCGGCGGTCGACCATCTTCATCGCCCGCCTCCATCGATCGCCCTGATCACGTTCGCCCTTATCGATCAGCGCGTGGGGAATGCGCCGCCGCAACCGCCCGGCGATCCGGCCGGCGCCGGCTCAGCGCCACTCCGCCTGCTTCGGCGGCCGGGCCGGCGCCAGGTTGAGATACTGCACCAGCCGGGGCAGCGCGCCGCGGTTCGGCCCGGGGCCGTGCGGCAGCGCCTGGTGCCAGATCACCATGTCGCCGGCGCGCGCGCCGATCGGTCGGGCCTGCGATTCGAACGATTCGTGGCGCGGATCGGCGTCGGGCGGCAGCTCGGCTAGCCAGCGTTCGATCCGGTGCTGGAAGCCGGGCACTAGCGACAGTGCGCCCTGTTCGGGCGGCGTATCGGTCAGGTAGAGGATGCCCTGGGTGCCGAACGGGATCGGCGTGACCAGGCTGACGTCCCAGTGCAGCGGCGGCCGCTGGCTGCGGAAGCCGGGCCGTTCGGGCGGGTGGAAGCCGACCCGGTCGACGCTCGGCCACAGGTCGGCATGGCCCCAGAGCTGGGCGAAGGCCTTGTGGATGCGTTCGGCGCGGCGGTTGGCGCTGAAGGCCGGGTGCTGGAAGTACTGCACCATCACGCCCTGCGGCCGGCTGCCGTACCAGCTGTCCGGCTCGTCGGGCCGGGCGCCGACGTGGCGCCAGACGGCCTCGGCCGCCGCGTCGCGGCTGTCGGCCGGGATGGCGTCGCGCAGGATCACGTAGCCGTGCCGCTCCCAGTGGGCCAGGTCGGCGGCGTCGAGCACCGCGGGCAGCGCGCCGATATGGTCCAGTCGGGCGCGGGTGGCCGGCGGGATCGGCGCGCCGGCGACCGCGGCGTTGAGCCGCGCCACGGCCTCGGCCGTCGGCTCGCCGGCGGTATCGACGATCCAGCGCTCGAACGCGTCGAAATCCGGTGCGGCGGCGAACAGATGGCCCATGCCCTGCTCCAGGCCGATGCCGAGCGCGTGCAGGACCAGCGGGTCGAGCGGGTCGTCGCCGTCGTCCGGATCGGGCTGGCCGGCGCGCCGGCGCAAGGTGCGCGACCACAGCCGCTTGATCTGGCAGGCGCCGAGGCGGCCGGTTTCGGTGGCGGGGGCGAGCGGCGGAATGGGCATGCGGGGGGTGGTCAAGGACGATCCTGGAGTTTTAGAACGTAACGGCGGCGATTGCCGGCAGGCGATGCCGCTGGGGAGTGCGGCGGCGAAGGCGATGCCGCCGCCCTGCCGGGCCGGCGCGGCTTTGGGCCCGGCCGGCAAACCTTCTACACTGCCGCCATGACCGCCGACATCGAACAGGGCGTCCGCTACGACGCCCGCCACGCCGCCGCCTACGACCGCAAGATCCGCGCGCTGATCCCTGGCTACGAGGCGCTGCACGAATTGTCCGCCTTCCTGCTGGTCGAGCTGCTGCCGGCGCGCGCCAGCGTGCTGGTGGCCGGCAGCGGCACCGGCGAGGAGCTGACGCGCTATGCCGATCTGGCGCCCGACTGGCGGCTGACCGGGCTCGAGCCGTCGGGCGAGATGAATGCGCGTGCGGCCGAGCGTTGCCTGGTCGCCGGCGTGGCCGAGCGGGTGCGGCTGGTCGAGGGCAAGCCCGGCGAGACCGAACTCGGCGAGCGCTTCGACGCCGCCACCGCGCTGCTGGTGCTGCACTTCCTGCCCGACGACGGCGCCAAGGCCGCCTTCCTGGCCGCCCTCGCCCATGCGCTCGAACCGGGCGGCTGGCTGCTGCTGGCCGATTGGGCCGGCGAGCGCGGCGAGCCGATGTGCGAGCGGCTGTTCCGCGCCTGGCGCAGTCAGCAGGACGCGACCCGGCCGAAGCCGGAACAGGTCGCGCTCGATTTCGCCCACCTCGACCGCAATGTCCACCCGGTGTCGCCCGAACGGCGGATTGCGCTGCTGGCCGAGGCCGGCTTCACGGTCGAGGGCGAGTACTGGCGTGCCTACGGGCTGTCGGCCTTGCTGGCGCGCAAGACGGCTTGACCGGCCTTTGCGCCGGGCGTCGTCCCGCCATTCTTCGCCATTCACCCACACGAGCGTAGGTCGGACTTCAGTCCGACGGCGATCCCGCTTAAGGGCACCGTCGGACTGAAGCCCGACCTACGGCCGACATGCGATCCGCGACGAACCCGTAGGAGCGGCTTCAGCCGCGAATGCTCGTTCGATCCACAGGCGCGTCGCATCTCCACGATTCGCGGCTGAAGCCGCTCCTACGGGGACGTGCCCTGTGGACAGCCGCAGCGCGTCCTCCGTATGCCTTGTTTCCGCCCCTGTCCCACGGTCCTCACTGATCGAACTTCAGCTCGGCGAACACCGTGCGCTGGGTATACGGGTGGTAGGCCCAGTACTTGGCGTCGTTGAGGTTGTCGACGCCGAGCGAGACGGTCCATTGCCGCGCCAGCTGGTAGCGCAGCCGCAGGTCGGTGACGAAATAGTCGCTCACGCCGGTATAGGTCGCGCCGTTCGGGTCGCTGTTGTCGAGCGTGCCGTACTGGCGGCCGCTGTAGCGCGCGCCGACGGTGGCGCTCCAGCGCTCGCCGAGCCGGTAGGTCGCCAGCAGGTTGGCGCGCCAGCGCGGCACGCGCGGCTGCCACTTGCCGACGCTGGCCGGGAAGCGGTCGTTGCGGCGGATCTCCGAATCGGCATAGGTCAGGCTGCTCGCCAGGTCGAGCCCGGTCAGGCCGAGGTCGCTCGCCTGCCAGGCCAGCTCCAGGCCCAGCGTGCGGATCGCGTCGACGTTCTGGATATTGGTGACGCTGGGCGTGACCGTGACATTGGTCTGCGAGTAGAGCGCGTCGCGGGTGTGCTCCTGGAACGCGGTCGCGCGCAGCAGGCCGTGCTCGAGCTGGTGCTCGGTGGTCAGCTCGCTGGTCCACGAGCGTTCCGGCTTCAGGTTCGGATCGTTGTTGACGATGGTGTCGGTGGCGATGCTGCCCTGGTACAGCTCGGCCACCGTCGGCATGCGCACCGCGCGGCCGAGCGAGGCCTTCAGCGTCCAGTCCGGCGCCATCTGGTAGGCCAGCGCCGCCTTGGGCGAGAAGAAGGTCTCGCTGCGTTCGCCGAACGGCTTGGTGGTATTGGCGTTCGACAGGCTGCCGCCATAGGCCTGCCAGCGTTCGAGCCGGCCGCCCAGCGTGGTGCGCCAGTCGTCGGCGAAGCGCCAGGTGTCCTGCGCGTACAGGCTGTCCAGCCGGGTATTGCCGGTGAAGGCCGAGATGCGCGCGCCGGCTGCGCCGTGCAGCCAGTCGGCGGTCTTCGACACCCGCGTGCGCAGCGCATAGCGCTCCGATTGCAGGCCGAGGTCGACCAGATGGCTGCCGCCTTCGCCGCGCGGCCGCCAGCTGCCCTTGAGCGCCAGCGTGCGCCAGCCGGTGCCGTCCATGTCGGTGAGCTGGCCTTCGCCGCCGGACTCGGCCGCGGGTAGCGTCACGGTCGGCGTGCGCACTTGGTCGCGCCGGTAGTCGTAGGCGCTGGCCGCCACTTCCCAATCCCACAGGCCCTGGCTGTGGCTCTTCACCGACAGGCCATGCATCAGGTGCTCGAGCGCGCCGCGGCTCGGCGCGAAGTCGGACGCCTTCAGGTCGAACTGGCGGCCGTCGATGTTGACGCTGCCGCCGTAGACCGGCTGGCCGGCCGCGTCGCGCAGATAGCTGGTCGAGCTGCGGGTCGCCTCGTTGCGCCACCAGCCCAGCGTGTAGCTGGCGCGGATGGTGGGCGTGAAATCGTAGGCCAGCTTGGCCTTGGCGTGGTCCTGCACGGTGTGGGCCTGGTTGGTCGCGCCGAGGATCCACCAGTCCTGGTTCTTCGGATTGCGGTCGGCCACCGCGCCGGTCACCGCCCGGCCGCCGCTGCCGGGCTTGCCGTCGGCGACCAGCCGGTTGGCGAAGGCGATCGGCTGGCCGTCGCTGTCGAGCCGGTTGAGGTCGATCCACCAGGCCCAGTCGCCGCTGCGGTTGCCGATCGAGCCGCTGGCCTGGCTGCCGTGGTAGCGCGCGTCGGTGCCGTACTGGCGATAGCCCTGGCTGAAGCCGGAGGCCTTGAGATGCGCCTCGAAGCGGCGCGGCATGCGCGTCACGTAGTCGACCACCGCGCCGACCGCGTTGCCCGGGTAGGCGGCCGAGAACGGGCCGTACAGCACGTCGACGCGCTCGATCTCCTCGGGCGTGACCAGGCCCCAGCGCGGCGTGTAGGTGGCGCCGTTGCCGAGCAGGTTGGACAGCAGGATGCCGTCGGCGTAGACCAGCGAGCGCGCGCTGTTGCCGGTGCCCGAGGCGCGGCTGGCCAGCACGGCGTGGTCGTAGTCGCCGATGTAGCGCTTGCGCACATTGAGGCTGGGCAGGTACTTGAGCGCGTCTTCGCTGTCGGTGGCGTTGATGGCCTGCTCGACCTGGCGGCCGCTGATGCCTTCGACGGTGGTCGGAATCTGCGTCGGCAGCGAGCTGACGCGCTGGCCGGTGACGGTGATGGTGCCGAGCGTCTTGACGGGCGCGTCTTCGGCTTCGTGGGTGGCGTGGGCGGCGGTGGCGAGCGCGGCCAGCAGGGCCGCGGCGATGGGCCGGTGGCGGAATGGCATCGGAAAGGCTCCCTGATCCTGATCTTGTTCGTATGCGGTTCGGCGCCTCGGTCGCGGCGCACACGCCGCGCGCATGGCAGAAGGCCAGGCGCGACGGCGCACGGGTCGGCTGAGACCGGGCGGAGGTCGAGCGGGCGAATCAGGCAGGGAAGGGCGGCGCGCGCGGCTGCGCGCCGGGCCAGGCGAACAGCATGCGCCGGGCCTGGAAGAAGCGGGGCGGGAAACGGTGGGATTCCGCGGTGGCGGACAGAACGTCGAGCGCCGCCGGCGGCAGCCCGTCGGCGCCGGCGTGGGTGGTGCAGAACGGGCAATGCTTGGTGCGGCCCAGGCCGCCGTCGTCGGAATGGTGCTGCGGCGCATGAGCCGGCGTGGCCCAAGCCTGCGGGGACGACATGTCCATGCCGCAGGCGGACAGGCTGGCGGCCGGGCTGCCGCGCCAATGCGCCATCGCCTGGGCGGCCAGCGGCATGAAGCTGGCGGCCAGGATCGTCGCCAGGGCGATCCAGGCGAGCAGGCGATGGGTGCGCCGATCGAAGATCATCGGCGGGCCTTGGCCTCTGCAGTGCGTGCGTCGTTTCTGGTCACGGCGGGAAGGGCGGCATGGGTCCGGTTGGCGTGTGCAATATATATATGCGACGGCGGCGGATCATAACAGCGGCAGCAGGCCGGATCGGCCGATCCGCTGCGACATTCGGTCGCGGCCGGCCAGACGCAGCCCGGCCGGGGCCAGGCCGGCCAGGCGCTGTCGCCGCCGCATCGGCTGCACATCGGGCACCCCGGCTCAGAAATACGGTTTGAGCGCGTCGCACACCGTGATCGCCAGCTCCTCCTGCAGCGCGATCGCGCAGAAGAAGTGCCGGTCGAACTGGCCGGCCCAGGTGATCTGGCCTTCGTGCAGGTCGACCAGCCGCAGCGAGGCGCGGATCAGCGCGCCTTCGACCCGTACGCTGCCTTCCAGCATGTGGCTGGCGCCATGGCCTCGGGCCAGCTTGCGCGCATCGGCGTCGTTGACGCCGTCGTAGGGCAGCGGCACCGGCGAGGTCAGCTGTTCGCCGAGCGTCTGGAACAGCTGGTGGACCAGTTCCTCGTTCAGGCCCTGGCTGAAGTAGCTGCTCTCGCTGGCGGCGGTGATGCACTGGATCGGGCGCAGCGCCAGCACGTTGTGGCGCGGACGGTCGAGCGTGATCTGCGGCACGCGGCGCACGGTCGGCACGTGGGTGCCGATCGGGATATCGAAGCGAATCTCGGCATTGCAGCCGCCCGCCGCGTAATATTCCTTGAGACGATCGCGCAGCCGGCCGACCTGGACCCGCACGATCGGGTCTTCGCTCGGCGTGAAGGTCGACGCATCGCGGTCGAACACCTCGATGCCGATGGTGTATTCATTGATGTCGCGGATCGCTCCGGTGAGCAGCTTGCCGACCAGGAAGCGCAGCAGCCCGCTCATGCGCTGCGCCTTGGCGAACAGCTTGCTGTCCAGGATCGCGGCCAGCGCAGCTTCGACCTCGGGCGCGGGGATGACCACCAGGTCGCCGGCGCTGCTGGTCGGCTTGGATTTCAGGGCAATCGCCGTGTTGTCGCTCATGATCCGCTCCATCTGGAGAATGCGGCGCCGGTGGGGATCGGCCGCTGCCGCGTGATTGAAAAGACGCGCCCGGAAAACTGCTTCCGGCCCGCGTTTGCGATGGGCTAGACTCTATGGCGAGGGCTCAAACGTAACCTTCCGGTTACCTTCTGGTTTTCAAGTTGTTGATATATAACGGATATATTCCTAGTGCCGGCGGGTGTGCGAAACGGCGCAGGAACGGGGCGGGACTGCGGGAGATATGAGGAACGAGAGCTTTCGCTTCGGCGACTGGCAGGTCAGCCCTGCCACCAACAGCCTCACTCGGGGGGAAATGCGGCAGCAGGTCGAGCCGCGCGCGATGGATGTGCTGGTCGCGCTGTGCCGTCGCGCCAGCGACGTGATCAGCGCCGAGGAGCTGCTGCGCCAGTGCTGGGGCGACGCCTTCACCGGCGACAATCCGGTGCACAAGACCATCGCCCAGTTGCGCCGGGTGCTCGGCGACAACGCCTCCGAACCGACCTATATCGAGACGATCCGCAAGCGCGGCTACCGGACCGTCGCCCCGATCACCCATCCCGACGGCGGCCTGGCCACGGCCGAGAGCGGTGCCTGGCAGGCCGGTTCGCCGTTCCGCGGCCTGCAGGCCTTCGACGAGGCGCATGCCTCGGTCTTCTTCGGCCGCAACGACGCCACCTACACCCTGCTGCAGAGCGTCGACGCCCAGTCGCAGGCCGGTCGCGCGCTGCAACTGGTACTGGGCCCGAGCGGTTGCGGCAAGACTTCATTGATCCGGGCCGGCGTGCTGCCCGCGCTGATGCGGCCGAGCGGCTTCGGCAGCCTGCAGGTGCCGTCCTCGACGCTGCTCGACATGGGCGAACTCGGCGAGCAGCCGCTGCGGGCGGCGCTGGCCAGTGCGCTGCTCGATTGGGAAGTCGACGAGCAAGAGGTCTTCCCCGGCACCAGCGCCGATGCGCTCGGCCGCCGCCTGGAAGAGTCGTTCAATACCGTTGCGGCCGAACTGGCGCATGCGGCCCTGCTCCGCCAGGGCCAGCCGCGGCCGGGCGAGGCCGGCGCGCGCCGATTCGCGGTGGTGATCGACCGGATGGAGGCGGTCTTCACCGCGGCCCACGTGTCCGAAGCCGAGCGGCGCAGCTTCTTCGGCGTGCTCGACGCGCTGGCGCGCAACCCGCACGTGCTGGTCATCGCCGCCTGCCGCAACGATTTCTACCCACGCCTGGCCGAATACCCGCAGCTGATGGAAGGCAAGCTGCACGGCGGCCACTACGATCTCGGCCCGCCGACGCACGCCGAGGTCGCCCAGATCATCCGGCTGCCGGCGGTGGCGGCCAACCTCACCTTCGGTGTCGACCTGCGCACCCAGACCCGGCTCGACGACGTGTTGTGCGAGCACGCGGTCGCCAGCCCGGACGCGCTGCCGCTGCTGCAATACACGCTGCAGGAACTGTATCTGCAGCGCACGCCGGCCGGCGAACTGAGCTTCGAGGCCTTCCACCGACTCGGCGGCATCGAGGGCGCCATCGGCCAGCGCGCCGAGGAAGTGATCGCGGCCTTGAGCGAGGCCCAGCGCGGTTGCCTGCCGCGCGTGCTGTCGCTGCTGGTGACGCTGTCGGCCGACGAGGACGCCGTGACCAGCCGCCGCGCGCCGTGGTCGGCGCTGCGCAGCGAGGACGAGCGGGTGCTGGTGCAGGCGCTGGTGGAAAGCCGGCTGTTCGTGAGCGAGCTGATCGGCAGCGAATCGGGTTTCGGCGTGGCGCACGAGGCGATCCTGCGCCGCTGGCCGCGCGTCACCGAATGGATCGACCTGCATCGCCACGCGCTGCGCATCCGCGGCCGGGTCGCCGCGCTGGCCGCCCGCTGGGCCGCGGAAGGCCGGCCGCAGGATCTGTTGCTGCCGCGCGGCAAGCAGCTGTCGGAAGCGCGCGAGCTGCTCGATCTGGCGGCTTTTTCGCTGAGCGACGACGAGTTGGCGCTGATCCGAGTTTCGATCAAGCGCGCCAGGCTGCGCGAGCAACTGCGCATCGCGGCCATGACGGCGATCGTGTTGTTGTCGGTGGTGGCGTTCGCGATGGGCGTGCTGGCGCGCAGGGCGGAACACCTGGCCCAGCAGCGGCGCGCCGAGGCGGAAGGGCTGATGGGGTTCATGGTCGGCGACTTCGTCGACAAGCTAAGGCCGTTGGGGCGGCTGGACCTGCTCGATAGCGTGGGGGCGAAGGCACTGACCTATCTATCCGATTCGTCCGGGGACGACCTCAACGACGTTTCGCTACTGCAGCGGGCCAAGGCTTTGCAGGTGCTGGGGGAGGTGAAGATTGCGCGGGGAGACCCGGCCGAAGCGGAACGGGCGTTGAAAGGCGCGCGTGAAGTACTGGAAGAGGTGCTGGAGCGCGGGCCCAAGAATAAAGAAGTCCTGAAGAGCTTGGGCGCGGTGACCTTCTGGTTGGGGCAGATCGAACTGGATCAGAATCGATGGGACCTGGCGGAAGAGTTCTTTGGAGACTACAGGGAATTCAGCGATAGATTGGCCGGTCTGGATCCGGACGATGTGGATGCCTGGATTGAGCAGTCCTACGCGCATAGCAGTCTGGGCGCCGTTGCTTTGAAGAAAGGCAATGTTCAGATTGCTGCAAAAGAATTCGAGAAGTCGGTCGAATTGAAAGTCAGGGCGCTTCAGAAAAAGCCGAAAGATACGGATCTGGTCGTCGCGCTCGCGAATGGGCTATCGTGGCAGGCCTCTGCTCTGGAATTGCTGGGTCAGTTCCAGGCGGCGATGGATTTGTACGATCGTGAATTGAATACGCTGAAGGAGTTGCACGAATCCTCTCAGGAGGTGGTGTGGGCATCCCGCCTTGCCATCGCCTACCAGCATAAGGCTCGTCTGGAAGTGGCGATGGGCCGGAATCAGGACGCACTGTCGAACTTCCGGTTGGCCAATGGTCTGCATAAGCTCACCATAGATCATGAGCCCGAGAATTTGCGCTGGCAGGTCGAGCGCATGTATGTCGAGCTCGAAGAAATCAGGATCCGGCTCGATAAAAAGAGTGCCGCCGAATTTCTGCCCCGGTTGTATTCGATTGTTGGCAGGATGGAAGAATTGACGCGCCGCGATTCTAAGAATGCGGATTGGTCCAGGCAGGAGTCGATTTCGCGGCGGAGGCTTGCGGAGGCGTTGCTCCTGATTCAGGATTCCAAAGGGGCCGTTCGTTATGCCAGCGAGTCGAAGGCCGAGCTGGAGAAATTGCTGGCGGCGAATTCCGGCAATATGATGGCTCGCCAGGAATTGGCCAATACTCTTCTGGTGCTGGCCCAGGCGCAGGATCATGAAGGTAAAAAGGATGTGGCGAGAGGCCTGTGTGTTACCGCTCGGGACTTGCTCGTGCGTGAAGTTTCAAAGACGATTGACTATCGATTTCTTGATCCATGGGTTCGCGCCCATGTGTGTCTTGATCGGCGCAGTGAGATAACCGAGGTGCTCTCTAGTCTGGAGAGGATAGGTTATCGAGATGCTGCATATTTGTTTGCTCTGTCGGAGCATTGAAAAGGGGAAGTCGCATGACCGCATTCTGCAACACGGAAGTGGATGTCAAACCGAATTCGGAGGCGGGATCGATGTAAAGTTGACCCCATCGATAACCTACGTCACGACTACGAATACGGTCTTGAACTACACGTTCTCCGCCACGACTTCGCCGGACTATATTTTCGAAGGAATTACGAACGTCCAGGGGCTGGAAGGGCAGTTCAGCGCGCCGAGCGTGGCGGTCGATGGCCGCATGATGACCTTCAGCGATTGGAACAGCGTGAACGGCACCATCAATTTCTCGCTGCAGATCGCGAATCGGTCAAGTGGTGCTCGTCATCTTCATGATCCGGAAGTGGTCAATACCGGGCATTGATGCTCGAAGCCGCCTGGTATGGATGCCGGGCGGCTGTTTATTATTTGCCTGCATATGTTTGAAATAGAAAGGCCCATCGTGCAGAAGAATAAGAAATGGTCTCTGTCCGTGTTGGCAGTGTTTGCCGCGATTATGTCGATCTCGAATCATGCTGCCGAGCCGCGCGAAGTGCTGGAACGAATTGCTGTCGAAGATGATGCTTCGAGCCAAAAATCATATGGCTCGGTTGAGGAAGCTGTAGCGGTCGCAGAGCGGACCGATCATGAAATGGCTGGCCCGGATGTTGTCAATATCGGGCGATAGCGAGGTCAGGATGGGCAGGTCGCTGCGCCGATCTGTCTAATTGGGCCACTTGGCAGGTTACATGCAGGTAACTGCTGGCGACGGCCCTTACATTGCTCCGGATGTAATTGAAGATTTCGCGGTTTATACATTTTCAGATGCAAGTCAGATTATCGATAGTGAATGAACATGCTCTTCCAATCCTGCCTCATCCTCTCCGCACCATGTGCCACAAAGGCCGGCACCATTCTTCCTTCTCGACGGACTGGCCTATCGATGCCATGGCCATTCGAGCCGGCGACGTCCTACCCGTTCCTCCCGCATTTCTTCAGCAGGAATCCAGGTAACACCGGTCCGTCGCACTGCCTCGTTCAGACGTAACGTCAGCGCCGAGTTCGGCGGGCATTGTCCGGATCACGGCCGCTGACATACCTATAGTGATGCCTGTTCATTACTACTACTCGCGGCCGGCATGCCCGGCCCGACACCGGAGCCGCCATGTTCAAGCTGCGCCAACTCAGCAAGCGCTACCGCACCGGCGACATCGAGACCACCGCGCTCGACCAGATCGACCTCGACATCGAGGCCGGCGAATACCTGGCCATCACCGGCCCGTCGGGCTGCGGCAAGTCGACGCTGCTCGGCATCCTCGGTCTGCTCGATGCGCCGAGCGCCGGTGAGTACTGGTTCGAAGGCCGGAACGTGGCCGGCTGGAGCGAGGCGAAGCTGAACCGGCTGCGGCGCGGCCGGATCGGCTTCATCTTCCAGAGCTTCAACCTGATCGACGAACTGACGGTGGCCGAGAACGTCGGCCTGGCGCTCGAGTACGGCGAGGTGCCGGCGCGCGAGCGCAAGCAGCGGGTCGACGAGGCAATGGCGCGGCTGGGCGTGAGCCACCGCGCCGGCCACCGGCCGTCGCAGCTGTCGGGCGGCCAGCAGCAGCGGGTGGCGATCGCCCGCGCGCTGGTATCGCGGCCGGCCTTGCTGCTGGCCGACGAACCGACCGGCAACCTGGACAGCGCGCACGGCGACGAGGTGATGCGGCTGCTGCGCGAGATCAATGCAGAAGGGACCACGCTGGTGATGGTGACGCACTCGCCGGCGCACGCGGCGCAAGCCTCGCGCACGCTGCGGCTGCTCGACGGCCGGGTGCTGGTCGACGCGGTGGCGGCGTGAGGACGCTGGCGAAACGGTGAGGCATCCCTTGTAGGAGCGGCTTCAGCCGCGAATAGCGCCGGTGGATGCCTCCACCATTCGCGGCTGAAGCCGCTCCTACAGGGTGACAAGACGGCCAGAGGGGCGGCTGCGCAGGGACGGGCCCCACTAGATCGATAAAAACAATGAGCAGGAGGAGGCAGCAATGCCCGGATTCAACGATTTGCGCATCGGCTGGCGCCAGTTGCGGCAGGACCCGGCCTATTCGGCGGTGGTGATCGTCGGCCTTGCGGTCGGCATCGCGGTGGCCTTCCTGCTGGCCGGCTTCGTGCGCAGCGGCCTGGTGGCCGATGCCGACGTGCCGGCGCGATCGCGCATCGCGCGGGTCGAGCTGCGCTACCAGAACCCGGCGGTACGCCGGTGTGGTGGGGCGAGACGCCGGTACCGCTGAAGGAGGAGATCGAGCGCCAGACCGGCGGGATCGAGGCGCTCAGCCGCTTCTACCGGCGCGAGCTGTCGGTGCAGGCCGGCACGCGGGTGCAATCGTTCGAGCTGGCCTTCGTCGATGTCGCCTTCCCGGCCATGCTGGGCCTGGCGCCGCAGGCCGGCGACCTGGCGCAGGCACTGGCGCGGCCTGATGCGCTGGCGCTGACCGCCGACATGGCGCAGCGGCTGTTCGGCGGCCAGGACGTGGTCGGCCGCACGGTCAGCATCGCCCTCCGGCCCTACCGGGTGGCCGCCGTGCTGCCCGACCGGCCGCGCAACAGCGCCTTTCGGTTCGACGCGCTGGCTTCCACCACCTCGAGCGCCTGGGATACCCGCGAGCTGGCCTTCCGCGAATGGGGCCATCACGGCGGCCAGCTCTACCTGGAACTGGCGCACGGCGCCGACCTGGCCGCAATGGGCGGCGCGTGCAGTCGATCTTCGACGCCACCGCCTGGAGCGCCGAGTTCGAGCCGTCCAGCCGCATCAACGGCCATGCCGCCGAAATCCGCCTGATGCCGCTGCAGCGCCTGCCGTTCGACGGCGCGCGCGCGCCGGCCAGCGTCGCGCTCTACGGCGGGCTGGCGGCGCTGGCCGTGGTGATCCTGGCGCTGGCCGGCATCAACTACGTCAACCTCGGCACCGTGCGTGCGCTGCAGCGCCAGCGCGAGATCGGCATCCGCAAGTCGCTCGGCGCTTCGCCGGGCCGGGTGATGCGGCAGTTCCTGGCCGAATCGCTGCTGGCGGCGCTGCTGGCGACCGCGCTCGGCCTCGCGCTGGCACGGCTGGCCTGGCCGCTGCTGGTCGAGCAGCTGGGCAAGCGCTACGACACGCCCTTCGTGCCGTCGATGCTGCTGGCGGCCGTGCTGATCGGCGTACTGGCGGGCCTGCTGGCCGGGCTCTACCCGGCCTGGGTCGCCGCCCGCGTGCCGGCCGGCCAGGTGCTGGCCGGCCGCGATCGGCAGGAAGGCGCCGGCGGCCTGTGGCTGCGTCGCGGCCTGACCGTGCTGCAGTTCGCCGCGGCGATCGCGCTGTCGGCGCTGGCGTTGGCGATCGCGCTGCAGACGCGCCACGCGATCCGCATCGATCCGGGCTTCGATGCAGCGCCCTTGCTGGTGGTGGATGCGCCGCCGCGGCTGGTCGATGCCGAGATCGAGCAGTTGCGCGAGGCGCTGGCGCGGCTGCCCGGCGTGCGCGCGGCGGCGCGCTCGGGCGACGCGCCGGGCCGCCGCCTGGTGCGCGCCAGCAGCACCGTGGCCTTGCCGGGCAGCACGCGGATGCTCAGCTTCCGCCACGAGTCGGTCGATCCGAATTTCTTCCCGGCCTACGGCATCCGGCCGCTGGCCGGCCGCCTGTTCGCGCCCGACCGCGACACGCTGGCCGGTGGCGAGGAGGTGGTGCTGAACCGCAGCGCGGCGGCGCAGTTCGGCTTCGCTTCGCCGCAGGCCGCCATCGGACGTGCGTTCCGCCGCGACGACCTGCCGCTGCGGGTGGCCGGCGTGATCGAGGACATCCGCCACGTCTCGCTGCGCGAGCCGCCCGAGCCGACCTATTACCGCATCGAGCGTGACCAGATCCCGACCATCACGCTGCGCGCCGAGGGCGACCGGGCGGCGCTGAAGGCGGCGGTCGAGGCGCTGTGGCTGAGCCGTTACCCGGGCGAGGCGCCGCGGGTCGAATGGCTGTCGAAGCAACTCGAGGAGGTGTACGGCGACGATCTGCGGCTGTCGCAGGCGCTGCTGGCCGCGGCGGACGTGGCTACGTTGATCGCCGGCTTCGGGCTGTATGCGCTGGCGGCCTACAGCGTGCGGCGACGGGCGCGGGAGATCGCGATCCGCAAGCTGTACGGCGCCGGCCGTGGCGCGATCGCGGCGCTGCTGGTGCGGGAGTTCGGCGTGTTGCTGCTGCTTGGGGCCGTCGTGGGGTTGCCGCTCGGGTGGCTGGCGATCGGGCGTTATCTCGATGGTTTCGTCGAACGGGCGCCGCTCGGCGTCTGGCCCTTGGTGGCCGCCGTCTTGGCGGCGAGCCTGGTGGCCGCGCTGGCGGTCAGCCGGCATCTGCGGGCGGCCTTGGCATCGAGGCCGGCGCAGGTGATCGAGGGGTGAGGGGAAGGGAGAAGGGAGAAGGGTCACCCCATCCCCACCCCGGCCCTCCCCTTGAAGGGGAGGGAGGGGGACGGTGTGGGCTGAACCATCACAGTCCGCGGAGCCGTCGCTGTACTGCTTCTCCCCCTTCAAGGGGAGGTTGGGAGGGGGATGGGGTTACCCTTCCCCCTTCTCCCTTCCCGATTCCTGTCCCACAAAAGAAAAGGATCGGCCAAGGGAGTGGCCGATCCAAAAGGCGGGTCGCGGGCGGGTACCCTCGACCTCCAGGGAGACAGGCCCGGGCGCGACCCGGGCAGGCGCCGCGAGGGCGCCGGGAGCGATGAATGCTTACTGGGTCTTGACCACCAGCTCGCTCTTCACGCCCTTCACACCTTCGACGGTGGAAGCGAGCTGAAGCGCGCGTTCGCCGACTTCGGGCCGGTCGACGTGGCCGGTCAGGGTGACCACACCCTGGTTGGTGATGACCTTCACGTCGAGCGCGGAGACGGTCTTGTCGGCCACCAGCGCAGCCTTGACCTTGGCGGTCACGGTGGCGTCGTCCAGATACTGGCCGGCCTTGGCGGCCGCTTCCTTGGTGCTGGCGGCGGCCTTTTCGGTACCGGCCGCGACCTTGTCGGCTGCCTTTTCGGTGGTGGCGGCAACCTTGTCGACGACCTTGTCGGCGGTATTCGCGACGGTCGAGTCGGCGAAGCCGGGAGTGGCCAGCGCGGCGGCGAAAGCAGCCGTGGCGACCAGATGGGCGATCAGGCGGTTTTGCATGGCGATGTCCTTTCCTTTGGTTGTTTTCCTGACGGTGAGGCCAGGTGCGCAAGCAGCGCAGTCCCTCACCTTCAGCGATTACCGTGCCAGCTTGATTAATTCAATATATTTCAAATGCTTATGGTGATTTGCAATGAATCTGGCCAATGGTCGAAATGGGATCGCCGTGTAATTTGTCGCCCTATGGCGACGTAAAAATGACCTGGCCGCCCCGAAGGCGGCCAAGTGCTTGTCACAGCGTGGATTTCGCTTGTCGCTAACTGGCGACGTCGGCGTCGTCGCGGAACTGGGCCGGGTTGAGGCCGTGCTTCTGCAGCAGCCGGTAGAACTCGGTGCGATTGCGGTCGGCCAGCCGGGCGGCGTCGGCCACGTTGCCCTCGGTCAGCTTGAGCAGCCGCACCAGGTAGTCGAGCTCGAAGCGCTGCTTGGCCTCGGCATAGCTGAGCACTTCCATCGGCGGCGCGCGCAGGCCGCGCTGCACCAGCGCCAACGGCACCAGCGGGGCGGTGGCCAGCGCGCAGACCTGCTCGACCACGTTGTAGAGCTGCCGCACGTTGCCGGGCCAGGGCGCGGTGGCCAGCGCCTCGAGCGCCTCGGCCGAGAAGCCGTTCAGCGTCTTGCCGTACTTGGCCGCCAGCTTGGCCAGGAAATGGTTGGCCAGCAGCGGGATGTCCTCGCGCCGCTCGCCCAGCGTCGGCAGGTGCAGCGTCACCACGTTGAGCCGGTAGTACAGATCCTCGCGGAACTGGCCCTCGGCCATGGCCGCCTCGAGGTCGCGATGGGTGGCCGACAGCAGCCGCACGTCGACCGGGATGGCCTGGCTGGCGCCGACCGGCCGCACCTGGCGCTCCTGCAGCACGCGCAGCAGCTTCACCTGCAGCGCCAGCGGCATGTCGCCGATCTCGTCGAGGAACAGCGTGCCGCCGTCGGCTGCCTGGAACAGGCCGCGGTGGTTGGCCACCGCGCCGGTGAAGGCGCCCTTCACATGGCCGAACAGCTCGGATTCCAGCAACTGCTCGGGATGGCGCCGCAGTTGACCGCCACGAAGGGCTTGCCGGCGCGCGGGCTGGCGCGGTGGATCGCCTGCGCCAGCAGCTCCTTGCCGCTGCCGCTCTCGCCGCGGATCAGGATGCTGGCGTCGGAGCCGGCCACCAGCTTGGCCTCGGCCAGCAGCTCGGCCATGCGGCTGGAGCGGCTGACGATCGGCTCGCGCCAGCTTTCCTGCCGCGCGCTGCCGTCGGTTGTGGCCGACACCGCGATCGCCTGGCCGACCTTGTCGAGCAGCACCTTGCCGTCGAACGGCTTGGTCAGGTAGCCGAACACGCCGCGCGCGGTGGCCTCGATCGCGTCGGGGATGGTGCCGTGCGCGGTCATCAGGATCACCGGCAGCGAGGGATGGTGGTTGCGGATCTCGTCGAACAGCGCGAGGCCGTCGCGGCCGGGCAGGCGCACGTCGCTGATGACCAGCTGCGGCCGCTCGATCGCCAGCCGCGCCAGCGCGGCTTCGGCGGTCGGCACCGCGCTGACGCGGTAGCCGGCGGCGGTGAGCCGCATCGACAGCAGGCGCAGCAGGTCGGCGTCGTCGTCGACCAGCAGCAGGTGGGCGCTCATGGCGGGGTTCCTTTCACGGTGGCCGGGGCGGGCCGGGTCGGCAGGCTGCGTTCGATCGCCTTGAGCGCTTCGAGCTTCTCGTTGAGCTGATCGAACTTGCGCTGGTACTCACGCAATTGTTGGGCCTGCTTGTCCTGCAATTCGTCGATGCGGCGCTGGTCGGCCTGCAGCGCGGCCAGCAGGCCGGCCAACAGGCGCGCCAGCGGCTGGTAGGGCTGGGCCTCGGCGGCCGGGCTGCGCGCCAGCGTCTCGAGCAGGTTCAGCGCACGCGCCTGGGCGGCGGCGTCGCGCTGCTGGCCGAGCGCGATGGCCAGCTCCAGCGTGGCCGCCGGGTTGGCGGCGGGGCTGCCGGCTGCCTCGCCGAGCCGGGCGATCTCGCGGGCGATCTCGGCCTGGCCTTGCTGGCGCAGCCGGTCCTGCCGTTCGAGCAATTCGCGCAGATTGGCGTCGGGCGGCGGCGTCGGGGTGGGCGTCGGCACCGGCGTCGGCGCCGACGGCGCCTGCCGCGCGGGCAGCGCGCAGCCGGCCAGTGCCAGCAGCAGGCCGAGGAGGAGGGGCAATCTAATCGTCGACATGGGGAAGTTCGATTCGGAAACGTGCGCCGGGTTCGCCCGGCAGCAGGGTGATGTCGCCGCCGTGGGCGACGATGTATTCGCGCACGATGGACAGGCCGATGCCGCTGCCGCGCCGCGCGCCGGGCGGTTGGCGCTCGCCCTGGTAGAAGGGCTCGAACACGCGCTCGCGGTCGTTCGGCGCGACGCCGGGGCCCTGGTCGGCGATCTCGATGCGGGCGCGGCCGGACTCGCGCGCCAGGCTGAAGCGGATGGCGCCGCCGTCGGGGCTGAAGCGGATGGCGTTGGACAGCAGGTTGCCCAGCGCGGCGCCGAGCTTGTCGGGGTCGATCTCGGCGGTCAGCGGGCCGCCGTCGAGCGTCACCTCGAGCCGCTTGGCCTGCCATTGCAGCCGCTGGCCGTCGATCGTGCCGCGGATGAAGGCGGCCAGCTCGGTCGGCCGCCGCGTCAGCCGGCGCGCCTCGAAGGCGGCGGCGTTGAAGCGCAGCAGATCCTCGATCTGGTTCTGCAGCGCCAGCGTGTTCTGGCCGAGGATGCGGGCGATCTCGTGCTGGCTGTCGTTGAGCGGTCCGGCGACGCCCTCGTCGAGCAGTGACACGCCTTCGCGCAGCGCGGCCAGCGGGGTCTTCAGCTCGTGCGAGATATGGCGCAGGAAGCGCGCCTTGTCGGCATCGAGCTCGACCAGCCGCAGCCGCAGCCAGTCGAGCCGGCGGCCGAGCGCGCGCAGGTCGGCCGGGCCGGGTATGGCGATCGGCCGGTCGAGCCGGTTCTCGCCCAGCCGCACGATGGCGGCCTCGAGTTTGCGCAGCGGCCGCACCAGCCACAGGCCGAAACCGAGCGCCAGCAGCAGGGCCAGCGCGAAGGCGCCGAGCAGCTGGCGGCCGAGCGCGGCGCGGCCTTCGTCGAGGCCGGCCAGCAGCGCGTCGTTGCGCGCCTCGATGCGCTGGCGCACCTGGCCGGCGATCGCCTGGTTGAGGGTGTCGAGCGTGCGGAAATCCTCGGCCAGCGCGACGCCGCGCTGCTTGGTCGGCTGGCCCGGCTCGTCCAGCCGCGCCTCGATGGCGGCCAGCTGTTCCTGCCACTGGGTGACCGCCGTGCTGCCGGGCAGGTCGGCGGCCAGCCGCTGGTGGGCGGCGCGCGCATCGCGGCGGGCTTCGTCGAAACGCTCGCGCAAGGCGGCGTCGTCGAGCACCAGGAACTGTCGCGCCGCGCGTTCCATCGCCAGGCTGCGCTCGGCCAGCAGTTGGGCGTCGGCGCTGGCGCGCACGGCCAGGTCGGCGCCGACGCGGCTCTGCTCGACCAGTTTCTCGAGCGTGATCAGCCCGCGCAGCGCGACCGCGCCGAGCAGGCCGGCGAGCAGCAGGAAGGCGAGCAGCAGCAGTTGGCGGAAGGAGGGCAGGCGCAGCATGGCCCGCGCAGTTTAAGCCATGACGCTTTCATGAGTCTGAATGGCGGGTGAACGAGCGGGGCGTGGCCAAGTTGGCTTCGATCAAGCCGCATGCGCCAGGTCGGACTTCCATCCGACGGCGATCCTGGTCGCGGCGCTGTCGGACGGAAGTCCGACCGACGGCGAAGTTCTGTAGGAGCGGCTTCAGCCGCGAATGGCGAGGAGGCTGCCGTCGCATTCGCGGCTGAAGCCGCTCCTACTGCGACCGAAGCCGGGAAGAGGGAAGAATCTTCTATTGCGATTCCGCGGCGCGGAGGCCGGTGGTTTCAGCGCTTGGCCGGCTTGCGGCGGATGTACAGCGTCTTGGTCACCCGCGCGACCACTTCGCCCTTGGCGTCGGTGATGTCGACCACGAATTCGGGCAGGTATTTCTCGCCGTCCGCGGTGCGCGCGCGGATGGCGTCGAGCGTGGCGTCGTCGATGCGGAAGCGGGCGGTCACCAGGCCGCGGCCCGGCGCGACGAAGTCGATGCCGGCGCGCTGGTCCCAGACGAAGTAGTCGCGGCCGAGCAGCTGCATCAGCATCAGCATGTAGAACGGGTCGGTCATCGCGAACAGGCTGCCGCCGAAATGGGTGCCGACGTAGTTGCGGTTGTACCAGGTCTGCTTGAGCGTGACGTCGGCCTCGCGGTAGTCGGCGCTGATGCGCGCGGCGCGGATGCCGGTGAACAGGAAGGGCGGCCACAGGTTCAGCAGCCGGCGCAGGGTGGAGGCATTCATCGGGCGATCCAGGCGGGAAGTCGCGCCGAGATTATCAAGCAAGCGCTTGGTTGTCTATCGGGGCGCCCGAAGGCCATGGATCGGCCCGGCGGGTTCAGGCCGGCTTGCGCAGTGCCATCTGCCGCGTTTCGATCTCGATGCCGCGGATCATCCTGAGCAGGGCCGGGCCGTCGATCAGCTTCATCTCGTGGCCCTGGGCGAAGCGCCGGGCGTCGTCGCCGAAGCGCCCGGCGGTCACCACGAAGCCGCCCGCCGCGCCCTCGGCCACCATGGCGCCATAGAGTTCGCGTACCGCGTCGATCCCGACGCGCTCGGCGCGCCATTGCCGCCACTGCACGAAATACTGTTCGCGGCCGCGATCGAGCGCCAGGTCGACCGCGCTGCCGGATTGCCGGCTGCGCCGGGTGCAGACCGCGTAGCCGCGGCGGCGGAAGGCCTCGGCCAGCAGCAGTTCGAATTCGCTGCTGCAGATATGGTCGAGCACGTCGAGCGCCGTGGCATCGTCGAGCCGGGCATGGCGGCGGCGCAGCCGGCTCAGCGCCAGTGTCGCGGCGAGGCAGGAGAGGGGGAACAGGTATTGCAGCAGGGCTGCGGCGCGGGCGAGGGGGGGCGGCAGCATGTCCACCGAGAAGTGGAAGACCAGATAGCCGACCAGGGCGAGCAGCGGGCCGGTCCAGCCGGCCGGGGAGGCGACGGGCGCGTGGCCGTCGTCGAAGGTCGCGTCTTGGCGTGGCATGGATTCCCTCCCCCGTTGTGTCGGCTATCTTGCCGGGCGCTATGCGCGTCGGAGTCGGCGCCATAGTAGGAGGGTGGTCGGGGACTGCCAAGGGCTTCGAGAACCGTTCGTGTTTGCCGCGCGGGCGCTTCATGCATTCCGCATCGAATATATTGGCGTGCTCGCCGGGAAGGGCAGAAGTATCTGATTTGACTGGAAAATATGACCGTGGCCGCATGCTCTCGGCATGGCCGGTGAAATGCGCCGCTGCGTCGATTGCGGCATGGATGCGACAGTGCCGGGTCAGGGACCGGTCCGGCAGGTAACACGAAGAAACACGGCGCCCTGGGGCGCCGTGTCGCTGTCGTCTGCTGCCGGGGGCTTAGCCATTGTGGTTGGCGCCGTCGTTCTGGGCGACCTGGGCGTGGGCGACCGCCGGGGCGTCGGCAGGCTGCGGGCCGCTGATCAGGGCGACGGCGAACAGGGCGGCCAGGCCGGCGATCAGGGTGCCTTCGAACAGTTCGTTGATCTTGGTCTTCATGGTGGTGTCCTCAAGTTGGTCGATTCGGTTTGCGTTGCAGCGTCGTGCTGCAGTGAGGCCATGATGCGCGAGGCGAGGACACCGTTGGAGCGGGTTGAGACCGGTATGCAGCGGCGAGGCATGAACGACGTCTGGCGGCGATGAAATGCAGCGGGCCGCCATGGGCCGGCCGGCATCGAAACTGCCGGTCCGGACGTCGGCGGCTTCGGGCTACAGCAGGTGATCCAGCAATTCCGGGCCGAACACCTCGCGCTGGATGCGGGCCGGGCCGACGCCGCGCGCCAGCAGCGCCTGCCACTGCTGGCGCATGAAGGCGGCCGGGCCGCAGAGCAGGAATTCGGCATCGTCGGCGACGCCGTCCAGTACCAGGTCCAGCTGCATGCGGCCGGCGTGGTGGTAGTCGAAGCCGACCCGGTCGGCGTCGCGCGGCGTTTCGTAGAACACCTGTTCGTGCAGTGCCGGGTAGCGGGCGCGGGCGGCAGTGAGGTCGGCACGCAAGGCGTGGCGCAGGCCGTCGCGCGCGGCATGGGCGAAATGCACCGGCCGGCGGGCGCCGCGTTCGCACAGCGTATTGAGGATGGACACCATCGGCGTGATGCCGACGCCGGCCGACAGCAGCACCAGCGGATGGTCGCCGTCGAGCGCCGGCGTGAAGTCGCCGTAGGCGGCGCCGGCCAGCAGGCTGCCGCCCTGGCGCAGGTTGGCATGCAGCCAGTTGGATACGCGGCCGGCCGGCGCATCGGCCTGGGCCGCCTCGCGCTTCACCGTGATGCGCCACCACGGCTTGCCGGGCGAGTCGGACAGGCTGTACTGGCGCAGCTGGCGCAGGTTCTCGCCGGCGAAATCCACCGCCACGCTGAGGTATTGGCCGGGCAGAAAGTTGCCCGGCGACTGGCCGTCGGGCGTCTGCAGGTAGAACGAGGTCGCGTCGGCGCTCTCATGGCGCAGCTCCATCACCCGCAGCGGCCGCAGCGCGCCGCTGGCCGCACCGGTCCGTTCGCTCAGGCGCGCCTCGGCTGCGATCAGCTCGCCGGCCAGCAGCCAGTAGGCCTCGTCCCAGGCCGACAGCAGCGCCGGCGTGGCGGCGTCGCCGAGCACTTCGACGATCGCGCCGAGCAGGTGGCGGCCGACGATCGGATAGTGCGCCGGCCGAATGCCGACCGAGACGTGCTTGTGCACGATGCGCTCGATGACCGGCGCCAGCGCTGCCGCGTCGTCGATATGGGCGGCGTAGGCGAACACCGCGGCGGCCAGCGATTGCTGCTGCGAGCCGTTGGCCTGGTTGCCGAGGTTGAACAGGTCGTTCAACTCGGGGTGGGCGGCGAACATGTTGCGGTAGAAGGCGCGCGTGATGGCGAGGCCGTGCTCGCGCAGCACCGGTACGCTGGCTTCGATATAGGGGCGGGCGGCTTGGGACAGCATGCGGTTTCCTTTTTTGAGGTATTTGAAATGCAACTTTTAATGCGCGGCCTGGCGGCGCGAGCGGCGCGCGGCAACGATCAGCGCGGGATGGCGACGATGGACGGGCCGGCGGGTGCGGGGAAGTGGCCGAGTTCGTGCATCAGCCGCAGCGACTCGCCGATGCGCTCGGCCCGGGTGATCCAGGCCCCGGCCTGCTCGGGCGCCAGCTGCGCGCGAACGACCTGGCGGAACAGTGCCAGCCAGTCGTGCAGCAGGGCGGGCGTGAAGCCGGCCTCGGCGTGGCGCGCCGGTACGGCATAGCGGTAGTCGAGGTAGCGCTCGCCGCCGAGCGTGACCCACCAAAAATGGGTCAGCCGCTCGAGATGGGCCGGCCAGTCGTCGACGCGCGCGAACGGGCCGGCCAGGGTCGGATGGCGGCGCACCTGGCGGTAGAACTCGTCCACCACCTGGCCGACGCGCTCGCGGCCGATTTCGAGGGCGATGTCACGCATGGCCGGCTCCCGGCCTGGCGGCGTCGAGGAAGCGCCGATGCATGACGACGATGGCCTCGCCGGTGCCCTGGGCGCAGACGTCGGCCAGCGTGTATTCGTCGAGCTTGGCGTAGAAGGCTTCCAGGCCGGCATTCAGCGCGCCCTTGAGCAGGCAGCGGCCGCGCAGCGCGCACGGCGGCGTGTCGCAATCGACCAGCTCGCTGCTGCCCTCGAGGCTGCGCAATACGGTGCCGAGCCGGAGGCCGTCGGCCGGCACCGCCAGCCGCAGGCCGCCGTTGCGGCCGCGCAGCGCGCTGATCCAGCCGAGTTTGCCGAGCCGGTTCACCACCTTGACCAGGTGGTTGTGCGGAATGTCGAACTGGCCGGCGATCTCGGCGATCGTCACCGGGGCCGGCAGGTCGTGCTGGTTCAGGTACATCAGTACCCGCAGGCCGAAGTCGGAGAATCGGGTCAATTGCATGGCGGCGCTCGCCGGTTGGAGATTGCGGCCATGATATTAAACATGCATTTTAAATGCAACTTATGGATGGATCGGCAGCGATTCAATCCAGGCGGCGACCCAAAAGAAACACGGCGCCCGTGGGCGCCGTGTCGCTGTCGTCTGCTGCCGGGGATTAGCCATTGTGGTTGGCGCCATCGTTCTGGGCGACCTGGGCGTGGGCGACCGCCGGGGCGTCGGCAGGCTGCGGGCCGCTGATCAGGGCGACGGCGAACAGGGCGGCCAGGCCGGCGATCAGGGTGCCTTCGAACAGTTCGTTGATCTTGGTCTTCATGGTGGTGTCCTCAAGTTGGTCGATTCGGTTTGCGTTGCAGCGTCGTGCTGCAGTGAGGCCATGATGCGCGAGGCGAGGACACCGTTGGAGCGGGTTGAGACCGGTATGCAGCGGCGAGGCATGAACGACGTCTGGCGGCGATGAAATGCAGCGGTGGCCGCGTCAGCTTCGCGGCGGCAGGGCCAGGAACATCCGGCAGCTGCCGTTCCGGAACGGCTCGGCCTGGTCGCATGCGACGAAGCCCTGCCTGGCGTAGAAGCCGCAGGCCCGCGCATTGGCGGGCAGGACGCCGAGCACCAGGCGGCCGGCGCCGAGCGCGGCCGCGCGTTCGGCCACCGCGGCGACCAGCGCCCGGCCTGCGCCGCCGCCGCGAGCCGCGGGCTCGATCCACATCGAGATCAGTTCATGGCCGTCGTCGACCGCCACGCCGCCGGCCAGCCCGATCGGGCGCGGGCCGTCCCAGGCCAGGAAGTAGCGTGGCGGCGTTTCGCCCGCAGCCCGCGCCTGCCATTGCGCGTCGTCGAACGCGGCGGCCTCGGCATGGCTCAGGCTGAAGGCTTCGGGGGCATCGAGCAGCGATGCCAGCCGGATCGCCTTCAGGGCGGGCCAGTCGTCGAACGTGGTGGGGCGGATATGCATCTGGAACGCGGCGTCTCGATGGATGAGCCCGCAGGGTAGCAGCGCGCCTGCCTGATGGCCGCCGGACGCAGCGTTTGCGTTGGCCGGAAATGCGAAACGACCGGCCTGGAGCCGGTCGTTCTGTCGGCGAGGCGGCTGTCGCGCAGCCGGTCGTCTCGCTGAAATGCGGGGCCTGGGTGCCCCGGCGCCTTGCATCGCGGTCAGCCGCGCGGAGCCGCGGCGGTTTGCGCCAGTTGTGCCGGCTGGGTCGCCTGCGGCGCCTCGGCGGTTTGCAGGCTGCTGAACAGCGCCAGCGCGAAAAGCGCGGCCAGGCTGACGATCAGGGTGCCTTCAAAGTACTCGTTGATGCGGGATTTCATGATTTTTCCTTGGTATTCACAGTATTTGCCGGTTGTTCTGCGGGTTGCGCAGTGAGGCCATGATGCCGGCGGCCTGCCAAGCCGTGGAGCACCATGAGACCGATCTACCGGGCGTCGGGATGAACGACGGCTGGCGCCGACAGAGCGCAAATCGGGTAGTCGAACGGGGATGGATGCGCCGTCGCGACGGCTTGACTTGTTCGCCGTTCGGCTGCAGGACGGGAGTGGAACGCCGTAAGGCTGTATAGTGTCGGGTTCCGGTCCCCTCGACCGGACCGACCCATCCCTTTCCAACCGTCCGCCCGGCCCGTGTGCCGCGCGGGCGATGCAACCGAAACCTTGCCGGCGGGACGACCCGCCGGCAGCGAACTGAACCCCCCGTGGCGGCTCGCCGCCCGGCAACGGAGCCCTGCATGGCCAAAGAAGAACTGATCGAAATGGAAGGCACCGTGATCGAGGTGCTGCCCGATACGCGTTTCCGCGTGAAGCTCGAGAACGGCATGGAACTGATCGCCTACGTGTCGGGCAAGATGCGCATGCACCGCATCCGCATCCTGGCCGGCGACCGCGTGACGGTCGAGCTGTCGCCCTACGATCTGACCAAGGCGCGCGTCAGCTTCCGCCACAAGGACGAGCGCGCCACCGGTGGCGGTGCCCCGCGGCATAACTATCGGCGCTGAGCGGCCGGTTGCGGCAAGACGAAACGGCACCCATCGGGTGCCGTTTTGCTTTGCATCGATCGACTCGATCGATGGGCCGCTGCAAGCGTGAATGCCTGCTGACGAGCGGCTGGCGAGGCTTCCCCGCGGTGGCGGGGACGAGAGGGGAAGGATTCAATCAGGGAGAGCCGCTGTGTCAGCGTTCTCCGACGGTGAGCCGCCGGGTTTCCCGGGGGCCTGAATTGCGCCTGTCGCTTCACCGGCGCCCGCATATCGGCAAGGCTGGTCAGAAGGTCAGGACGAAACAGGCGCCGCCGCTGGCCCGCTTGGCGTAGCGCACCGTGCCGCCCATGCCGTGCACCTGGTTGCGCACCAGCGCCAGCCCTACGCCCAGGCCTTTGTCCTTGGTGCTGAAGAAGGGCGTGAAGATGCGCGCCTCGAGCCCTGCCGGCACCCCCGGGCCGTTGTCGGCCACCTCGATCGCCAGCCGGCCGCCGCGCACCAGCCGGGCCGTCACCGCCAGCCGCGGCGCTGCCAGGCCGCGGGTGGCGTCGGCGGCGTTCTTCACCAGATTGAGCAGCGATTGCTCCAGCTGGTCCGGGTCGGCCATCAGTTCCAGCGTCGCCGGCTCGACCGTGAAGCTCGCTTCGCCGCCGCGCGCCTGCCAGTCGGCCGCCGCCCACTGGCGCAGGCGGCCGAACAGCGGCTGCAGCCGCACCGGCTCCAGCTTCGGCGCCGGCAACTGGCTGACGCTGCGATAGCTGGCGACGAATTCGACCAGGTGGGCGGCGCGGCGGGCGATGGTCTCCAGCGCCATCGCCAGGTCCGGGTCGGCATCCGGCTGCTCGGCGACCAGCGCCTGCGCGGTGCGCGACAGCGAGGCGATCGGCGTCAGCGAATTCATGATCTCGTGGGTCAGCACGTGCACCAGCTGGCGCCAGGCATCGAGCGTCTCGGCTTCGAGCTCGGACTCGATCGGCATCAGCGCCAGCAGCTTTTCCTCCTCGCCGGCCAGCGTCAGCGCGGCAGCGGCCAGCACCGCGCGCTCGTGGCCGCGCTCGCTGTCGAAACCGACCAGTTGGCGCTGGCCGCCGTGGGCCTGGCGCAGCAGGGCCAGCACCGCCTCGGGCGCGCTGGCGCGGCCCGGCGCCAGCACCCGGCGGGCGGCGGCGTTGAGCGGCTGGGCTTCGCCGGCACCGGCCCGCCACAGCGCCACCGGGGCGTGTTCGATCAGTGCTTCGAGCCGCAGCAGCGCGGCTCGGCAGGCGTCGAGATCGGTCGGCAGGCCGAAGGCCGGCTCGTCGGCGCGGATCGGCTGCGGTGCGGTCAGCCGCAGCAGCGCCTGGCCACCCCAGACCAGTGCGGCTGCGGCCAGCAGCGCGCAGATGGCGAGGCCGCGCGGCGAGCCGGGCTGCTGCGCGGCGATGGCCGCGAGGCCGGCCAGCAGCAGCGCGGCGATCGCGACGCGCAAGCGCAGGCGGCGGGCGGGGGCGGGGGCGGGATCAGAGCCCATGCTTTTCCAGCTTGCGGTACAGCGCGGCGCGGCTCACGCCGAGCAGCTTGGCGGCCTGGCTGATATTGCCGCTGGCCTGGGCCAGCGCGGCGGCGATGGCGTCGCGCTCGCGCTCCGACAGCGACAGCGCGGCCGGGCCGCCGATGTATCCGCTCGGCGAGGCGCTCGCCGTGGCCATGCCTGCCGGCGCCGCGCTGTTCGCCGCCGGGCCGCCCAGGCCGAAATCGGCCGCCTCGAACTGCGCGCCGGTCGCCAGGATCACCGCGCGCTCGCAGGCATGGCGCAAGGCGCGCACGTTGCCGGGCCAGTCGTGCGCGCTCAGCGCCGCATCGGCCGCGGCGGCCAGCGGGCGGGCCGGCTTGCCGTACTGGCGCGCGTAATGATCGAGGTAGTGCGCGGCCAGCAGCGCGATGTCGTCGCGCCGGGCGCGCAGCGGCGGCACGCGCAGCACGATGGTGTTGAGCCGGTAGAGCAGGTCGGGCCGGAAGTGGGCCGGGTCGAACAGCTGTGTCTCGTCGAGGTTGGTGGCGCTGACGATGCGCACGTCGATCGCTTCGGGCCGGTCGGCGCCGACCGGCGTGACCTCGCGCCGCTCGAGCGCGGTGAGCAGCTTGGCCTGGTTGGCCAGCGGCATGTTGCCGATCTCGTCGAGGAACAGCGTGCCGCCGCGCGCGGCCTGGAAGCGGCCCGGCCGGTCGCTGCGCGCGTCGGTGAAGCTGCCCTTGCGGTGGCCGAACAGCTCGCTCTCGAAGGTCGATTCGGGCAGCGCGCCCATATCGACCGCCAGGCACACGCCGTCGGCGCGGTGCGAGGCCTGGTGCAGCGCGCGCGCCACCAGCTCCTTGCCGACGCCGTTCTCGCCGAGGATCAGCACGTTGGCCTCGGTTGGCGCCACGCTGGCGATCAGCGCGCGCAATTCGCGCATCGGCGCCGATTCGCCGAGCAGCGCGCTGGCCGGCCCGGCCGCGGCCGGCCGGCGGCTGGCCAGCGCGGCGGCCACGGTGGCCAGCAGCTTGGCGTTGTCCCACGGCTTGGTGACGAAGTCGAAGGCGCCGAGCTTGACCGCCTCGACCGCCAGCGCGACGTCGGCATAGGCGGTCATCACGATCACCGCGGGTGTGGCGACGCCCGGCGCATCCGGCCGGCCAGCCAGCTGCCGCAGCAGCGCCAGGCCCTCGCCGCCGTCGGCGCGGCCGGCGCTGAAATTCATGTCGAGCAGCAGCACCGCCGGCCGGTGCCGTTCGAGCGCCGCGCTCAGCGCGCGCGGGTCGGCCAGCTCGGCGACTTCGCCGAAGCGGCGGCGCAGCAGAAGGCGCGCCGCGATGGCGACGTCGGGATCGTCGTCGAGGATGAGGAGGTCGGCCACGTTTGGAATCTGTCGTCGATACGGTTGGTTGGCGGGGTGTTCTGCCACGAAGGACACGACCGCGCAGGGAAGCAATGCCTGCAACGGGCGCCTGGCCTTCCTTCCTGTCCTTCGCGGCTCGCCCCGGCCCCGGTGCGCCGCACGTTACCAGCGCCTGCCGGCGCCGCGCAAACCGCCGTCCGCTTCCGGACACGGCCGACTGTCCGCTTCCGGACACTGTCCGCGTCGCTCGCCGGACAGGTGCGCGCAAACCGCTGATTCGACAGGGCCGCGCTGGCTGGCACGGCGCTTGCGACAAGGCCGCCGTCACCCACTTCCCGTGCCCCTCGCCATGAATGCGCCGCTCCCTTCGCAACCGTCCATCCCCCGGTCTCCGGCGCCGGCATGGATCGCGTCGTCCGCCGCCGCGGCCGGCGCTGGCTGCCGCTGGCCATCGTCGGCGCGGTCGCGGCGCTGGCCGGGCTCGGCTGGTGGGCCGTGCCGCGCGGCCAGGCGGTCGATGCGGCGGCGCTCGAGATCGCCACGGTCGAGGCCGGCCAGTTCCACGACGAGCTGCTGCTGCGCGCCAACGCGGTGCCGCTGAGCTCGGTGATGCTCGATGCCACCGAGGGCGGCCGGGTCGAGGCGGTGTATGCGCGCGACGGCGCGACGGTGAAGAAGGGCGAGCTGCTGTTCAAGCTGTCCAATCCGCAGCGCCAGCAGGAGATGCTGGCGCGCGAATCGGACGTGGCGCAGCAGGTGGCCAACCTGGCCACGCTCAAGGTCGGCATGGAAGCGAGCCGCGCCGAGCACCGCCGCCAGCTGGCCGCGCTCGAATACGAGCTGGACCGCGTGCGCAAGCGCCATGCGCGCGACAGCCAGCTGGCCGAGCGCGGCTTCCTGTCGGCCGCCGCGCTGGAGGAATCGCGCGACCAGCTGGCGCAGCAGCAGCGGCTGCTGGCCGAATCGCGCGCCGACATGCAGGCCGAGCTCGGCACCCGGCAGCAGGCGATCGCCCAGATGGACCGCGCGATCGTCGGGCTCGACGCCGGCCTCAAGCTGGTGCGCGCCACCGCCGACGCCTTGGCGGTACGGGCGCCGAACGACGGCCGGCTGACCGATTTCCGGCTGGAGGAGGGCGAATCGGTCAAGCCGGGCGACCGGCTCGGCCGCATCGATTCGCCGGGCCGCTACAAGCTGGCGGCCAGCGTCGACGAGTTCTACCTGAACCGCGTGGCGCTGGGCCTGCGCGGCGAGGCGACGCTGGCCGGCCGGGCCTGGCCGCTGGCGCTGGCGCGGCTCAATCCGCAGGTGAAGGACGGCCGCTTCGGCATCGAGCTGCAGTTCGACGCCGCCGGCGCGATGCCGGCCGGCCTGCAGCCGGGCCAGGGGGTGGAGGCGCGGCTGACGCTGGGCCAGCCTGCGCGTGCGCTGCTGCTGCCCGACGGCGCCTTCTATGCCGACACCGGCGGCAGCTGGCTGTTCGTGCTCGACGCCGGCGGCAGCCGGGCCGAGCGCCGCGCGGTGCGGCTGGGCCGGCGCGCCGCCAACCGGGTCGAAGTGCTCGGCGGATTGCGCGCCGGCGAGCGGGTGATCGTGTCGAGCTACCGCGATTTCCGCGAGGCCGAGCGGCTGCGCATCGAGGGGGCGACATGAGCCTGCTGATCGCGCCGCGCCTGCTGGCGCGCATCGCCTGCGCCGGGTTGGAAATGCCGCCGTCGCCGATGCGCCCGCCCATCGCTCCGCTCCAGGCAGATCCGCGGCCCGTGCCGCCGCCGGCGCCGCTGCGCGCCGCGCCGGCCGCCGTCTGAACGTTTTCCCAAATCCCCAAGGCAGGAACCGCCATGCTCAAACTCCGCAACATCAGCAAGGTGCACCGCACCGGCGACATCGAGACCACCGCGCTCGACCAGATCGACCTCGACATCGAGGCCGGCGAATACCTGGCCATCACCGGCCCGTCGGGCTGCGGCAAGTCGACGCTGCTCGGCATCCTCGGCCTGCTCGACGCGCCGAGCGCCGGCGAGTACTGGTTCGAAGGCCGGAACGTGGCCGGCTGGAGCGAGGCGAAGCTGAACCAGCTGCGGCGCGGCCGGATCGGCTTCATCTTCCAGAGCTTCAACCTGATCGACGAACTGACGGTGGCCGAGAACGTCGGCCTGGCGCTCGAGTACGGCGAGGTGCCGGCGCGCGAGCGCAAGCAGCGGGTCGACGAGGCAATGGCGCGGCTGGGCGTGAGCCACCGCGCCGGCCACCGGCCGTCGCAGCTGTCGGGCGGCCAGCAGCAGCGGGTGGCGATCGCCCGCGCGCTGGTATCGCGGCCGGCCTTGCTGCTGGCCGACGAACCGACCGGCAACCTGGACAGCGCGCACGGCGACGAGGTGATGCGGCTGCTGCGCGAGATCAATGCAGAAGGGACCACGCTGGTGATGGTGACGCACTCGCCGGCGCACGCGGCGCAAGCCTCGCGCACGCTGCGGCTGCTCGACGGCCGGGTGCTGGTCGATGCGGTGGCGGCGTGAGGACGCTGGCGAAACGGTGAAGCATCCCTTGTAGGAGCGGCTTCAGCCGCGAATGGTGGAGGCATCCACCGGCGCCATTCGCGGCTGAAGCCGCTCCTGCAGGGGCCTCGATCCGACTCGCCGCCGCCATCGCGATCCGGCCAGGCGCGCCGTCTCTGCAACGGCCGCCCGGCAAGCAAACAAAACAAAGGAAACAACCATGATCCGCCCCAACGATCTGCGCATCGGCTGGCGCCAGCTGTGGCAGGACCCCGGCTACTCGGCCGTGGTGATCCTCGGCCTCGCCATCGGCATCGCGGTGGCCTTCGTGCTGGCCAGCTTCGTCGAGGCCGAGCTGGCGGTCGACCGCGACCCGGCCGCCGCGCGGCTGTACCAGCTCGAGCTGCGCTACCGCAATCCGGACGGCGCGCCGAGCTGGCAATCGCAGGTGCCGGTACCGTTCCGCGCCGAGGTCGATCGCGCCGCGCCGGTGGCGGCCAGCAGCGTGCTGTATCGCCGCGCCTATTCGCTGCGCGTCGGCGAACGCGTGCAGCGCTATGTGATCGGTTTCGTCGATCCGTCGTTCGCCGCCATGCTCGGCGCGACGCCGCAGGCCGGCGACCTGGCCGAGGCGCTGGCGCGACCCGATGCGCTGGCGCTCAGCAGCTCGACCGCGGTCGCGCTGTTCGGCCGAGCCGACGTGGTCGGCCGCAGCGTCAACATCCAGGGCCGCGCCTACCGTGTCGCCGCCGTGCTGGCCGATCGCGCGCCCAACAGCGTGTTCCGCTTCGAGGTGCTGGCCTCGACCCGCTCCGCCGCCTGGGACAACCGCGAGTTCGCCTATTCCGAGTGGGGCCACCACTCGGGCCGGCTGTTCGTCCAGCTGCGTCCCGGCGCCGACACGGCGGCGGCCGCCGCGCTGCTGCAGCGGCTGTACGATGATGCGCCGCGCGGCGAACAGGTGCCGGACGAATTCCGCCTCGCCGGCCACGTCGCCGAAGTTCGGCTGATGGCGGTGCCGCGGCTCAAGCTCGACGGCGCCGGTTCCGAGGGCAACGCCGCGCTGTATGCCGGCCTGGCCGGCCTCGCGCTGCTGATCCTGCTGCTGGCGGCGATCAACTACGTCAACCTCAGCACCGTGCGCACGCTCAAGCGCCAGCGCGAGATCGGCATCCGCAAGGCGCTCGGCGCCTCGCCCGGCCGCATCGTGGCGCAGTTCCTGACCGAGTCGGTGCTGGTGGCGGCGCTTGCCACCGCGCTCGGACTGCTGCTGGCCTGGCTGTGCTGGCCGCTGCTGATGGAATCGCTGGGCCTGCGCTTCGCCGCGCCGTTCGGCTGGCCGATGTTGCCGCTGGCGGTGGCCGCCGGACTGCTCACCGGCCTGCTGGCCGGGCTCTACCCGGCCTGGGTGGCCTGCCGGGTGCCGGTGGCGCAGGCGCTGGCCGGCCGCGACCGGCAGGAGACCCGCGGCGGCCTGTGGCTGCGCCGCGGCCTGACCGTGCTGCAGTTCGGCGCCGCCATCGGCCTGTCGGCCTTCGCGCTGGTGATCTTCCTGCAGGCGCGCTACGCCACGCGCATCGATCCCGGCTTCGCGACGCGGCCGCTGCTGCTGGTCTACTCGCCGTCCGGGCTCGATCCGGCGCGCAGCGAGCAGTTCCGCCGCGCGCTGGCGCAACTGCCCGGCGTGGCCGCGGCCGGCCGCTCGCTCGACGCGCCGGGCCGCAACGACACCAGCAGCGCGACCAGCGTGACGCTCGCCGATGGCCGTCTCCTCAACATCCGCTGGGAGCCGGTCGATCCGTATTTCTTCCTCGCCTACGGCCTTGCGCCGATCGCCGGCCGGGCCTTCGAGCCGCAGCGCGACACGCTGAGCAGCCTCGACCGCATCGTGCTCAACCGCAGCGCGGTGCGCCAGCTCGGTTATGTCTCGCCGCAGGCGGCGGTCGGCCAGTCGCTCAAGGTCGGCGACGGGTACAAGCAGATCGTCGGCGTGATCGAGGACATCCGCTACCAGTCGGTGCGCGAGCCGGCCGTGCCGATGTTCTATGCGATCGGCGAAACCTGGCTGTACACCATCACGCTGCGCGCCGACGGCGATCCGGCGCGCGTCAAGGCGGCCGCCGAGTCGCTGTGGCGTACCCGCTTCCCGGACGAGACGCCGCAGGTGGAAGGCTTCGAGCGCATGCTGGAGAACGCCTACCAGAACGACATGCGGCTGGCCCGGCTGCTGAGCGGCGCGGCGGCCATCGCCACGCTGATCGCCGGCTTCGGCCTGTATGCGCTGGCGGCCTACGGCGTGCGGCGGCGGGCGCGCGAGATCGTCATCCGCAAGCTCTACGGCGCCGGCGCCGGCGCGATCGCCGGCCTGCTCGGCCGCGAGTTCGGCGCGCTGGTGCTGGCCGGCGCCGGCCTCGGCCTGCCGCTGGCCTGGCTGGCGACCCAGCACTACCTCGACGGCTTCGTCGACCGCGCGCCGATCGGCGTCTGGCCGCTGGCTGCCGCGCTGGCCGCCGCCGCGCTGGTGGCGCTGCTGGCGACCTTGCGGCACATGCTGACGGCGCTGGCGATGCCGCCGGTGCATGCCTTGCAGGGTTGAGCCTGCCTGGTGCCCGACGATCGCATATAGGGGCGGCTTCTGCCGCGATTGGTAGGAAGGTCGCCATACCGTTGGCGCTCCACCCTTCGCGGCTGAAGCCGCTCCTGCACGCCTCTGCCGTGCGATCCC
Source organism: Chitinimonas koreensis (assembly GCF_014353015.1). Classification (NCBI taxonomy): domain Bacteria; kingdom Pseudomonadati; phylum Pseudomonadota; class Betaproteobacteria; order Neisseriales; family Chitinibacteraceae; genus Chitinimonas; species Chitinimonas koreensis. The sequence continues at coordinate 924,125 of NZ_CP060704.1, forward strand.
GGTCGGTTTTGTAGGTCGGGCTTCATGCCCGACAGCGGCCTGGAATCCGCGGCGCCGTCGGGCATAAAGCCCGACCTGCATCAGTCCGGCCTGCGGCAATCGGCGCGATGGATGCCGCCGCGAATCCGACGGTTGCGGGCGGGCCCGCCGGACACGCCGCTCAGCGCGGCTTGTAGTTCGCCAGCCGCCGCGCATTGGCGGTGGCGGCGCGGTGGACCGGCTTGAGGCTGGCATGCATCACCTGCAGGCCGGCGTGCGACAGGCGCTTGAGCTGGGTCGCGTCGCTGAGCAGGGCGACCAGGCGGGCCTGGCCGTGGCGGTTGGCGCCGGCCGGGCTGGCCAGCAGCCGCAGCATCGTGGCCGAGCTCTTCACCGCCTGCTGCCAGCCGTACAGCGCCAGCCGCGGGTAGAGCGTCATCCACTTCAACAGCGCGCCCTGCCAGGCGGCCGCGGCGGCCTCGATCTTCTCGTTGCCCATGCGGGCGAATTCCTGCCGGTCGGGCGCGTTCGGCTGCGGGCCGGCGGCGGCCAGGCGCCCCAGGCGGTGCTGGATGACCTGGGCGGAAGCCAGCAGCATCTGCTGGCTTTTCAGGGCGTAATCGGCCCACAGGGCGAAGGGATGGTTGGCCATGATGGATTCCTTGCAGGAGACGAAGGGGTCTTCAGGTCCGAGCCATCGACGGGGGCCCGAGTTCCGCCGCGTCCGCTCGATCGCCGCCGGTTTGCGATGCCGCGTGAAATCGCCCGCCGCAGGCCCTAGAATCGGCGGCTTGCCCGGCCGGCACGCCGCCGGGCCCACTCACAAGGTGTTCCATGACGCTCTTTGGCCTCGTCGGCGGCTATATCCGCCAGAACTGGCGTCCTTACTTCCTGTCGGCGCTGATGCTGGCCTCGGTCGCCGCGCTGACGGTGTGGATCCCGCGCCAGGTCGGCCACATCGTCGACGCGCTGGTGGCGCACGCGCTGGCCGGACCGGCGCTGCTGGCCGAGCTGGCCAAGCTCTTGGCGGCCGGCGCGGCGATCTACTTCCTGCGCGTGGGCTGGCGGCTGCAGCTGTTCGCCGCCAGCTACCGGCTCGGCGTCGAGCTGCGCACCCGGCTGTACCGCCGGCTCAGCCTGCAGGGGCCGGCCTTCTACCAGCAGCAGCGCACCGGCGACCTGATGGCGCTGGCCACCAACGACGTCGACGCGGTCGAGATGGCGGCCGGCGAGGCCATGCTGGCCGGCTTCGACGGCACGCTGACGCTGGTGATGGTGATCGCCATGATGGCGCTCGGCCTCGACGGCCGGCTCACCGCGGTGGCGCTGCTGCCGTTCCCGGTCATGGCCTACGCCTTCTGGCGCATCTCCAACCGCATCCACCATGCCTCCAAGGACGCGCTCGACCGCTTCAGCGACCTCAACGACCACGTGCAGGAGACGCTGTCGGGCGTGCGCACGGTGCGCGCGCTGGGGCTGGAGGCGCGCTCGGCCGCCCATTTCGCCACCCTGGCCGAAGGCGCCGCCGAAGCCAGCCTGCGCGCCCAGCGCTGGGAGGCGGCCTACGAACCGGCGGTGGGGGTGACGCTGACCTTCGCCCAGCTGTTCGCGCTGGCGCTCGGTGGCTGGCTGGTGTGGCGGGGCGAACTGACGGTCGGCGCGCTGACCGCCTTCTCGATGTACCTGGGCCAGTTGATCTGGCCGATGTTCGCCGCCGGCTGGGTGCTGAGCCTGATCGAGCGCGGCCGCGCCGCCTGGGGCCGGCTCGAGCCGGTGCTGGCGCAGGCGCTGAGCATCGACGACCACGGCACGGTCGAGACGATGGCGGCCGGGCCGCTGTGCTTCGACGCGGTGCGCTTCCGCTATCCGGGCCAGCAGCACGACGCGCTGGCCGGCGTGTCCTTCGCGCTCGAGCCGGGCCGCACGCTGGGCCTGGTCGGCCCGACCGGCGCCGGCAAGTCGACCGTGGTGCGGCTGATCCTGCGCCAGTACGCGGCCCAGGCCGGCCTCCTCGATTGGGGCGGCGTGCCGCTGGCCGACTACCGGCTGGAGAAGCTGCACCAGGCGATCGCCTGGGTGCCGCAGGAGGCTTTCCTGTTCTCCGCCTCGATCGCCGACAACATCGCGCTCGGCAAGCCCGGCGCTAGCCGCGCCGAGATCGAGCGGGCGGCCAGGCTGGCCAGCGTGCACGACGACATCGCGCGCTTCCCGCAGGGCTACGACACGCCGGTCGGCGAGCGCGGCATCACGCTGTCGGGCGGCCAGCGCCAGCGCGTGGCGATCGCCCGCGCACTGCTGACCGACGCGCCGCTGCTGCTGCTCGACGACGCGCTGTCGGCGGTCGACACCCAGACCGAGACCGACATCCTGCATCACCTGCGCGCGGCCCGGCTCAACCGCACGGTGATCATCGTCAGCCATCGGCTGAGCGCGGTGATGGACGCCGACCAGACGCTGGTGCTCAGGCACGGGCAGGTGGTCGAGGCGGGCAGCCACGAGGCGCTGCTGGCGCTGGACGGCTGGTATGCGGGGCAGTGGCGCTACCAGCAGCTCGAGGCGAGTCTCGATGCGGATTGAATCGATAGGACGGTGGGTTAGCCATGATTTATCATGGGCTTACCTTTTGTCTTACTTGGCTTGCGAGGAGTCGCCATGCTGACCGTGAAAATGTCGAGCAAGGGCCAGATCGTCATCCCGAAATCGGTGCGCGAAGCGCGGCACCTGGAGAGCGGTGCGGAATTCACGCTGGCCGTGGTGGGCGACGAGTTGCGCCTGCTGCCGGCGCCCAAGTTCGCTGCCAGCAGCATCGAACAGGCGGCCGGCGCATTGGCGCACGACGGCCGCGATCGGCTGTCGGACGAGCAGACCGAGCGCGCGATCGCCGACCTGCTGGGGCCGAGGACGAAGCGAGCAAGCCATGATCGTGCTCGACACTAATGTGCTTGCCCGCTTCCTGCTCAAGGACGAGCCGGTGCAGCACGCGGCGGCAGTGCGGCTGCTGGGCGGCCCGCGCGACTGTACGGCACCGCCGACGGTGCTGCTTGAACTGAGCTGGGTACTCAAGGTGAACGGCTGCAGCCCGGCCGAGATCGCCAAGGGATTGCGCCTGCTGCTCGGCCTGCCGCATTTCAAGCCGATCGAGCCCGAGGCGATCGCCTATGCGCTACGCTGGTTCGAGGCCGGCATTGACTTCGGCGACGCACTGCACCTGGCCTTGTCGGCCGGCCACGATCGTTTCCTGACCTTCGACAAGGCTTTCGACAAGCTGGCGGGAGAGCTGGGCGCCTTTCCGCCGGTATCTCGACCGCAGTGATTCTCTATCGCGGTGCCGATCACCCACAACGAACGCGACTTCCTCGGCTATCCGGGCCTGCGCCTGGAGAACTGGGTCGGCGCACAGCATTGAATCGAATCCCTACCCGATGACGAATCCCGCCACGCAGGACAAACGCCAGGCCATCGCGCTGCTGCGCGAATCGGCCGCCCCCGAGCGCCGCCACCTGTGGCACGGCGCCTTCTGGCTGCTGGTCGCCGCCGGGCTGGAGTCGCTCGGCCCGCTGCTGGGCAAGCATTTCATCGACGACTACCTGCTGCCGCGCACGGCCGACCTGACCGCGGTCGCCTGCCTGCTGATCGCCATGCTGGCCACCGGCGCGATCGCCAGCGTGCTGCGCTACCTGCAGCTGACCCGGCTGGCCGGCGTCGCCATGCGTTCGGTGCGGCGGCTGCGCGAGCGCGTCTACGGCCACGTGCTGCGGCTGCCGATGGCCTTCTTCGACCGCGCCATCACCGGCCAGCTGGTCAGCCGCGTCACCAACGACACCGAGCAGGTCAAGAGCCTCTACGTGCAGGTGCTGTTCGTGATGCTCGACAGCAGCATCGTGGTGTTCGGCGCCATCCTGGCGATGGCCTGGCTCGACTGGCGGCTGATGCTGATCGTGGCGGTGATGCTGCCGGCGGTGATCGTGATCGTCTGGTTCTACCAGCGCTGGAGCGCGCCGGCGGTGGCGCGGGCGCGCGAATTGCGCAGCGAGATCAACGCCCAGGTGGCCGAGAGCATCGCCGGCATGGCGGTGCTGCAGGCCAGCAATGCCGAAGAGCGCTTCAACCGCCGCTTCGGCGAGACCAGCACGCGCCACTACCACGCCCGGCTGGCCGAGCTGCGCGCCAACGCCTGGCTGCTGCGGCCGATGCTCGACCTCTTGAACGTAATCCTGCTGACCGTGGTGATCTACCGCTTCGGCCTGCGCGAACTGAGCGGGCTCGAGGTCGGCATCCTGTACGCCTTCGTCAGCTATATCGGCCGGGTGGTCGATCCGCTGATCCAGATCACGCTGCAGTTCAGCCAGCTGCAGCAGGCGGTGGTGGCGGCCTCGCGCGTCAACACGCTGCTGCGCGAGCCGCGCGCCGAGGCGGTCGCGGGCGAGGGTGCGGCAACCGGCGCCATCCGCCACGGCGCCATCGAGATCCGCGACCTGACCTTCGGCTACACGCCGGCGCAGCCGGTCATCCACGACCTGAGCCTGAGCATCCCGGCCGGCCGCTTCTTCGGCATCGTCGGCCATACCGGCAGCGGCAAGTCGACGCTGCTGAGCCTGCTGCTGCGCTTCTACACCCAGCAGGCCGGCCGCATCGAGATCGACGGCGTGCCGCTGGCCACGCTCGGCGACGAGGCCTTCCGCGCCGAGGTCGGGCTGGTGCCGCAGGACCCGTTCCTGCTCGCCGCCAGCGCGCGCGAGAACATCGACATGGGCCGCGGCCTGACCGACGCCGAGGTCGAGGCCGCCGCGCGCGCCGCGCGCTGCCACGATTTCATCCTGCAGCTGGAGCACGGCTACGCCACGCCGCTGGGCGAGGGCGGGGCGCGGCTGTCGGTCGGCCAGAAGCAGCTGGTCGCCATCGCCCGCGCGCTGGCCGGCAAGCCGCGCATCCTGCTGCTGGACGAGGCCACCAGCCATATCGACAGCGAGACCGAGCAGGTCGTCCAGCAGGCGCTCGACGACCTGCGCGGCAAGGTCACGCTGATCGCCATCGCGCACCGGCTGTCGACCATCCGCGACGCCGACGCCATCGTGGTGCTCAACCACGGCCGCATCGCCGAACAGGGCGACCACGAGGCGCTGATGGCGCGCGAGGGGGGATTTATCAGCGGCTGTATCTGCTGCAGCAGGTGGAGAGCGAAAGCGTGTGAAAGGTGAAACGTGAAACGTGAAATGTGAAATGTGAAATGTGAAATGTGAAAGGTGAAAGGTGAAAGGTGAAAGGTGGAACCCCATCCCCCTCCCGGCCTCCCCCTTGAAGGGGGAGGAGCGGGTCAGCGCCGAGAATGAAGATCTGTGATCGTCATTGCTGCGCCGCTCGACCCCTCCCCTTCAAGGGGAGGGCTGGGGTGGGGATGGGGTTCCACGTTTCACATTTCACGTTTCACATTTCACGTTTTACGCTTCACGTTTTACGCTTCACGTTTCACTGCCTTCCACCACCGCCTCATCGCTCAGGCTCTCCGGCCCCGCTACCCGGTTGCGCCCGCCGTGCTTGGCCTCGTACAGCGCGCGGTCGGCCTGGTGCAGCACTTCGCTGATCTGAGTACCGTTCTCGGGAAACGCCGCGATGCCGATCGATACCGTGAGCCGCAGCATCTTGCCGCGATGGCTGACCCGCAGTTGCTCCACCGTCTGGCGGAACTGCTCGGCGCGCAGCCGCGTGGCCGGCAGCGAGGCGCCGCCGAGCAGCACGGTGAACTCCTCGCCGCCGTAGCGGCAGGCGATGTCGCCCGAACGCAGGCTCGACTTGAGCTTGGCGGCGACCTCGCGCAGCACCTCGTCGCCGACCTCGTGGCCGTAGTTGTCGTTGATCGCCTTGAAATGATCGAGGTCCAGCATCATCAGCCCGACCGGCCGGTGCGAGCGGCGCGAGCGGCGCGCCGCCTCCTCGAGCGCCGCTTCCAGGTAGCGGCGGTTGTACAGCGTGGTCAGCGGATCGTGGGTCGCCTCGTTGAACAGCGCTTCGCGCGCCTTCAGGCTCACCAGCGCCAGCGCCGCGCGCTTGGCCACGCCGTCGAGGAAGGCCGGGTCGTGCAGGCCGCGGGTATTGCGCAGGTGCAACAGGCCCAGCGTCTCGCCGTTGCCGATCAGCGGCACGCAGACGTGGTCGCGATCGTCGCTGACGTGCTGGCAGCGCAGGTTGTGCTGCAGCGCGTCGGCCGGGTGCAGTTGGCCGCGCCGCAGCGCCCAGCACTGCATCGGCGAGAACACCCGCTCGACCTCGGGCATCTCGCCCCAGCCGTGCTCGATCGCGGCCATGCCGCCGTCCGCTTCGATCAGGTAGACCGCGCCGCTGCCGGCCTCGAGATAGCCGGCGGCGAAGTTGGACAGCACCTGCGACAGCTCCTGCACCGACACGCAGCTCTGCATCAGGTCGCCCATCTTGTTGAGCTGCTCCATCTCGTTGGAGCGTACCGCCTGCTGGCGCAGCGCTTCCTCGAGCTTGCGGTTGACGATCTGCAGCTCGTTCTGCATGCGCTGGCGGTCGCTGATCTCGCTCTGCAGCCGGGCATTGGTCTCGGCCAGCTCGGTGGTGCGCTCGGCCACCTTGGCCTCCAGCGTGCCCGACAACTCGCGCAGCTGCTCCTCGCTGGCCTTGAGCTCGGCCTCCTTCTCGCGCCGCGCGGCGATCTCCTCGGACAGCTTGAGATTGGCCTCGGCCAGTTGGCGCGGGCTCGGGATCGCCAGGATGGTCGGGATCAGCCGCCACAGCGCGATCGCGGTGATCAGCGAGATCGCCGCGGTGAAGGCGCGGGCCCAGGCATCGGGCCAATAGATCGGCTGCCAGATGCTGACGATGTCGAGGAAATGGGTGCTGCCGCAGGCGAAGATGAAGGCCGCGAACATCAGCATGATGCGGTTGAAGCGCAGGTCGCGGCGCTTGCGGGTGACGGTGTAGAGCGCCAGCGGGATGCTGAAGTAGGCCACCCCGATCACGGCGTTGCCGACCACGTTGAGCCACAGCAGCGGCGGCGACCAGGCCAGGCAGTAGCCGTGCGGGATCAGGCTCTGGCTGATCATGTGCTGGGTGAGCCAATCGAGCATGCCGATCTCCTCGCCGCCCGCCGACCCGCCCGGCTGCGACGCTGCGCTGTTGTTTACGACCGGCCCGTCGCCATCGGCGGCACGCGGCCCGGCTCCCTTGCTGCACGACTTATCGGCTCGCGCGGCGCAAGATTGACGGCGGCGTCGAATCGACCCCGTGCGCCCGCTGTCGTCCGGCCGCATGGGAATAGCGTGATTTACTGAATCTTATGGATGGCCGGGGCCATGACAAGTTCATGAACCGGCGCGCAGCATAGGTCCGAGCCGACGCTCGGCGCATCCTTCAAACGGAGGAAGGCCGCCCGTTACCGCCTCGGACCAGGCCGATCGACTGCGGGTCGGCCTGCCAGTCGGCGCGGGTCAGCGCATTGAGCACATGGTCGCGCCAGACCCCGTCGATCAGCAGGTAGTCGCGCGCCAGGCCTTCGCGCTCGAAGCCGAGCCGCGCCAGGAGGCGCGCGCTGCGCTGGTTGTCGGGCAGGTGGTTGGCGGCGACGCGGTGCAGGTTCCAGGCCTCGAAGGCCCAGCCGAGCCCGAGCGTCAGCGCGCGGCGCATGCGGCCGCGGCCCCATTGCGATTGCGCCAGCGCGTAGCCCAGCGTGGCGGCGTAGTGCGGGTAGCCGACCACGTTGGTGAAGTTGCAGGTGCCGATCACGCTGCGCTCGTCGGGCTCGAACACGAAGAAGCAGGCGCTGCGGCGCTCGGCGAACTGGCTGCGGTTCATCGCCACGCGCAGCTGCCAGAACGCCTCGGTATGGAAATCCTCGGGCCGGCGCGGCTCGAACGGCGCGAGCGCCGCGCGGTTGGCGCCGTAGAAGGCCAGGATGGCGGGGATGTCGGCCGGGGTGGCGAGCCGCAGCACCAGGCTGCCGTCGGTGAGGTGGGGCGTGGCGGGGGCGAGGGGCATGGAAGCGGGTCCGGAAAAACAACAGGACCGGCATGCCGGTCCTGCGGGATGGGGCGTGGCGACGGGCGCCGCGACCGTCAGCGATGCATGTTCAGCGGGCCGGGCTGCGAGGCGAACCAGGCGGCCAGGTTGGCGATGTCGGCGTTCGACAGCGGCTTGGCCATCGGGGCCATGATCGCGTTGTTGCGCGCGCCGGTCTTGTAGTCCTTCAGCGCCTGGGCCAGGTAGTCGGGATGCTGGCCGGCCAGGATCGGGTACTGCGGATTGGTGCTGTTGCCGCTGGCGGTGTGGCAGGCGGCGCAGATTTGCTCGGCCTTGGCGCGGCCGGCGGCGAGATCGGCTGCCTGGCCCGCGGCGGCGAGGCCCAGGATCAGCAGCGCGAGACGGAATGCTTGCATCGGGTTCCCCTTACTTCTTGGCAGCGTAGTAGGCGGCCAGGTCGGCGATGTCCTGGTCGGACAGCTGAGCGGCGATGCCGGTCATGGTCGGGTGCTTGCGCGTGCCGGTCTTGTAGCCTTTCAGCGCGCTCTCGATGTATTCGGCGTGCTGGCCGCCGATCTTGGGCACCTGGTAGACCGTGGGGAAGGCGGTGTGATAGCCCGGGATGCCATGGCAGCCCACGCACATCGAATTCTTGTTGGCGCCGGCCTGGGCATTGCCGGCGGCCATGACGCTTGCGGGTAGCGCCAGGATGGTTGCGAGGGCCAGCCCTCTGAGCTTGTTTTGCATTGTCACCTCCCATATTGGTATCGTGCACCGGCGCGGGGGATCGCCGGAATCGGGGGCATTGTAGCCATCGCCCCGTCACCGTGCCACCGTTGCACCCCGCCAGTCCTCGTCAATTGCCCCGGATCATGCGAGCAGACCTTCCCTTCGGCCTCAATATCAGCGCAGTCGAACGCGAGACCGGCCTGTCGAAGGAGCTGTTGCGCATCTGGGAGCGCCGTTACGGCTTCCCGCAGCCCGCGCGCGACGCGCAGGGCGACCGCGTCTATCCGCCCGAACAGGTCGACAAGCTCCGGCTGGTGCGCCGGCTGCTCGAGCGCGGCATGCGGCCGAGCAAGGTGGTGCGCGCCGAGACCGCCGAGCTGGCGCGCCTGCTCGAACACATGCACGAGGAAGTCAGACGCGGCGCGGCCTCGATCGGTTCGGACCAACTGCTCGAAAGCCTGGGCCAGGGCGACCTCGGCGCGCTGCAGCGCCATCTGCAGGGCGAGCTGGTGGTGCGCGGCCTGCGCGACTTCGTCGCCGAGTTCCTGCCGCAGGCCAATGTCGCGGTCGGCGAGGCCTGGTTCACCGGCGAGATCGGCGCCTGGCAGGAGCACGCCTACGTCGAGCAGGTCTCGCAGGTGCTGCGAGCCGCCATGCATGCGCTCAACCAGCCGCTGTCGCCGCCGCGCGTGCTGCTCACCACGCCGTCCGGCGAACAGCACGGCCTGGGCCTCTTGATGGTCGAGGCGATGCTGCGCATGGCGGCCTGCCAGACCTGGTCGCTCGGCGTCTCGCTGCCGATCGACGACATCGTCGAGGCCAGCGTCGAGCTCGGCTGCGACATCCTGGCGCTGTCGCTGTCCTCGTCCTTCCCGCTGCGCGAGGCCGGCGACATGGTCGCGCTGCTGCGCGGGCGGCTGCCGCGCGCCACCCAGCTGTGGCTCGGCGGCGCCGGTTCGACGGTGCTCAAGCGCTTGCCCGAAGGCGTGCTGCGAATGGATGCGCTGGCCGAGCTGGCGCCCGCGGTGGACGCATGGCGCGCCAGCCACAAGGCCTGAGAAGCGTCGGGGACAGTGCGGACTTCAGGGTTTCTTCAGGGCTCGACCGGCAACTCGCGCCGCTCGGCGTGTTCGCCGCGGCGGTCGGGCAGCGCGACCGCCACCGGCCGGCCGACCCGGCGGCGGGTCTTCCAGGCCGGCGCGATCAGCCGCATGCCGCGCACGCGCTTGACCGCCTCGAGGCAGTAGACGCCGCCGCCGACCGGCCACCAGCGGTCGCCGGCCCGTTCCATGAAGGCGCAGCGCTCGAGCCAGCCGGTGCTGGCGAACGGCGGCGCATAGCAGTGGACCCGGCCGCCGGCTGGCTCGAAGCCGAGCAGCGCCAGCCAGTCGCGCACCCGCGGCAGGCCGAGGAACTGGCCGGACCACGGCAGGCCGCGGCGGCGCTTGACCAGCCGGGCGGCGCCCCACAGGCTCCACGGATTGAAGCCGGCCAACATCAGCCGGCCCTCGGGCACCAGCACGCGCTCGGCCTCGCGCAGCACTTCGCGCGGGTCGGCATGGAAATCGAGCGTATGCGGCAGGACCAGCAGGTCGATGCTGGCGGCAGGGAAGGGCAGCTGGGCCGGGTCGCAGTTCAGCCGGCAGCCGTCGCCGAGGCCGGCGCTGAGCCGCGTCGGCATGCGGTTGGCGCGCAGCAGGTCCAGGCCCGGCAATTCGAGCTGCACGGCGTAATAACCGAACACATCGGCCACCGCCCGGTCGAAAAAGGCCTGCTCGCGCCGGGCCACGTACTGGCCGAGCGGGCTGGCGAACCAGTCGGCCAGGCAGGCCGGCGGCGCGGGGCAATCATCGGAGACAAGCATGCTGACCATCCTGCCCGTTCCCATCCTCGAGGACAACTACGTCTGGCTCGGCCACGTCGACGGCCGCGCCTTCGTGGTCGATCCCGGCGAAGCGGCGCCGGTGGCGGCCCGGCTGGCCGAGCTCGGACTGTCGCTCGACGCCGTCCTGCTGACCCATCACCACCGCGATCACACCGGCGGCGTGGCCGAGCTGGCTGCGCGCTGGCATTGCCCGGTGTTCGGTCCGGCCGGCCTCGCCGGCGTCACCCGGCCGCTGGCCGACGGCGACTGGCTGCAGCTCGGCGCGCTCGGCCTCGCCTTCGACGTGCTGGCGGTGCCCGGCCACACGCTCGACCATCTCGCCTACTACGGCCACGGCACGCTGTTCTGCGGCGATACGCTGTTCGCCTGCGGCTGCGGCCGGCTGTTCGAGGGCACGCCGGCCCAGATGCAGGCCTCGCTGGCGCGGCTGGCCGCGCTGCCGGGCGATACGCGGGTGTGCTGCACCCACGAATATACGCTGGCCAACGAGCGCTTCGCCCATGCGGTCGAGCCCGGCAACGCCGAGCTGGCGCAGCGGATGGCCGACGACCAGGCGCGCCGCGCGCGCGGCGAGCCGACCTTGCCGAGTTCGGTCGGACTGGAACGCGCGACCAATCCTTTCCTGCGCTGGGACGCGCCCGCGGTGCTCGCCGCGGCACGGGCGCACGGCGCCGAGACCGGCGAGCCGGTGGCGGTGTTCGCCGCGCTGCGGCGCTGGAAAGACGGCTTCCGCGGCTGAACGCCGGTCGCCGCACGGTACGGAACTTCAGCCCGAACGCACTGTCGGGGACGATCATTGCTAATTGATTCGTAAGGCAATTTTGGCAATTTCCGGTTGACCGGCCTGCCCTGCGCCGCTACCATCCGCCAAGTTTTCTGCCCACCAAGGCATGTCCACGTCTCGGGCATCCCGCGCGGCTTCCCTCCCGCGCCCGGATCCGGCCCACCCGCTGCGACATGCCTTTTTGCATTTTCAGAGCGCCCATGACCCACTTCGATTTCCGCTTCGCCCCGTTGTTCGCGCTGGTGGCCGCGCTGTTCGCGCCGCTCGCCCAGGCCGACGACGTGGCGATGCCGGCTGCGCTGACCGATCCGTCGATCAGCGTGCCGGCCCTCGAGCAGCCGCAGCCCGCGGCTGCCGATCCGCTGGCCTTCCCCTCCGCCACGCCCGCGCCGTCCGCCGATCTGTGGGCGCGGGTGCGGCAGGGCTTCAAGATGGAAGACCTCGACACCCCGGCGGTGCGCGCGCAGGAACGCTTCTACGCCAGCAAGCCCGAATACATGCAGCGCGTGGTCGAGCGCAGCCGGCGCTACCTGTACTTCATCGTCGGCGAGGTCGAGCGCCGCGGCATGCCGACCGAGATCGCGCTGCTGCCCATCGTCGAGAGCGCCTTCGTGCCCAAGGCCCAGTCGCACGCGATGGCGTCCGGCCTGTGGCAGTTCATCCCTTCGACCGGCAAGCGCTACGGCCTCGAGCGCACCTGGTGGTACGACGGCCGCCAGGACGTGATGGCGGCCACCTACGCCGCGCTCGACTACCTGCAGGACCTGTACAACCTGTTCGGCGACTGGCAGCTGGCGCTGGCCGCCTACAACTGGGGCGAGGGCGGCGTCGGCCGCGCGCTGGCCAAGACCCGCGCACGCGGGCTCGAGGACGACTTCGACAACATCCGCAAGCCGCGCGAGACCGAGAACTACGTGCCCAAACTGCTGGCGATCCGCAACATCATTGCCAACCCGGACGCGTTCGGCGTCAAGATCCCCGCGGTGCCCAACCAGCCTTACTTCCAGCCGATCTCGACCGGCCGGCACATGGACCTGCAGCTGATCGCCAAGCTGGCCGAGACCTCGGTCGACGAGCTCACGCTGCTCAACCCGGGCCTGATCCGGCCGGTGTTCGCCCACAAGGACGACCGTCGCCTGCTGCTGCCGGCCGACAAGGTCGACACCTTCGAGAGGAACCTGCAGGGCTACGACAAGCCGCTGCTGTCCTGGCAGCCCTATGTCACCAAGCGCGGCGAATCGCTGAGCGCGATCGCCGACCGCTTCGGCATCCAGCTGGCCGAATTGCGCGACGTCAACAAGCTCGGCGGCGCCGGCAGCGCTTCGGGCCAGACCATCCTGGTGCCGATCCGGCCCGACGTCGACGTGAGCGAGCGGCAGAACCTGGCCGCGCTGATCGCCGGCGCGGTGGCGCAGACCGTCGATCGCGCCCCGGTCGATCGCGTCGCGTCCGAGTCGCGCGAGGACACGGCACCCGGTGCCCGTTCGAGCCGCGCGGTCATGCGCTACAAGGTCAAGCGCGGCGACACGCTGTTCTCGATCGCCCGCCGCAACGGCATGACGCCGGCCGAGCTCAAGTACCTGAACGGCCTGCGCACCGACCATGTGGTGCTGGGCCAGACGCTGAAGCTCGGCGACGACCCGGCCGAGGCCCGTTCCGGCGGCAAGGCCGGCCGCCAGGCCGCGGCCAAGCCGGCCCGGCTCAAGCAGTACGTGGTGCGGCACGGCGATACGCTGGACGAGATCGCGCGCCGCTACGACGTCAGCGTGTCCGACATCAAGAAGTGGAACCGGCCGCTGTCCAAGGGCGTGCTCAAGGTCGGCTACAAGGTGGAGATCCGCCGCGACAGCTGATCGCGCCGTGCGTCCCGCCCAACGAAAAGCCCCGCTGCAGAGCGGGGCTTTTCGTTGGCGGCGGCTCAGCAGTCGGTCGCGGCGACGAAGCAGGCCAGCAGCCGCTCCAGCCCGATCTGGTCGGCCTCGCCGAAGCGGTTGGCGCTCGGGCTGTCGATGTCGAACACGCCGACCAGCCGGCCGTCCTTGAGCACCGGCAGCACGATCTCGGCGTTCGAGGCCGCGTCGCAGGCGATATGGCCGGGGAAGGCATGCACGTCGGCCACCACGATGGTCTCGCGCCGCGCCGCCGCGTTGCCGCAGACGCCGCGGCCGAACGGGATGCGCACGCAGGCCACCTTGCCCTGGAAGGGGCCGAGCACCAGTTCCTCGCCGCGGGCCAGGTAGAAGCCGGCCCAGTTGAGGTCGGCCAGCGTCTGGTAGACGAAGGCCGAGAATTGCGCCGCGTTGGCGATGAAGTCGCGCTCGCCTTCGAACAGGCTGGCCAGCTGGCGCTCGAGCGCCGGGTAGTCGGGCGTCAGGCTGCGGTCGTCGGTGTGGAACATGCATCTCTCCGGCTCGGTTGCGGTCCGGCCCAGATGGGGGCTGCACGGCGTATTTCAAGCCGTGCCGCGGAACGCGGCGGCGCCGGGCCGGTCCATGGCGCTGCTGAGAGGGAGCGGAGATGGCATACGAGGAAGGCAACAGGCGGCCGGCATGGGCCGCGGTGGCGATTTCGCTGGCGGCGCACGGCGTGCTGCTGCTGTGCTGGCGGCAGACCGTGCCGCCGGCCGTCCGCGCGCGGGCGCCGCAGCCGCTGCAGGTCTGGCTGCAGGCGGCCCGCATCGAGGCGCCTCCGCCGGCCGGCGCCGAACCGGCGCGGCGGACCGTGCCGCCACGCGAGGCGACGCGTGCGCCGTCCGCCGCACGCAACGCGGCACCCGCTGCCGCACGCAGCACGGCAGGCATCTCGGCGACCGAGCCGTCGCCGACCGATGTCGCCGATATCGCGCCGCCGCCAGCCGCCGCGGCCGAGGCTGGCCCCAGCTTGACCGAGCGCGCGCTGGCCGGCGCGATCGGCGCCGACCGCGGCCTGCGCGCCGAAGCCGAGGCGGCCCGCTTCCTGGTGCGCCGGCCGGCCCCGCATCCGAGCCTGGCCAAGCTGCCGGCGCCGCTGCGCACCGCGCTGGCCCAGCGTTTCGAGGACGAGCTGGGAGAACTGGTGGTGCTCGAGGTGAAGGAAAGTCAGGAGGGCGGAGACCGGGTGACCCGCATCGTCACCAACAAGGGCGTGTACTGCAAGAAGGTGCCGCTGGTGCGCTCGCCGGCCTTCCGCGGCATGCCGATCGTGCAGACCTCGGGCGACTGCGGGCCCTGATCGCGCCGAACCGCGGCGCCGCGGTACGGTCCATCCTGCATCGACGAGGTAAACGCATGCCCGCCATTCGCCGTCGTGCCGCGCAGGGGCTGCTGCTGTCCCTGGCGCTGCATGGCTTGCTGTTCTACTTCTTGCCGCCGCCGGCTGAAGCACCGCGTGGCCGGGCGCCGACCGAGCTGCAGGTGAGCCTGCGGCCGCCGGCGGCGATCGCGCCGGCCGTGTCGCCACCGTCACCGCCATCGCCGCCACCGCGGGCCGAATCGGCCCGCCGGCCGCAGCATGCCGCGCGGCCGGCGCTCGCTGCCACGCTGCGCTCGCCCGCCGCGACGGCGGCGGTGCCGGCGGCCGAGCCGGCTGCGCCTGCCGTCGCCACGCCCTCGCTCGACGTCGAGGCGCTGCGCGCCGAAGTCCGCCGGCAGGCACGGGCCGATGGCCGCGCCCGGGCCGAATCGCTGCCGTCCGCCTTGCGTGCCGATCGCCCCGAACGCGAGACCGCGCTCGGCCGTTCCATGGCCGAGGCGGCGCGGCCCGACTGCCGGACCGCCTACGCCGGCGCCGGCCTGCTGGCCGCGCTGCCGCTGCTCAAGGACGCGGCCACCGGCAGCGGCTGCAAGTGGTAGCCGCGGCCGGCACTTTCCTTGTCCGTCGAACCTGTCCCGCCCGGTGGTGCTGCCTTCCGTCGCGGCCGGCTACGGTGCGTACGGCGTGGTTTATATCGAATGAACAAGTCGATAGGCCATGCCGGGCAGGCGGCGTTCTCCCCCAAGCCGGCGCAGGCCGGGGCCGAGGAGGTGCGGCGGGCCGATCCAACCATCCGACGAGGCTTGCAGCATGCAACGACTCCCCATCGTCCTGTCGCTCTTCCTCGTCCTGCCCGGCCCGGCCGAGGCGGGCAACATCCTGATCTTCGAGAGCTACCACGAGGACATGGAGTGGGTGAAGACCAATATGGAAGGCACCCGGCGCGCGATCGGCGACAAGCACAAGATCGAGGTGATCTACCTCGACACCAAGCGCAGGCCCAAGGAGGCGTATCCGGCGATCTTCAAGGCGGCCTGGGACGAATACCTGAAGCGCAAGCCTGACCTGGTCATCACCGGCGACGACAATGCGATCAGGTTCCTCGGCCCCAAGCTGGCCGGCACGGCGACGCCGGTGGTGTTCCGCGGCGTCAACGCCAACGTGCGCGACTACTTTCCCGGCGGCCTGCCGAAGAACATCACCGGCGTGCTCGAACGCCACCTGCTGATCCCGCTGGGCCGCACCATCCGCACGCTGGTGCCGATGAAGAAGAACCGGATCCTGGTGCTGTTCGACGACAGCGAATCGTCCAAGGCGGTGATCGACACCGCGCTGCACGGCGACGAGCAGACCGACCTGGGCGGGGTGACGCTGGAGGCGCGCAGCATCGCCGACTACCAGGATTGGCAGGCGGCGGTGAACGGCGCCGCGGCCAACTACGACGCGATCATCCTCGACACCTGGCACACGGTGAAGGACAAGGCCAGCGGCAAGGTGATCGATACCACCGAGGTGCTCGAGTGGACCGGCCAGAACGCGCCGGTGCCGCTGTTCTCGATCAACGATTTCGCCGTCGGCCCCAAGCGGGCCATCGCCTCCTTCGTACTGGCCGGCGCCAGCCACGGCGCCGCCGCTGCGCGGATGGCGCTGCTGATCCTCGACCAGGGCCGGTCGCCGGCCAAGCTGCGCATCGAGGCCGACCAGAGCGGCGCGTGGTACTTCAACGAGGCCGGGCTGCAGAAATGGGGGATCAGGCTGCCGGACAATATGCGCAAGGAAGGGAAGTTTCAGTAGCCCTGCCTGCGGGAAGGGTGAAGAGGGAAGGGTGAAGGGTGCGGCAGTTCAGATTCGAACGCTGCGGTGCTTGGTGATGGACGCTGTTCGATGCTCCGCCCGGCCCGTCCAATCTGCACGATCCGCTCTTCATTTTGCCATTCGCGGCTAAAGCCGCTCCTGCGGTGATCCCGGGTACGGTCAGGTAAACGCAAGGAAGCTATTTAAGTCACGCAAACAGCTTGCGCCCCCATTCGGTTTGCCCCGGCAGTTCTCGATTTCACTGACGAGCGTCAGCGAGGCCCCCTCGCGGCGGCGAGGGCGGGGGGAGTCGGGGTGAATCAGGGAAGAGCCGCAGGTTCAGCCGGCACGGACCGTAAACGCACGGCTTTGCCGGGCGAAGCACTGCAGCTTGTTCACTCACAAGCCGCGGCGCGGATTCAAAGGCTCTTGAAGTAATCGACCAGCTCGAGAATCTGCGCGACCTGGTCGGTCATCATCGCCGCGGTCGCGGCCAGTTCCTCGGCGGCCGCCGCGTTGGCCTGCATCGCATCGTTGATCTGGTGGATGCCGCCATGGACCTGCTCGATGCCGTGCGCCTGGTCGGTCGAGGCCAGGTGGATCGCGCCGACCCGCTCGGCGGTCTCGCGGATGCGCGGCAGCATGTCCTCGAACATCGCGCCGGTCTCCTTGGCGTGCACCACGCTCTGCTGCGCCAGCTCGCTGATCTCGCGCGCGGCCGCCTGGCTGCGCTCGGCCAGCCGGCGCACTTCCTGCGCCACCACCGCGAAGCCCTTGCCGTGCTGGCCGGCGCGGGCCGCCTCGATGGCGGCGTTGAGCGCCAGCATATTGGTCTGGTAGGCGATGTCGTCGACCACGCCGATCTTCTCGGCGATCGCGATCATCGCCTGCACCGTGGTGTCGACCGAGGCGCCGCCGCGCTCGGCCTGGGTCACGTTGAAGCCGGCGATCTCCTTGGCGCTGCGCGCGTCCTGCAGGTTCTGGCCGACCGCGGCGTTGACGGTCGCCATCGAGGCCAGCGCCTCCTCGACGCTGGCGGCCTGGCTGGCCGAGGCCATCGCCAGCCCGGTCGAGGCGCCCTTGATCTGCGCCGCGGCCGAGCTCAGCGCCTCGGTCGAGCGCACCACCTTGCCCAGCAGCGTCGACAGGTGGGCGACCATGCCGTGCAGCGCCTGCGCCAGCTGGCCCAGCTCGTCCTCGCCGCGCCGCAGCCGCGGCACCGTCAGGTCGCCGTGGGCGATCCGCTGCAGCACCTGGCGCACCTCGTCGAGCGGCCGTGTCACCAGCCGGCGCAGCGCCAGCACCTGGGCCAGCACGATCAGGCCGTCGACGACCACGATCTGGGCCAAGAGGCGCAGCAGGTTGGCGCGTAGCTTGGCCTCGATCGAATCGGTGCTGACCGCCAGCGTCACCTTGCCGACCTGCTGGTCCTGGCCCTGGTCGCGCAGGGTCAGCGCGATCTCGCGGCGCTGGTCGGAGGCCGGCAGCTGCATGCCGTCGACCGGCTTGCCCTGGCGGTCGCGCACCAGGCCCACCACCGGGCGCTGGCCGCTGGTGACGGTGAGTCCCAGCAGCCAGGGATGGCCCATCTCGGCCAGCACGGTCTGCTGCGCCTGCTGCACGTCGAGGTTCCATACCGCGCTGGGCAGCGAGACGGCCAGCCGGCGCAGCGTCTGGTCAACTTCGCGTTCCTGGGTGCCGATCAGCTCGGCCCGCATGAGGGTGTAGTTGAAGGCGCCGAAGCCGCCCAGGCTGGCCGAGACGATGGCCAGGAACAGCAGGTTCAGCTTGAAGTCGATGCGGTGGAAATTGAGCACACGGAGCCCCATGCCCCCGCGGCCGGGCGGCGGCCGATGCTCCGTGCCGGTCGCCGTTCCCGCCACGGGCGGACGTTCTGTTGCTGGGAATGTCTGGCCGTTTCGTCTCGTTCGCCATCCGCTTGCTTTGACTTCCGCGCGGTTTGGTCCTGCCCGGCCCTGACTATAGGCAAGCGCGGGTGTCCGCGCGCGGGCCGCGTGCGCCGATCGGCGCGGGAATAGTGGCGTCCGCTCAGGCTGCCAGCGCTTTGCGCTCGAGCCGGAAATAGCCGATCAGCGCCAGCAGCTGCTCGGCCTGCTGGCTCAGCTCCTCGGCGGTGGCGGCCAGTTCCTCGGCGGTCGCGGCGTTGCGCTGGGTCACCTGGTTCAGCTCGTTCACCACGATGTTCACCTGCGCCACGCCCTCGGCCTGCTCGCTCGAGTGCGAGGTGATGCGGCGCACCAGCGCCGAGGTCTGCTCGATGTGGGGAATGGTCGACTGCACCAGCTCGCCGGCGCGGCGCGCCTGCTGCACGCTGCCGGCCGCCACTTCCATGATCTCGTGGGCGGCGTTCTGGCAGCGTTCGGCCAGGGTGCGGATCTCGCTCGCCACCACCGCGAAGCCCTTGCCCTGGTGGCCGGCGCGGGCCGCCTCGATGGCGGCGTTGAGCGCCAGCATATTGGTGCGGTGGGCGATGTCGTCGATCACGCCGATGCGCTCGGCGATGCCCTGCATGGCGCTCACCGTGTGCGCCATCGCGGCGCCGCCCTGGCGCGCCTCCTGCGCCGCGGTGGCGGCGACTTCGTCGGTGTGGTGCGCATCCTGGTTGTTGTGGTGGATCGAGGCGCTGAACGATTCGATCGAGGCGGCCGTCTCCTCGAGGTTGGCCGCCTGCTCGGTGGCGGTCTGGCGCAGGCTCTGGGCGGTGCCGCTGACCTGCTGCGAGGCGTCGGTGAGCACGCTGGCCGCCATGCCGATCTCGCCGATCACCCGGTTGAGCCGCTCGACCATCTGGCGCAGCGCATACAGCAGGCTGTCGCGGTCCCCGGCGTCGGTGCGGATGTGCAATTGCAATTCGCCGGCCGCCACCCGCCGCGCCACGTCGGCGGCGTAGTCGGGCTCGCCGCCGAGCTGGCGCAACAGGCGTCGGCTGAACAGCCAGGCGGTGGCGATGCCGACCGCGACGGCGAGCACGGCGAGCACCAGCATCTGGCGGCGGGTGGTCTGCCAGGCTGCCTCGGCCTTGCGGTAGGCCGCCTGGCTGTTGGCGTATTCGAGATCGGCCAGTGCCTGCAACTGGGCCAGCCAGCGGCTCTGCACCGGCCGCACGCGCTGCAGCAGTGCGCGGCCGACGGTGCTGCTGTCGGGGCTGCTGGCGATCTCGATCACCCGGCGCAGCTCGGCCTCGGTGGCGTCTTCCAGCGCCGGCAGCGAATCGACGATGGCCTTCTCGTGCCCGTTGGCCGGGTTGCGCGCGATCAGCGCCCGCAGCGCCTCGGCATGGCGGGCATAGGCCTGGCGGTTGGTGCCGATGCGCTGCACCTCGCGGGCGACCTCGGCCGGCTCGCTGAACAGCGCGATATTGCGCACCGCCACCGAGGTGTCGCGCACCGCCACGAACATCGCCTGCGCATGCTGGCTGGTGGCCATGTCGCCCTGCACGATGGCGCGCAGCTGCTGCTGGCCGGCGTCGATCCGCTCGAGCGCGACCATCGCCAACGCCAGCATCAGCGCCAGCACTGCCCCGAACGCCAGCGCCAGCCGGCCGCGCACGCTGAGATTCAGGTTCATCCGCCGGTCCCGTGAAAGTGCATCCGTATAAAAACAGACCCGTTCAGGCCATGTACTGCATCGGCGTCGCCGCCGAGATCAACTACCAGAGTGCGCCCGATTCGATTGCTTGGGCGACTTTCGAAGTTTGTGCCGCTCGGAGCGGGGCGCGGCGGTGGAAAGGACCGGATTCGAGCGGAGCGAGGCGAGGGCGGGGGAGTGGGAACGAATCAGGGTAGGGCCGCCCGTCCAGTCCGCACTCCCCGCGAACGCTCGGCTCTGCCGGGCGCGGCTTCGCAGTTCTCGCCAACGCGCAGGCCCCGGCAAGTCCTCAGGCCCTGCGCCCTACGCGCGGAATCGCGCGATCTCCAGCCGCATCGCAGCGGCGATGCTGTCCAGCTCGCCCGCCAGCCGCGAGGTCAGCGTGGCGGCCACGCTGTTGCGCTCGACCATGTTGGCGATCTGCTCGACGTGCTGGGCGATCTGGTGGCCGGCCTGGTCCTGCTCCTTGAGCGCGGTCGAGATGGTCTGCACCTCGTGCTCGACCAGCTTGGCGTCCTGGGTGATGGTGCGCACCGTGTCGCCGATCTGGCCGGCCAGCGCCATCCCGCCGGCGACACGGTCCTGCGCCTGCGCCATGGCGCCGCTGGCCTGGCTCGACGAGCCCTGGATCGCGCCGATCTTGTTGCCGATGTCCTGGGTCGCCGCGGTGGTGCGCTCGGCCAGCTTGCGCACCTCGTCCGCCACCACCGCGAAGCCGCGGCCCTGTTCGCCGGCGCGCGCGGCCTCGATGGCGGCGTTCAGCGCCAGCAGGTTGGTCTGGTCGGCCACCTCGCGGATCACCTGGACGATGCCGCCGATCTCCTGCGAGCGCTCGCCGAGCTGGCGGATGCTGGTCGCCACCTGGTCGATCGCCTCGGCGATCGCATGCATCTCGTCGACCGTCTTGGCGATCACCTTGCCGCCGTTCTCGGCGTTGCGGTCGGCGTTGAGCGAATGCGCCATCGCCTCGCGCGCGCTGTCCGACAGCTGGCTGATGCTGGTCGACAGCTGCTCGATCGCGGCCGCCATGCCGTTCGAGGCGTCGCTCTGGCGGCGCGAGCCGTCCGATACCTCGTTGGCCGAGCTGCCGAGCTGGGCCACCATCTCGATCAGCTTGCCGCTGGCGTCCGAGGCGCTCTTGAGCACGCCCTGGACGTTCTGCGCCAGCGAGTTGAAGGCGCGCGCGGTATCGGTCACCTCGTCGTGGCCCTGCACCGGCACGCGGCGGGTGAAGTCCAGGTCGCGCTCGATTTCGCGGATGGTGCCGGCCAACTGGCCGAGCCGGCCGCTGATGGCGCGCACGATCACCACCGACAGCCCGATCGCCAGCGCGGTGACCAGCGCCGCGATCGCGATCAGGTGGTTGCGGCCGCGCGCATAGTCCTCGTGCGCCTCGGTCGACAGCGCGTCGGCGGCCTTGACGTTGTACTCGACCATCTTGTCGATCGCCGGCAGGAAACTGCGGAAGGCCTTGCGGCCGTCGCCGCGGAAATAGGCCAGCGCGGCATCGGCGTCGCCGGCTTCGACCAGCTTGCGGAACTGGGCGTGGGTGGCCATGTAGGCCGCCTGCTGCTGCTGGTAGTCGGCGAACAGCGCCTTTTCCTCGTCGTTCTGCAGATGCTTGGCGTACTGCGCCTCGAATTCCTTCAGCGCCTCGGCGTTCTTGGCCTGGCGGCCCAGCGTCTCCTTGATCTCATCGGCGTTCTTGGCGATCAGGAGCTGGGTTTCGCGGTTGCGGAAGTCGATCGCCTCGGCGCGGATCGCGCCGGTGTAGCGCACGCCGGGCAGCGCATCGTCGGTGACGCCGAGCAGGGCCTGGTCCACCGAGGCCAGCGAGGCGATGCCGACCACGCCCATCAGCGCGACGAACACGATCAGGGCGCCGAAGGCGAGGGCGAGTTTTTGCGAGATGCGCATGACGGCAGGCTCCGGGAGAGGGCGACTCCCTTGTGTTTAGCCGCAGGCGCGGGGCCATTCAAGGCGGGAATCCGCCGCCAAGGTGGCGACCGCCGGCGCCGGAGCGGCCATACCGCTTTGGATCGGCGGCCGGCCTCAGCCGAAGGCGTACAGGTCCATCGCCAAGCCGCCCTCGGTGATGTTGGCGTAATGCCGCACCGCGCGCGCACCGTCGCCGGCGGCGCCGAGCGCGACGTAGAGCGGCAGCAAGTGCTCGTCGGTCGGATGGGCGCGCTGTGCGCCGGGCGCCTGGCGGCGGTAGTCGAGCAGCGCGGCCTGGTCGTCGGCCAGCAGCCGCTGGTGCAGCCATTCCTGGAACTCGGGCACGTAGGCGTGGGTCGCCCGGCCTTCCTCGGCCTCCCAGTCCAGTTCGCGCAGATTGTGGGTGATCGAACCCGAACCGATCAGCAGCACGCCCTCGTCGCGCAAGGCGGCCAGCGCGCGGCCGACGCGGAAGTGGTGTTCCGGCGTTTCGCGCGGCTGGATGGCGAGCTGGAACACCGGCACCTCGGCGGCCGGGTACATATTGGCCAGCGGTACCCAGGCGCCATGGTCCAGCCCGCGCGCCGGGTCGATGCCAACCTGGAAGCCGGCCTGGTGCAGCAGGGCCGCGGTGCGCTCGGCCACCGCCGGCGCGCC
Source organism: Chitinimonas koreensis (assembly GCF_014353015.1). NCBI lineage: Bacteria > Pseudomonadati > Pseudomonadota > Betaproteobacteria > Neisseriales > Chitinibacteraceae > Chitinimonas > Chitinimonas koreensis. The sequence goes on from NZ_CP060704.1 coordinate 946,708, forward strand.
GGGCGGCTCGTAGCGCAGCGCGAACAGCGGCTCGGGGAAGCCGCGGAAATCGTGGATGGTGGCCGGATGGGCGGTGGTGCTCACGGCCGGCACGGCGGTCAGCCAGTGGGCCGAGGCCACCGCGATGGCGCGCGGCCGCGGCAACTCGGCGGCCAGCGCGGCCCAGGCCCGGCCGGTGCGGCCGGCATCGAGCGCCAGCATCGGCGAGCCGTGGGAGACGAAGAGCGTGGGCAGGCGTTCCATGATCGAAATCCTTCAATGAGTTTCCGTCAGTTTCTGCCACGGCTATGCCCGGCGATAGCGGAAATTAATCAACATCAGGATCGATTTCTTTGAATGCCGCCATCGCAAGCGCTGTGGCTACACTGGAATGCACATCCGATTCCATCGACGATCCAGTGCGGGGGCGTAATCGGATCGAACGATGGCTGGAGTTGATCCCATGGTCGAGATATCCACCATCGAGCCAAGCGAGGCACCCTCTGGACCACCCGCAAAGTCTGCGACTTTGCGGGGGACCTCCAGCGGGGACCCCGGAGTGGCGAGGGCGGGGGGAGTTGGAGTCGATCAGCGGGAGAGCCAATGGTGGATGCGCACGAACCGCAGGCTCCCGGCTTTGCCGGGAGCTCTACTACAGATTGAGCAAACGACCGAGGTCGCCAAGACAGGCTCGACAATGACAGATTCCGAAGACCGTTTCGCGCAGTTCCAGGCATTGTCCGAACGCATGCAGTCGTTCTGGCAGCGGCAGTTGCAGCGCCAGGCCAGGCCCGAGCCGCAGGTGCAGATCCCCGATCCGGGCGATGTGCAGCAGGCCTTCGGCAGCCTGTGGCAGCGCATGCTGGAGAAGCCGCAGCCGGTGATGCACGCGCAGTGGCAGTTCTGGCAGGACTACCTGGCGCTGTCGCAGCAGGCCATGCGGCAATACTGGCTCGGCGAGCCGCCGGCGCAGGACACGCCCGACAAGCGCTTCAAGGACGAGCAGTGGGCGAGCAACCAGGTGTTCGCCTTCCTCAAGCAGGCCTACCTGCTGGCCTCGCGCCACATCCAGGACTGCGTGGCCGGCGTCGACGGGCTCGATGCCCAGACCGCCCGCCAGGTTTCCTTCTATACGCGCCAGTTCGTCGATGCGATGGCACCGACCAATTTCCTCGCCACCAACCCGACCGCGCTCAAGGCCACGCTGGACAGCGGCGGCGAGAACCTGGTGCGCGGCTTCCAGCACCTGATCAAGGACCTGGAGCGCAACGGCGGCCGGCTGATGCCGCGCATGACCGATCTCGAGGCCTTCGAGCCCGGCAAGAACCTCGCGGTGACGCCGGGCAAGGTGGTGTACGAGAACGCGCTGATGCAACTGATCCAGTACGCGCCGGCCGGCGCCGAGGTGCACGCCACGCCGCTGCTGATCGTGCCGCCGTGGATCAACAAGTTCTACATCCTCGACCTCAAACCGAAGAATTCGCTGATCCGCTGGCTGGTCGAGCAGGGCCACACGGTGTTCGTCATCTCTTGGGTCAACCCGGACGAAAGCCATCGCGACAAGGGCTTCGCCGACTACATGCGCGAAGGTCCGCTGGCGGCGCTCGACGCGATCGAGGCCGCCACCGGCGAGCGCCAGGTCAACGTGGCCGCCTACTGCATCGGCGGCACGCTGCTGGCCGCCACGCTGGGCTGGATGGCGGCCGCGCGCGACAAGCGCTACCCGGCCAGCCGCATCCGCTCGGCCACCTTCTTCACCACCATGATCGACTTCGCCGAGCCGGGCGAGCTCGGCGTGTTCATCGACGAGCGCCAGCTGGCCGGTCTCGACGCCTATATGGACGCCAAGGGCTATCTCGAGGGCCACCAGATGGCCGGGGTGTTCAACCTGCTGCGCGAGAACGACCTGATCTGGAGCTTCGTGGTCAACAACTACCTGCTCGGCCGCGAGCCGATGCCGTTCGACCTCCTGTACTGGAACTGCGATTCCACCCGCATGCCGGCGGCGATGCACCGCTTCTACCTGCGCAGCATGTACCAGCACAACCTGCTGAAGGAGCCGGGCGGGGTGGAGCTCGACGGCGTGCCGATCGACCTGACCAAGGTCAGGACGCCGGCCTATTTCGTCTCGGCGCGCGAGGACCATATCGCGCCGTGGCAGTCGACCTATGCCGGCGCGCGGCTGTTCAAGGGGCCGGTTCGTTTCGTGCTCGGCGGTTCGGGCCATATCGCCGGCATCGTCAATCCGCCGGCGGCCAACAAGTACGGCTACGTCACCAATCCCGAGCTCGCCGCCACGCCGGCCGACTGGCTGGCCGGCGCCGAGGCGCACGAGGGCTCGTGGTGGCTCGACTGGGCGCAGTGGCTCGGCGACTACCAGGGCAAGCGGGTCGCGGCGCGCGAGCCGGGCACGGGCAAGCTGGCGGCGATCGAGGATGCGCCGGGGCGTTACGTGAAGGCGAAGCTCGGCTGACCTGGCGCGGCGGCGCGCCGCCGTGGGCCGGGCTTCACGCCCGACGGCGCCGTCCTCGAGGTCGCTGCCCGGCGAACCTGGGCCGGGCTTCCACCCGGCTGCGGCTACGATCCGGCGGCGCTGTCGGGCGTAAGGCCCGACCACCGGGCGTGCCGGCGCATTGTCCTATTCGATCGCATGCGCGCGCTGCAATGCGTGCAGCGCCTCCATCGCCGCTTCCGCCTGCTCCACCGGCACGAACAGGTGGTCGTGATAGGCCGCCGCGATCACATTGCAGGAGATGCCGCGTTCGCCCAGCGCCTGGGCGAAGGCCGCGGTCAGGCCCACCGCGGCGAGGTCGGAATGCACCGTCAGGGTGATCCAGGCGGCCTCGAACAGCACCGGCAGTCCATGCGCCGCCGCGACCTCGGCCGCCACCACCAGCGTCCAGCCCTCGCGCTCGCGGAAGCTCGCCAGCGCCTCGATGCCGTCGGGCCTGCACCCGAGCGGCAGCGCCACGTAGGCGTAGCGGCCCGGATCGAGTGCCGGCTCGAGGCTGGCCAGCAGGGTGGAGAGGTCGTTGATCGCAGCCATGGCGTGCTTCCTGTGAGGTGAGAGGGGGATCAGCCGGCCGCCACCATGCCGGCCATGACCAGCATGGTGGTGCCGGTCAGCGCGTCGATGCCGCGCCAGGCGATCGGCTTGGCGAACCAGGGCGACAGCAGCCGCGCGCCGTAGCCGAGCGCGCAGAACCACAGCACCGAGGCGGTCATGGCGCCGGCGACGAAGTCGAGCCGCTCGGTCTCCGGCTGCTGGCCGCCGATGGCGCCGAGCAGCACCACGGTATCGAGGTAGACGTGCGGATTGAGCAGCGACAGCGCCAGCACCATCAGCAGCGCCTGGCGCGCGCCGAGCCGCGGCTGCTCGCCGCCGACCTCGAGCGCGCCGGCGGCGAAGGCCGCGCGCCAGCTGCGCAGGCCGTAGACCAGCAGGAAGGCCGCGCCGCCCCAGCGCGCCGTCGCCAGCAAGAGCGGCGAGGACTGCACCAGCGCGCCCATGCCGGCCACGCCGAGGCCGATCAGCGTCGCGTCGATCAGGATGCAGACGATCACCGTCAGCGTGACGTGCTGGCGCTTGAGGCCCATGCGCAGCACGTGGGCGTTCTGCGCGCCGATGGCCATGATCAGGCTGGCGCAGACGCCGAGCCCCTTGAGATAGACGGTGGATGCCAGCATGGCGGTTCTCCCTTGGACTGGCTGCCATTGTCGGGAGGGCGGGCTGGGAATGAAACGTTATTCAGTATTTCGCGGGATGGATGAAAATCTCTTCATTAGAGGTGAAATGTGAAAGGTGAAACGTGAAATGCGGACCCCATCCCCCACCCAGCCTCCCCTTGAAGGGGAGGAGCCGTGCAGAGGCCGCCCTATCACCGGTGATCGTTCAGCCGGTCACCGACTCGCTCCCTCCCTTCAAGGGGAGGGTTGGGGTGGGGATGGGGTCCACGTTTCACTTTTCACGTTTCACCTTTCACGGGATCCAACATGCAACTCGACATCCGCAAAGGCGAAGCCCTGCTCGCCGTGATCGAAACCGGCAGTTTCGAGCAGGCCGCCGCCCGGTTGCACCTGACGCCGTCGGCGATCTCGCAGCGCGTGCGCGCGATGGAAGCCGAGCTCGGCACGCCGCTGTTGATCCGCGCCCGGCCTTGCCGCGCCACCCGCGCCGGCCAGCGGCTGGTGCAGTACCTGCGCCGCAGCAGCCTGCTCGAGGACGAGTTCGTCGCCGAGCTGGCCGAGGAGCAGGCGCGGCCGCTGTCCATCCCGGTGGCGGTGAACAACGATACGCTGGCGACCTGGCTGCTGCCGGCGCTGGCCGACTTCCTGCTCGACGAGCAACTGCTGCTCGACATCACGGTGGACGACCAGGACCACACCTACACGCTGCTCGAGGCGGGCCTGGCGCTGGCCGGGGTGTCGAGCGAGCCGCGGCCGATGCGCGGCTGCGTGGCCGAGCCGCTCGGGGTGATGCGCTACCGCCTCTTGGCCGCGCCGCGCTTCGTCGCCCGCTGGCTGCCCGACGGCCTGACGCGCGAGGCGGCGCGGCGGGCGCCGCTGCTGGTATTCAACCGCAAGGACATGCTGCAGGCGCAGTTCCTGCAACGCCAGCTGGGGCTGGCCGCCGGCAGCTATCCCTGCCACTACGTGCCGGCCAGCGAATCCTTCCTCGCCGCGATCCGGCTCGGCCTCGGCTACGGCATGGCGCCCGAGCTGCAATACGGCGAAGCGGTCGTGCGCGGCGAACTGATCGACCTCGCGCCGGCCCATCCGACCGACGTGGCGCTGTACTGGCATCGCTGGAAGGTGCAGTCGCCCAAGCTGGAGCGGCTGAGCGCGGAGGTGTTGCGGGCGGCGCGGGAGGTGTTGCTGCAGGAGCGTGAGGGGGAGGAGAGAAGGGGGAAGGGGAAGGGTAACCCCATCCCCACCCCGGCCCTCCCCTTGAAGGGGAGGGAGTGGTCGCGGTTGACTGAACGATCGCAGGCGATAGAGCTATCGCTGCACAGCCCCTCCCCTTCAAGGGGGAGGCTGGGAGGGGATGGGGTTACCCTTCCCCCTTCTCTCTTCCCCCTTCCCAATCCTTACCCCATCCGCCGCAGCCTCCGCTGCCGCAAAGCATGCAGCACATGCAGCCGCCACCCCAGCCGCGCCAGCGCATAGCCGGCCAGCGCCAGCAGCGCCGCCAGCGCGACCAGGCCGATCGCCAGCGGGGTGCCGAGCGTCGTCATCCAGCCGATCCAGGCCGCGATGCTGGCGCCGGGCTGGCTCCAGTCGACCACCGGCGCGGCCGGCCAGGACACCGGGCCGTGGCCGGCGCCGGTCAGCAGGTTGCCGATGGCGAAGGCCGCCAGGTAGAGCGGCACGATGGTGAACGGGTTGCTGAACAGCGTGCCGAACACCGCCACCGGCAGGTTGACGCGGAACAGGATGGCCAGCGGAATCGCCGCGGCGATCTGGAACGGGCCGGGGATCATGCCGCAAGCGAGGCCCACCGCCAGGCCGCCGGCGACCGAGTGGCGGTTCAGGTGCCACAGGTTGGGATGGCTCAGGAAGGGCGCGCAGCGGCGCAGCAGCGCATTGCGCTCGAGCGTTTCGCGCTGCGGCAGCCAGCGGCGGAGATGCTTGCGGGGCATGGGATGAGCGAGGGCACCGAAGTGGATGGCGGTTAGCTTGGAGGCCTGGCGGCGCGAAGCGTTCAGCCCGATGCCGGCTTGGGGCGGCCCGGCCCGGCCCGCGCTCGCCGGCTCGGTGCGCGCCGGGCGCCGAGCCGGCGATCCCGGCTGTCGATGTAGGTCGGACTTCAAGTCCGACGGCGGCCTGCGATCGATGGCACCGTCGGACTGGAGTTCGACCTGCGTCGGCATGCCGATCAGCCCGGTAGGAGCGGCTTCAGCCGCGAATCGGCATCCGTGATGCGATCGCCGATTCGCGGCTGAAGCCGCTCCTACAGGGACATCTCGTATCCGCGGCGGCCCGATCAGGCCGCAAGGCGTCGACGATCGGCAGCCGCGCCGCCCGCAGGGCCGGCAGGAAGCCGCCGACCAGCCCCATCCCCAGCGCGAACAGCAGCGACTGCAGCGCGATCGCCGGCGTCAGCGTGAAGCGGAAGGCCAGCTCGGAAAAGGTCTGCCAGTTCATCGTCGAGATCGCGAAGAACTGCATGCACGAGGCCAGCGCCAGGCCGGCCAGCCCGCCCAGCAGCGACAGCAGCAGCGCCTCGGCCAGGAAGGCCGCCATGATGCTGGCGCGGCGGAAGCCCAGCGCGCGCAGCGCGCCGATCTCGCCGATCCGGTTGGCCACCGCGGCGTACATGGTGATCATCGCGCCGATCACCGCGCCGACCGAGAAGATCGCCGACAGCACGCTGCCGAGGATCGAGATGAAGGTCGCCATCACCTGGCTCTGGTCGGCGTAGAAGCGGGTCTCGCGCTTGTACTCGGCGGTCAGCCGCGGATCGGCCTCGAGCCGCGCGCGCAGCGCCTCGAACGCGTCCGGCTCGGCCAGCCGGAACACCAGCGCCGAGAAATTGATGCGGCGGAAGGCCTGGATCATCTGCTCGGCGTCGCCCCAGACCTCCGAATCGAAACCGCTGCGGCCGGCGTCGAAGATGCCGACCACGGTCCAGTCGCGCCGCGCGAAACGCAGGGTCGAGCCGAGCGCCACGCCGTCGAAGCCGTCGGCGATCGCGCGGCCGACCACGATCTCCGAGCTGCCGGGCCGGAACGGCCGGCCCTCGACCAGCCGCACCTGCGGCCGCAGCGCCAGGCCCTGCTCGCCCGCGCCGCGCACCACCACGTTGGACGGCCTGCCGCTGGCCTTCTTGGCCAGCGAGATCAGCACCACGCATTCCTTGCTGACCAGGCGGCGGCCGTGGCGGTCGAGCGCCACCGCCGGGTCGCTCTCGACGATGGCCGCCTCGGCGCGCGACAGCCCGCTCTGCACCTCGGTCTGCGAACCCTTGCGGATCGCCACCACGTTGGCGTCGAGCCCGGTGGCGGTCAGCGTCTGCGTCAGGCCGGCCTCGAGCATCAGCACGGTGGCGAACACGAACACCACCAGCGCCATGCCGCCGGCGGTCAGCGCGGTGGTCAGCCGCCGCGTCAGCAGGTTGCGCCAGGCGTAGTTGAGCGGGATGCGGGCGAAGGCCATCGGCCGGTCCTATTGGTCGTCCCACTTGTCGAGCAGCCGGGCCAGCTCTCCGCTGGCGGCCAGCTGGGCGACGGCCTTGCGCACGCGCTCGACCACGTCCTTCGGGACATGCTTGCCGAGCAGCAGGTGGAACGGCGTGCTCTCGATGGCGCGCGACGGGATGCGCAACTGGTCGGCCACGCCGGCGCGCTTGAGCTCGCCGCGCAGGCCGAGCGAGCGCACGTAGTAGAAGCGGCCGCGGCCCGAGGCCAGCTTCTGCAGGTTCTGCTGGGGCAGCTTGGCGCTGGCGTCGATGGTCAGCCCGCCCATGTCCTCCAGCCGCTTGACCTGGCCGGTGCCGGCATTGACCAGCACCTGGCCCTTGGCGCCGAGCTTGCGCACCTCGTCCCAGCTGGCGACCTCGATCGGGTCGTCGCGCCGGGTCAGCAGCAGGTAGTCGACCGGAAACAGCGGCGGGTCGATGAAGACGTAGGCCTGGTCGCGCTCCTTGTTGTGCACCAGGCCGCAGTTGGCGTCGATGTTGCCGGCCGCCATCTCCGATTCGGCGCGCGCCAGCGGCATCGCGGCCTGGTCGCCGGTGAAGCGCAGGCCGGGGTCGGCTTTCTCGATGGCGCGGTAGATGTCGATGCACAGGCCGGTGACCTTGCCGCCGGCGATGACGAACTTCGGCTCGGTGGCGTCCTGCGCCACGGTGCGCAGGTCGGCGGCCAGGGCCAGGGTGGAAAGGAGCAGGGCGAGGAGGGGCGCGGCATGGCGCAGCGGAGACATGGCGAATCCTTTCGTCGGCCGGATCGCGGGGCGTCCGGCATGGGTCGGCATGGACCTGGCCCGGCTGGGCCAGGTGGGCGGATCTTCGCTGCTCCGGGGGCGGTCTTGGCTGGGCTCGGGGCGCCGGGTGCCGCTCGCCTGCGGTATAGCACAGCGGCTTCGCCGACACCGGCCGGCTCAGGCCCGCGCGCGCAGACCGTCGACCACCTTGACCCGCATCGCCCGCCAGGCCGGCGCCAGCGCCGCCACCAGCCCCACCGCCAGCGCGGCCAGCGCCTGGGCGGCCACCGTCGCCGGGGCCACGTTGAACACCGGGAACACGTTGTCGAGCGCCTGGCCGATCGCCCGCACCGCCGGCCAGGTCAGCAGCATGCCGAGCGCGCCGCCGAGCGCCGCCAGCAGCAGCGATTCGAACGCGATCAGCAGGCCGACCGTGGCCGGCGCGAAGCCGAGCGCCTTCAGCGTGGCGTACTCGGCGGTGCGCTCGCGTGCCGCCATCGCCATGGTGTTGGCCATCACCGCCATGATGATCAGGATCACCACGTAGCTGACCAGCCGGATCGCGATGACGATGGCCTCGGTCATCGCCACGAAGCCGAGCTGGAAGGCCTTTTCGGTCTCGGTCAGCGTCTCGGCCAGCGAGTTGCGGAACAGCGCGTCGATGCGCTCGCTGACCAGCGCCGCCTCGCCGCCGTCCTCGATGCCGACCACGAACACCCCGGCGCTGTCGCCGCGGCGCGGGTAGATCTGCTTCACCCGCTCGTTCAGGTAGTGCCAGTGGAAGAAGAACTGGTTCTCGTCGGTGCTGGCCTGGCGGCCGCGGTAGATGCCGCGCAGCACGAAGGTCCAGGTGCCGGGGAAGATGGTGCCCTTGAGCGCGATGGTGTCGCCGACCTTCCAGCCGTAGCGCTCGGCCAGCTTCCTGCCGACCAGGCAGCCCTGGCGGTCGCGCACGAAGGCGGCCTGCTGGGCCGGATCGACCACGAATTCGGGTAGAGCGGCAGGTAGCTGGCCGGGTCGATGGCGAACTGCGGGAAGAAGTTCTTCTCCTCGATGTAGATGCCGCCGAACCAGTTGGCCCAGGACAGGCCGCGCACGCCGTCGACCGTGCGGATGCGCTCGCCGTAGGCGATCGGCAGCGCGAACACCAGCGAGATCGCGTTGCGGGTGATCAGGCGCTTGTCGGACGCCGCGTCGGCGCCGGCGTACCAGGCCGACACCACGGTCGACAGCAGGCCGAAGGCGAGCACCGCGATGGTCAGGCCGGCCAGCGTGAGCAGCGCGCGCAGGCGGTGGCGCAGCGCGTTCTTCAGGGCCATGCGGGCGAGGAAGCCGAGCATCGCTCAGTCCTGCCTCGGCGCGGCGGCCGCCTGGTCCGGCTCGTCCCGGCGGGGGCCGGTCGAGCTCGGCCCGACCGAGCGCGGCCCGACCGGCTCACGCACCTCGAGCGCCGACAGCTCGCCCTTCTCCAGGTGGCGGATCGCATGGGCGCGCTCGGCCGCGCGCGCGTCGTGGGTCACCATCACGATGGTCTTGCCGAGCTCCAGGTTGAGCCGGCCGAGCAGGTCGAGCACTTCGCCGGCCGACTTGCGGTCGAGGTCGCCGGTCGGCTCGTCGGCCACGATCAGGTCCGGGTCGCCGACCAGCGCGCGGGCGACCGCCACGCGCTGCTGCTGGCCGCCCGACAGCTCGTTCGGGTAATGCTCGACCCGGTCGGCCAGGCCGACCATCTCGAGCGCCAGCAGGGCGTGCTCGCGCCGCTCGCGCCGGCTCAGGTCGGTCAGCATCAGCGGCAGCTCGACGTTCTCCAGCGCGGTCAGCACCGGCATCAGGTTGTAGAACTGGAAGATGAAGCCGACGTGGCGGGCGCGCCAGTCGGCCAGATCGGCCTCGCCGAGCCCGGCGATGTCGATGCCGTCGACCACGATGCGGCCGCCGCTCGGGCGGTCGATGCCGGCGATCAGGTTGAGCAGCGTCGACTTGCCCGAGCCCGACGGCCCCATCAGCGCGAGGAAGTCGCCGCGGGCGATGTCGAAGTCGATGTCGGTCAGCACCGGCAGCGTCTGGCCGCCGCGCAGGTAGTGCTTGCTCACGTGCTGCAGCGCGACGGCGGGCGTGGCCGGTACTTCGCTCACGGCTTCTTCTCCGTCACCGCGGCGCCGTCCTCGAGCGCGCCCGGTTCGAGCACCACGCTGTCGTCGAGCGCCAGGCCGGCCTTCACCTCGACCAGGTCGCCGAGCTTGCCGCCGAGCGTGACCGGCCGCCGCCGCGCGTGGCCGTCGCGCACCACGAACACCGCGCCGTCGGCCACCGCCTTGGGGTTCAGCGCCAGCCGCGGCTGGCGCTCGTCCGCCGTCAGCGGGCGGGACAGGAAGCCGACCTTGGCGCTCATCTCGGGCAGTACGCGCGCATCGCGCTCGACGAAACCGATCTTGAAGGTGACGGTGGCCTTGGCGCGATCGACCGAGGGCACGATGCTGCGCACCTCGCCCAACAGCCGCAGATCGGGCAGCGCATCGAGCTGGATCTCGCACGGCTGGCCCTGCCGCGCCTTGAACAGGCTGGCCTCGGACACGTCGGCCTCGACTTCGAGCGTGGCCATGTCGGCCATGCTGACCACCGCGCCCTTGGAGTCGGCGCCGGCGTTGAACGGCGAGATCACGTCGCCGACGTTGGCGGTCTTGGTCAGCACCACGCCGTCGAACGGCGCGCGGATGAAGGCGTTGTCGAGGTTGACGCGGGCGAGGACCAGCGCGGCCTGGGCCTGCCGCACCGCCGCCGCCTGGGCACCGACCGCGGCCTGGGCCTGCTGGGCGCGCGAGACCGCGTTGTCGTCCGAGGCGCCGGAGATGAAGCCCTGGGCCCGCAGTTCGCGGCTGCGCCGCATCGCGCGGCCGGCCTCGAGCGATTCGGCTTCGGCCTGCTTGAGCCGGGCGCGGGCCGATTCGACGTTGGCGACCGCCTGCGCCACCTGGGCTTCGAGGTCGGCGCTCTCGAGCCGGGCGATCACTTCACCGGCCTTGACCGGGCTGCCCTCGCGCACGCCGAGCCATTCGAGCCGGCCGGTGGCCTTGGAGGCGATCGCGGCCTTCTTCTGCGGCACCACGTAGCCGGTGGCGTTC